>JBDLRI010000038.1:0-26842 GCA_039800105.1 Pseudomonadota bacterium
CCCCGGCAGGGGCCTCGAGCGGCGAGAGTGGGGAGGACGCGTCCGCCGCAGGCGGCGCCGAGCCAGGCTCGGCGAGCGCCGGACCCCGCCCCCGGAGGCCGACGCCCGGCGTCGGCCGCGAGGGGGGTGGAACCCCCCGCCCCGGAACCCAGGGCATCGAGCCATGGTGTGCGCTCGGCAGCGTGAAGTCGCAGATCGGGCACACCAAGGCCGCCGCGGGCGCCGCCGGGCTGATCAAGGCCGTGCTGGCGCTGCACCACAAGGTGCTTCCGCCCACGATCAAGGTCACGCGCCCGAATCCGGCGCTGGGGCTGGACGGGTCGCCGTTCTACGTGAACACCCGGGCGCGGCCGTGGATCCGTGGGCCGTCCCACCCCCGGCGTGCCGGCGTGAGCGCCTTCGGGTTCGGGGGCAGCAACTTCCACGTGACCCTCGAGGAATACCTCGGCGCCGCGCGTCCCCCGCGGCTGGACCCGCCGGCCGCGGAGCTGATCGCGCTGTCGGCCGAGACCCCGACCGCGCTCGTGGCCGCCCTGGAGGGCCTGCGCGGCCGCCCGGTGGAGGACGCCGCGCGCGAGTCCGCGTCGTCCCCCCGCACCGGCCCGTGCCGGATCGCGCTGCGGGTGCGTCCCGACGCGCTCGACCCCGCGGTGGAGCGCGCCGTCGCGGTCGTGCGCGCGGGGGTGGCGCACGCCGCCGGCGGGTGCTGGTACCAGCCCGGCGTCGACCCCGGCCGGGTGGCGTTCCTGTACCCCGGCCAGGGCAGCCAGTTCGTGGGCATGGGCGCGTCGCTGGCCATGCGCCTCGATGCGTTCCGCAAGACGCTCGACGCCGCGGAGGCGGACGTCCCGGGCCTCGCGCGCCGCATCCACCCGCCGCCGCGCTTCGACGAGGACGCCCGTTCGGCCGACGAGACGGCGCTCACCGCCACGGAATGGGCACAGCCCGCCATCGGCGCTGTGTCACGGGCGACGCATGAGGTGCTCGTGGCGTGCGGCCTCGTGCCGACGGCGGTGGCCGGCCACAGCTTCGGGGAGCTCACGGCGCTGCACGTGGCCGGCGCGATGGACGCGCCGACCTTCCTCCGCGCGGCGCGTGCCCGCGGAGAGGCCATGGCCGCGGCGTCGGCGCAGGTGCCCGGTGCCATGCTCGCGGTGTCGGCGGGACCGGACGTCGTGCGCGCGGCGCTGGAGGCCGACGCGGGCATCGCCAACCTCAACGCGCCCGACCAGACCGTGGTGGGCGGCACCGTGCCCGCGGTGCGCGCCGTGCAGGCGCGGCTGGAGGCGCAGGGCGTGCGCTGCCAGCGCGTGCCGGTGTCCACGGCGTTCCACGGTCCGCTCGTGGCGGGCGCGGCGACGCGCTTCGCGTCCTGGCTTCGCGGGCAGGCGCTCGTGGCGCCGCCCGCCGAGCGCGTGTGGTCGAACATCACCGGCGCCGCGTGGCCCGGGGGCCTCTCCGCGGAGCAGGTCGCGGAGGGCCTCGGCGCGCACGTGCGCAGCCCGGTGCGGTGGGTCGAGCAGGTCCGGGCGATGTCGGACGCGGGGGTGCGCACCTTCGTGGAGGTCGGTCCCGGCAGCGTCCTCACCGGACTGACGCGGCGCATCCTGGCCGACCGGCCGCATGTCGCCATCGCGACGCTCCCGCGGGCGGAAGACGCGTGGGAAGGTCTGCTCGGTGCCCTCGGCATGGCCGTGGCCCTCGGCCTTCCCGTGGACCTCGCCCCGCTGTGGACGCGCCGGCCCGCGTTGCCTCCGCCCATCCCGCGCGCCGCCATGCCGGTGCCCATCGACGGCACGAACGCGGGCAAGCCCTGGCCCACGCCGGCCACGCCGCCGTTGCCGCCGAATCCCGAGACCTCCCTTCCCGACGAAACGGAGCACGACGTGAAGCACGCATCCCCCGACGCCGCCGCCTGGGCCGCCGCCTTCGTCGAGGCGCAGCGCCAGGCCGCCGAGGTGCACGCCCAGTTCCAGCGCGCCATGACCGACTCGCACGTGGCGTTCCTGCGCGCGCAGGAGGAGGCCACCCGCGCCATGATGGTGCTCGCGGGCGTCGCCATGCCTCCGTCGCCTGGGGCGGAGGGGGGCATCCCCCTCCGCAACGCCTCCCCCGCGCCGGTCGTGACCGCGCCGGTGTTCGCAGCCGCGCCGGCCGTGGTCCCTGCGCCGGTCCTCGCGGCGCCGGTCGCGCCGGCACCGGTCGTCGTCGCGGCGGTGGCCCCGACGCCGCGCCCCGTCGTCGCCCCCGCGCCGGCCGCGGCGCCGGTCGGCGACCTCGTGGCGCTGCTCTTCCAGGTCGTCGCCGAGAAGACCGGGTACCCCGCGGAGATGCTCCGCCCCGACATGGGCCTCGAGGCCGACCTGGGCATCGACAGCATCAAGCGCGTGGAGATCCTCTCCGCCCTGCGCGAGCGCGCGCCCGGCACGCCCGACGCCGACGGCGAGACGATGGCGCGCCTGAAGACCCTCGCCGAGGTGGCGGCGTTCCTCGGCGCCGGTCCGACGCCGGCCAGGCCTGCGCCCGCGGCCGCCGCGTCCACGCAGCAGGCCTTGCCGCTCGCGGAGCCGCCCGTGCGTCGCGCGGGGGCGCCCGCCGACCTCTCCGCGCTCCTGCTCGCGGTGGTGGCCGAGAAGACCGGGTACCCCGCGGAGATGCTGCGTCTCGACATGAGTCTCGAGGCCGACCTCGGCATCGACAGCATCAAGCGCGTGGAGATCCTCTCCGCGCTGCGCGACCGGGCGCCCGAAGCGCCGGAGGCCGACGCGGAGACGATGGGGCGGCTGCGGACGCTCGGCCAGGTGGCGCAGTTCCTGGCGCCCGCGGAGACCGCCGCCCCTTTCTGAGCCGGGAGGCCGCGCCCGCGCCCGCGTCCTCCCACCCCGCACTCGCCCGCAGCATCCCCGTCGTCGAGGCCCTCGGCCCGGGTGAACTGCGCACGCTCGGCCCGCTCGCCGTCGTGGCCGACGGCCGCGGGGTGGCGGCGCGCCTGGCCGCGCGCCTCGATGCCCGCGGCGTGGACGTCGTGGTGGTCGCGGATCCCGAGGAGCTCGACGGCAGCCGGGGCGTCGTGTTCCTCCCCGGCCTCGACCCGGTGACCGACGGCGAGCAGGCCCGCGACGTGCTGCGGGACGCGTTCCGCGCCGCGCGCGCGGCCGCCCGGGACGTCGCGTGGATGACGGTGACGGCACTCGGCGGCGACATGGGCCTGTCCGGCGCGCCGGAGCCGTGCGAGGCGCTCCTGGCCGGGCTCGCGGGTCTGACGCGCACCGTCGCGCGCGAGCATCCCGCAGGGTTCGCGCGCGCCCTCGACCTGCTCGACTCGGCGGACCCCGACGTGCTGGCATCGCACATCGAAGCGGAGGTCGGACAGGCCGGGCCGGTGGACGTGCTCGTGGGTCCCGACGGCCGCGGCACGCTTGCGCTGGACCCCGCGCCGCTCGCCGGGGACGCGAGCGTCGCCGCGGCGAGCCTGCCGTTCGGGCGTGACGAGGTCGTCGTGGTCAGCGGCGGCGCCCGCGGGGTGACCGCCGCGTGCGTCGTGGCGCTCGCCGCGCGCACCGGCGCGCACTTCGTGCTGCTGGGACGCAGCGCGGTGGACGCCGAGGAGCCCGCCGAGCTGGCCGGCGTCGAGGACGAGGCCGCCCTCAAGCGCTTCCTGCACGCCCGCGATCCGGCCGTGACGCCCGCTGAGCTGGGCCGTCGCGTCGCGTCCATCCGCGCCTCCCGCGAGGTGCGCGGCACCCTCGCCGCGATCCGCCGCGCCGGTGCCAGCGGTCGGTACGTGCCGGTGGACGTCGCGGACGCGGAGGCGGTGGCGGCGGTGCTCGCCGCGCTTCGGGCCGAGGGCCGCCCGATCGCGGGCCTCGTCCACGCCGCCGGCGTGCTGCACGACAAGCGCGTGGCCGACAAGACCCTGGCCCTGTTCGACGCGGTGGTGGACACCAAGCTGCGGGGGGCCGCCGCCCTGCTCGCCGCGACGCGCACCGACCCGCTTCGCGCCCTCGTGTTCTTCAGCAGCGTGGCGGCGCGCGCCGGCAACCCCGGGCAGGCCGACTACGCGCTCGCCAACGAGGCCCTCAACCGCCTCGCGGCCTCCGAGGCCCGCCGCCGGCCGGGTTGCGTCGTCCGCAGCATCGGCTGGGGTCCCTGGGAGGGCGGCATGGTCACGGCGGCGCTCGCGCGGGCATTCCAGGCCCGCGGGGTCGCGCTCGTGCCGCTCGCGGAGGGTGCCGCGGCCTTCGTCGCGGAGCTGGCGGCCGACGCCGCGCCCGTGGAATGCGTGATCGGGGGCGAGCTGGCCCCCGCGACCGAGCGCACCCGCGCGCTGCGCGTGCGGGCCCGGACCCACCCGCTGCTGGCCGACCACGCGCTCGGCGGTGCGGTCGTGGTCCCGGCCATGTTCGTGGCGCAAGCGCTGCGGGCGGTGGCCGGCGCGCTGGATCCCGCCCGTGCGCCCGACGTGCTGGCGGAGCTGCGGGTACTGCGCGGCGTCTCCGTGCCCGCCTTCGACGACGCGGGGGTGTTGTTCGCCGTTTCGGCGGAGCGCGCCGGCGAGGCGCTCGTCGTGCGGGCCACCGGTCCCGACGGTCGACCCGCCTACCAGGCCTGTGCCGAGGCCGGCGGACCCACGCGCATGCCCGTCGCGGGAACCCTCGAAGGGCTTCGCTCCTGGGACGGCGACGTGTACGCCGACGGCACGCTGTTCCACGGCCCCGCCTTCCGTGTGCTCGCGGACGTGCGGGTGGGGGACGCCGGCATGGAGGCCCGGCTCATGGATCCCGTGCCGCTGGGCTGGACGCGCCCGGAGGACGTGGAGGTGGCGCTGCTCGACGGCGCCATGCAGCTGGCCGCGCTGTGGACCCGCACGCGGCTGGGGGGCGCCAGCCTCCCGACGTCGGTGGCACGCCTCGCGTGGGGAGCCGCACCCGTGTCCGGCACCCTCCGCGCCACGCTGCGCCCCGTGCGCGCCACCCGCGCCTCCACCGTGTGCGACATCGTGCTGCTGGACGCCGAGGACACCGTTGCGGTCGAACTTCTCGGCGTCGAGACGCACGTCCTGGCCTCCGGGGCGTATCCGGTGGCGCCTGGGGCGGGGCCTCAGGCCGGCCCCGCAACGCCCCTGGCCACGGCGGCCGACGCCGTCGCGGAGGCCTGACACGGCATGGCGGCCCCCATCGCCATCGTCGGGCAGGGGTGCGTGCTGCCCGGGGCCCTCGGTGCGCCGGCGTTCGCGGACCTCGTGTTCGATCGCGTGGACGCCGTGCGCGCGGACGTCCCGGAGGGCCGGACCGGTCTCGGAGACGGCCCCGCGCCACGCGGCGCCGGTCCGGACGCCGCGGTGTCCTGGGCCGGCGGCTACGTCGAGGGCTTCGCCTTCGACGGGACCGGCCTGCTGCTGCCCGACGCGGAGGCGCGGGATCCGCTCGTGCAGTGGGCCCTGCACGCCGCGCGGGAGGCCCTGGTCGACGCGGGGCTCCAGCCCGGCGATGCCGCGCTGCGGCGGGTGGGGGCGCTCTTCGGAAACCTCGGATTTCCGTCGGCGCGGGCGTCGATGCGCGCCGCGCACGCGGCGCTCGTGGCCGAGGGCTGGCCCGCCGGTCCGGCCCCCGGACACCCCGACGACATCCACGGGTTCGGCCTGCCCGCAGACCTGCTCGCGCGGGGGCTCGGGCTCGGGGGGCCGTGTCACACGCTCGACGCGGCCTGCGCCAGCGCGCTCGTGGCCATCCAGCTCGCCGCCGACGTGCTGCGTGCCGGCCGGGCGTCGTTCATGCTCGCGGGCGCGGTGCAGGCGTCGGACACCCTGTTCCTGCACGTGGGATTCTCGGCGCTCGGTGCCATGAGCCCGACGGGACGCAGCCGTCCCTTCCACCGCGGTGCCGACGGCCTCGTGCCGGCCGAGGGCGCCTCGTTCCTGCTGCTGCAGCGCCTGGACGACGCGCAGCGCGACGGACGTCGGATCCTGGGGGTGATCCGCGGGATCGGCGTCAGCAACGACGGGCGCGGTCGCAGCCTGCTCGCGCCGAGCCGGGAGGGACAGGTGCGCGCGCTGCGCGCCGCATGGCGCGAGGCGGAGCTGGAGGCGTCGGAGGCCCAGCTCGTCGAGTGCCACGCCACCGGGACCCCGACGGGCGATCGCACCGAGCTGGACACGCTTTCCGAGGTGTTCGGCGACGCGCGGCCGCGTCTCGGGAGCCTCAAGAGCCAGCTCGGGCACCTCGTCACCGCCGCGGGGGCGGCGGGCATCCAGAAGGTGTTGGCCGGCTTCGCGCGCGAGCAGCTTCCGCCCACGCTGCACGCGGATGACTCCATCGACGCCGTCGGGTCGGGCGGCTGGTCGCTGGTGGACGCGCCCGCGGCGTGGGCGCCCGGGGCGCGCGGCGTGCGCGTGGCGGCGGTCAGCGCCTTCGGGTTCGGCGGCAACAACGCGCACGTGGTCCTTGAGAGCGCCCCGCCCGCACGGCCGCGGCGTGTGGCGCGGGCGCGCGGCCCGTCCATGCCGCCGCTGGTCGTCGTCGCGTGCGCGGCGCGTCTCGGGGACGACCGCGGCATCGCGGCGCTTCGTGCGTCCGGCGCCGTACCGGTGGCGCGCACGGTGGAGCTCGGGCTCGAGGGGCTGCGATTCCCGCCGAACGACCTCGCGATGGCGCTGCCGCAGCAGGCCCTTGCGCTCGCCCTCGCCCGTGAGGTGCAGGAAGCGTTGCCGGAGGGACCGGATCGCGCGCGCGTCGGCCTGTGGCTGGGCGTGGGCGCGGACACCCGCGTGTCGGCCTGGGGCCTGCGCTGGCGCATGGGGGCGGTGCCCGGACTCGCGCCGGCGCTGGCGGCGGCCGCGTCCTCCGCCGCAGCGCCCCCGCTGCGTGCGGAGCACGTGCTGGGCACCATGCCGAACATCCCCGCGAACCGCGTGAACGTGCAGCTCGACGTGGCAGGCGCGGGCTACGTCCTGGCGGGCGAGGAGCTCTCCGGCATCCACGCCCTTCGCGCGGCCGCCGACGCGCTGGCAGCGCAGCGCGTGGACCTCGCGCTCGTCGGTGCGATCGACGTCGACGGCGGGCTGCGCGCGCCGCTGCGCGGCACCGGTGACGCCGGGGTGCTCCTCGCGGTGACGACGGACGCCCTGGCGCGCGCCCGAGGATGGACCCTGCTCGGCCGCCTCGGCGCGCCCACGGTCGAGGGACCGCCGGCCGGGTTCACGCCGGTCGCGGAGGTGGGTCCGGCCTTCGAGGGTCTGCTCGCCGTGGCGCGCGCCCTCGTGGGGACGCCCGGCACGCGCTCCGTGCGCGTGCGCGCGTCCGGCGGCAGCCAGGCCGTGCTCGACGTCGAGGCGCTCGGCAGTGCGTCGGACCCCGCGCCGGCGTCGGCGGCGTCGGCGCCTGCATCGGCGAGATTCGCGCGGGAGGTGCATCCGGTCGAGCCTCCGCTGTTCGGTCGGATGGCACCGGCGCCCGCGCTGCCGCCGGTGGCGGACGTCCCGCCCGTGCGGACGGGCGCCCTGTCGTCCCCCGCGCCGTCGGCGCCGGGGCCCGATCCCCGACGCGTGCCGCCGCCGCATGCGGACGCGCCCCTGTCCGCCGCGCCGATGCCGTCGGCACCCGTGCCCGCCGCGTGGGCACCCGCCCCGTCCGCACCCGCCCCGTCCGCGCCCGCTGCGCCGCCGCCGGCCGGATGGCCCGCGGTGTTGCTGGCCCAGCGTGCGCGCGTGGCCGACGCCCATCGTGCCTGGGTGGAGGCGATGGCCGAGGCCCACGCCGCCTGGCTGCGTTACCGCGGCGTCGCGGCGCCGGAGGCGCCGGCCGCGCAGGAGCCGCTGCGTGTGCGTGCCGGTCACGACGCGGCCCGGGGCGTTGCGGGGGTGGGCTCAACCCCCGCCCCAGACCCCACGGTCGTCGAGACCCCCATCCCCTCGATCGCGCCGCAGGGCGCGCTCCCGGGTCCGAAGCTCGATCGTGCGATGCTCGAGCGCATCGCGGTCGGGCCGGTGTCGGAGGCCTTCGGGCCCGCCTTCGTTCCGCAGGACGCCTACGCGCGCGTGGTGCGGATGCCCGCACCTCCGTTGCTGCTGTGCGATCGGGTGCTCGGGATCGACGGCCCCGCGCTGACGTTGGGGCGCGGCACGATCTGGACCGAGACGGACGTCGGGAGCCCCGCCCATGCCATGCCGGGGACCGACGCGCGCGAGGCCTGGTACCTCCACGACGGGCGCATGCGCGGGGGCGTGTTCATCGAGGCAGGCCAAGCCGATCTGCTGCTCGCCAGCTGGCAGGGGATGGACGTGCTGCACACCCGCGGCGAGCGCGTGTACCGGCTGCTCGGCTGCGAGCTGACCTACCGCGGGCCGCTGCCGGCCGCCGGTGAGACCCTCCGGTACGACATCCACCTGGACGGCCACGCGCGGCTCGGCGACGTGCGCATGTTCTTCTTCCACTACGACTGCCGCGTGGACGACGCGCCGCGGCTGGTCGTGCGCCACGGACAGGCCGGGTTCTTCACCGACGCGGAGCTCGCGGCGAGCGGCGGGATCCTCTGGGATCCGGCCGAGGCGGCGGCGACGGGCGCGGTGGCGCTGGACGGGCCGGTGGACCCGCCCCGCGTGACGGGCGTGCCGTCCTCGCTGGACGAGGCCGCGCTGCAGGCCTTCGCGCGCCGCGATCTCGTCCATGCCTTCGGAGGCGGGCCGCGCGGGCCGTGGGCGCGTGCGGCGAGCCACACGCGCAGCCCGTCGGTGCCGGGCGGGGACCAGCTGCTGCTGCACCGCGTGACGCACCTCGACCCCGCGGGCGGGCCCTGGGGGCGCGGCTACCTGCGCGCGGAATGGGACGTCCGCCCCGACTCGTGGCTGTTCCGGGGCCACTTCCACGGTGACCCGTGCATGCCGGGCACGCTCATGTTCGACGGCTGCCTGCACGCCATGTCCGTCTACATGGCGGCGCTGGGGCTCACGTTGGACCGCGACGGCTGGCGATTCGAGCCGTCGAAGGACGTGCCCTTCCAGCTCCGTTGCCGCGGGCAGGTCATCCCGTCGAGCCGCCTGCTCGCCTACGAGCTGTTCGTGCAGGAGCTCGTCGCCGGCGATCTGGCGCGGGGCGTGCGACCGCGGCTGCGGGCGCAGGTGCTCTGCACCGTGGACGGCCTGAAGTGTTTCCACGCCGATCCCCTCGAGATCGAGCTCGTCCCGGACTGGCCGGGTCCGCCCGCGGGCGCGTCCGGCGTGGAGCCGCGCGTGCTCGCGGCGGCGCTCGGGCGTCCGTCCGAGGCCTTCGGCGCCGCCATGGTGCGCTTCGACGCGGGGATGCCCCTCCCGCGCCTGCCGGGCCCGCCCTACCTGTGCGTCTCCCGAATCGTGGAGGATGCGCCCGGGGCCGCAGGGACGATGCGCGCGGGCGCACGCGTCGTGACCGAGTTCGACGTGCGGGCCGAGGACTGGCACGTCGTGGACGGTGGCCACGGGACCGTGCCGTGGGCCGTGGTGCTCGAGGCGGCGCTCCAGCCGTGCGGGTGGCTCGCGAGCCACGTGGGGTGTGCGGCCGCGGCCGACGGCCCCGTGCTCTTCCGCAACCTCGACGGCGAGGGGACGCTGCGGACGCCCGTGCGGCCCGGCGCGCCGCTGCGTGTCAGCGTCCACCACCGCACGCTCTCGCGCTCGGCCGGGATGACCCTCGTCGGGTTCGACATCGAGGCCGCGCAGGGCGGGGTGCCGGTGCTGGCGCTGTCGACCACGTTCGGGTTCTTTCCGCCGGAGGCGTTCGACGCACCCGCGGGGGTCGGGAGCACCGAGGACGAGCGGGCCGCCATCTCCGCACCGCCCGGCGTGCAGGTGCGGCTCCGCGGGCGGGGCGCGCACCGTGGGCTCGTGCTGCCGCGTGGGCGCATGGCGCTCCTCGATCGCGTGGTGGCGATCGAGCCGCATGGCGGTGCCGCGGGCCTGGGCCGCTGGCGTGCCGAGGTGGATGTCGACCCCGGGGCGTGGTTCTTCCGCGCGCACTTCTTTCAGGATCCCGTGCAGCCCGGCAGCCTCGGCCTCGAGGCCCTGCTGCAGCTCGGGCAATTCGCCATGGCCGACGCCGGCCTCGGCGAGATGCACGCGGGGGCGCGCTTCGTCACGATGGTCGGCGGACCGCACCGGTGGCGGTACCGTGGGCAGGTGCGCCCCGAGCACCGCCGGGTCCAGCTGGAGCTGGAGGCCACGGGGCGCTCCGCCGATCCGGCCGGCGAGACCTGGATCTTCGACGGTCACCTCTGGGTCGACGGCCTGCGCATCTACAGCGCGTGGGGCCTGCGCGTGCGGGTGGAGGGCGGAGCGCGCCTCCCCGCCGTGGAGGCACCGCCGTCGTCGTGGCGTCCGGTCGCGGCCGGACCGTCCGGGGAGGCGCTGCCGGTGCGTGCCGGGGGCGCGGAGGCGCCGCCCCGCGTGTCGCCGCGGTACTTCCTCGTGGAGGACGACGAGGAACGCACGGACGCCGCCGTGCCGCTGGAGCACACCGTCCCGCGCACCGAGACGCCGTGGGCCGATTTCACCGCGCCCGAGGTCGATCCTCCCGCGGAGGCGGCGGGGGAGGGGCCTGGGGTCGGCCCCTCGCGGCCGTCGCCGGGCGACGACTCCCGGGGCGCGCTTTCCGAGCCTGTCTCGGCGCCACCTGCGGCGGACGCGTCTTCCCCGCGCGCGCCGCGCGAGGCCCCCGCGGGGGCCAACCACGGCGGCGCGCCCGCGACGCCCCCGCCCGCGTGGCCCTTCGCACCGCGCGATCCCGGCGACGCGGCAGCGCGCGCGGTGCTCGCCGCCCGGTTCGGGGTGGCGCCCGACCTCGTCCAGCTTCACGGTGCCGACGGCTGGCTGGCGCGGAAACCGCTGCGGGTCGTGGGCGTCACCGGTGACCCGCCGCGCGCGGCGCGTCCGCGCGTGGAGCTGGCCCCCGTGACCCGCTGGTGGCGCGACTGGCTCGGCGCCGAGGAGTGGCTCGGCGAGGGCGTGATGGTCGCGTTTCTCCGCAGCTTCGTGGCGGATCTGGTGCTCCATGACCCGGCTGGCCTCGCGGCGCTGCGTGGCCGCCCCGTGCTGTTCGTCGCGAACCACCAGAACTACCTGGAGAGCGCCCTGCTCACCTGCCTGCTCGCGCCGGTGCTGGACCAGCCGGTGCGCACCGTCGGCAAGGCCGCCCACCGGGACGCGTGGCTCGGCACGCTCGTGCGCCTCTTCGGGCAGTACCCCGGGGCGCGCGTCGTGGAGCGCGTCGCGTGGTTCGAACCGTCGGACCGGGCCGGCCTCCCGGCGCTCGCGCGCGAGGCCACCGACCGTCCCCTGCTCGTGCATGTCGAGGGCACACGCCAGACCGAGCCGGACCAGGCCATCGAGAAGATGAGCAGCGTTTGGGTCGACGTCGCGCTGGAGCGGCGCCTCCCGATCGTGCCCGTGGCGTTCCGCGGCGGGCTGACCGGGGCCGGCGCGCGCCACGAGGTGCCCCCGGTGCCGCAGGTGCACCACGTCGGCGCGCCGATCGGTCCCGAAACGCTGGAGGCGCTGCCCTACGCCGAGCGGCGCCTCGCCGTCGCCGCCGCCATCGACGCGTTGGGCCGACCGGAGGCGTTCGCGGAGGGGGCGGTGCGCGAACCCGCCCGCGCCTTCCGCGAGGCGCTGCGGACCTGGTCGCCGGAGGTCCTGGCGATGGCGGAGCGGCCACCGACCGCCGGACCGCTCCGCGGCTGGCTGGAGATGCTCGCCGCGCTCGTGCGCGTGTGACCATCGCGTCACCGTCGGTCGTGCGGGTCGATCCCTCCCCCCCGACGGGCTAGGTCCCCGGAAGGCGCAGCCCGACCACGGTGTCCAACCTCCCGCACGTGACCGACCCGACCCTCCGCATCCAGGCCGCGTTGGAGCGCCTCGCCCGCCGCGAGCGCGCACTCGCGGCCGCACGGACGGTCGCCGTCGGGGTCGGGGCTGGCGCGGCGCTGCTCGCCGTGCTCGGCTGGACGCTCGCGCGTGGATGGGTGTCCCCCGCCGCGCTGCCCGCGTGGCTGTCGATGGCGGGCGCTGCGTGGGTGCTCGCGGTGCTCGACGCTGGACGCGACCTCGGCCGTCCCGTCGATGTCCGTGCGCAGGCGCGCCAAGTGGAACGCGTGGCGGACGACCTGCGCGGCACGCTGCTCGTGGTGGTGGACCGCACCGAGCGCCCCCTCGGCAGCCCGGCGCTGGTCGCGCGGCTCGCCGCGCGGGTATCGGCGCGGCTGGATGCCGTGGCGCCCGACGGCGTGCACCCCGGGCGGCCGGTGCGGGTCGCCGCCGCATGCGCGCTGCTCGCGGTGGTGGCGTGGGTCGGCGCGCACGCAGGCGGTGCGCTCGGTCCACGCGCGATCCTCTCGCTTCTCGACCGGCCCGCGCCGGTCCTCGGCGAGACGGTCGTGCCGGACGGGCCGCGCGCCGTGGTGGGCGACCTGGAGCTGCGCTACCTCTACCCGACCTACACGCGTCTCGAGCCGCTCACGGTGCCGAACTCCAACGGCGAGATCCACGCGCCGCCCGGTACGCGCGTGGAGATCTCGGCCCGCACCGCGCGGTCCTGGACGCGTGCGACGCTCGTGGCGTACGGCGCGTCTCCGTTGCCCGCCGAGCTGGTGGACGGCCGCAGGGTCCGCGGGGCGCTCGTCGTCGCCGGGGAGGGCCAATGGCGCCTGGAGTTCGACGGCGTCCCGTCCCCGTCCTACCGCATCGTGCCGGAGCCGGACCTCGCGCCGGACGTGAGCATCGTCGGCGCCGCACGCAGCGTGGCGGTGGCCGAGGACGCGCCGCTGCCGCTCCGCTACGCCGCGCGCGACGACTACGGGCTGCGCGCCCTCCAGGTCGAGATCCGCGAGGGGGACAAGGTCCGCGTCGTGCCGCTGCGGACGCTGCTGGACGCACCACGGGAGGCCGGTGGGGCCGTCCCCTCCAGCGCCCGTGAGCTCGGGATCGCCGCCGGGTCCGTCGTGCGCCTGCGGGTGGGTGCCGCCGACAACGATGAGGTCTCGGGCAGCAAGGTCGGCTGGTCGGCGGCCGTCGAGGTCGAGGTCCTGGGGCCGCGCGGGCGCGCGACGCGTCGCATGCGTCTCCGCCAGGAGATCCGCGATGCCCTGGTCGATGCCCTGGCTGCGTTCGTGCTGGAACCCTCGCCGGCCGTCGCGCCCGGCGCGCGGGGCGACGCGTGGGCCGAGCGGGCCGATGCCCGCTATGACGCCGTGGACGCGTTGATCGCCGGCGATGCGTCGCTGCTGGACCGGGAGAGCTTCGACGGCCGCGTCCTTCGTCGTCTCGGCGAGCACCGGCGGGTCTTGCTGGCCACGGCGCGCACGCTCGGGGAGCGGGCCGCCGAGCGCGACCGTGCGGACGTGGCGACGCTGCAGGCGCAGCACCTCGACACGCTGGAGGACGCCATCCTCGCGCTCGACGAGATCCTGCGGATGGCCTCGCTCGAGGCTGTCGCGGAGCTGGTCCAGCGGCTCGCCGAGGAGGCGTCCGCGTTGCGGGAGCGCGTCGACACGCTGTCGGGACCGGAGGCGTTGGCGCGGCTCGACCAGCTCGGCCGGCTCTTCCGGCAGCTCGATGCACGCGCGGCGTCGCTCGACGAGGGGACGCTCAAGGAGTTCCTCGCGGAGCGCGGTGCGCAGGCGCACGCCCTCATGGAGGCCGTCCGCCAGTCCCTCGCCGCGGGTCGCACGGACGAGTCGCGGGAACTCATGCGCCGGCTTGCCGATGCCATGGACGCGATGCGGCGGGATCTGCGGGAGATGCAGTCCCGCGGCGGCGAGTCGCGCGACAAGACCTCCGCCGCGATGCAGGAGCTGGCCACGGAGCTCAAGGAGCTCGCGGCGGGACAGGCGCAGCTGCGCAGCCGCACGGAGGCGGCCCGCGAGCGCTTCGGCGGGGGGATGGACGAGGCCGTCGCGGCGTGGGAGCAGGTCGAGACGCTGGCGCGCGAGCTGGTCGAGGCCGCGCTGCGGAGCGAGGGGACCCGCGCCGCCTTCCGCGACGCCAGCTACGCGAACCGCTCGGCGCTCGAGGACGTGCGTACCGAGGCGGAAGGGCTCCATGACTCCGCGCGTGCGCGCGACCTCGCCACGGCGCGCACCCGCGTCCGGCGGGTCGGCGATGCGCTCGGCTGGCTGGCGCGCCGCGCGCGTCTGCAGGCCGGCGACTCCGGCGTCGCCTCCGACCTTCGCGGCATGGAGACGCGCACCTCCCGCATCCGGGATCTCCTGGAGACGATGACGCGCGCCCGCACCCGCGCGTCGCCCGAGCTGCAGCGCGCGCTGCAGGAGATGGCCGCGGAGCAGGAGCGTCTGGCGGAGCGCGCCGCCAAGGCGACCGAATCCGCCTCGCGGGTCGCGAAGAAGCTGCCGATGGACGCGCCGGGTCTCGAGGACGGCACGCGTCGCGCCGCCGAGCAGGGGGCGCAGGCCGGGGAGGCCCTGCGGACGGGCGACGCCCTGCGCGCCGGAGGTGCCCAGCGGGCCACGGAGGAGGGTCTGCAGGAGGCCATCGCGGCGCTCCAGCAGGCCCAGAAGGACATGCAGGACATGCGGCAGGCCGCCCAGGGCGAGGGAGAGGGCACGCCGGGCGACGGCAAGGGAGCGGGCGACCGCAAGGGTCGGCGGGACGGAAACGGGGACGAGGATTCGGACGCCGAGGACGTGGCGCTTCCGGCGCCGGAGACCTTCCAGACGCCCGAGGCCTACCGCAAGGCGCTGCTCGAGGGCATGCAGGGCGACGTACCCGAGGAGTACAAGGCGTTGAACCGGCGGTACTATGAAGAACTCGTCCGCCAGTAGCGTCCTGCGCGGCCTGGCGGCGGCGGTGCTGCTCGGCGCCCTGCCGGGTCGCGCGTGGGCGGGCGCTGCGGAAGACGGGCTGGCGTGCCTCGAGCGCGCCGACCTGGCCTGCGCCGAGCGCCTGCTGGCCGGTGGTGTCCGGGGTGCCGCGGGCGAGCTGCTGGCGGCGCGCGTGGCGTTCCACCGCGCGGACTTCGAGGACGCCCGCACGCGCATGAAGGCGCTGGCGGCCGCGCATCCGGGGGACAAGGACCTGGCCGCCGAGCGGGACCATGTGGAGGCCACCGTCGGGGCGGCCGAGGGCTTCGTCGTCGAGCGGCGCCGCGACGTGGAGGTCCGCTACCTGCCCGGCATGGATCGGGTGCTCGTCGACGAGTGCATGGAGACGCTCCAGGCCGCCCACGACCGCATCGCGCCCCTGCTCGGCGGGGCGCCGCCGATCCCGGTCCGGGTGGAGCTGTACCCGACGGCCGACCGCTTCATCGCGGCGAGCGGTCTGCCCGCCGAGGCGGTGCGCACCACCGGCGTCGTCGCGCTCTCCAAGTGGGACCGGCTGCTCATCACGAGCCCGCGGGCGCTGGGGCGCGGCTACCCGTGGCGCGACACGCTGGCCCACGAGTACATCCACCTCGTCGTGGCGTGGCGCAGCGCCGACAAGGCGCCCGTGTGGCTGCAGGAAGGAATCGCGCGCAGCCACGAGGCCCTGTGGGCGCGCACGGACTTCCCCCCGCTGGCGCCGACGGCGCAGTCCCTCCTCGCCAGGGCGCTCGCGAAGAACGCGCTCGTGCCGCTGGCGCGCATGCATCCGTCGATGGCGTACCTGGACTCCGCGGAGGAGGCGGCGCTCGCCTTCGCACAGGTCTCCACGATGATCGAGCACCTGCGCGGCGTGGCCGGCGTGCGCGCCGTGGCCGACACGCTCACGCGGGTCCGTGACGGCGCGGACGCCCTCGAGGCCGTGGCGGGCGTGGCGGGGCGGACACCCGATGCGTTCCTCGAGTCCTGGAAGGGCTACCTGCGGGGGCTGTCGCTCGTCGCGCGGCAGCTGGCGGTCGCGCCCACCGTCCTCGGCGCGTCGGACGACCCGTTCGGGGAGGACCCGGTGTTGTCGTCCCGTGCGGACCTCGCCGGTCACGCCCGCCTCGGCGACCTGCTGCTGGCGCGCAAGCACGCGGAGGCGGCGCTCGCGGAGTACCGCAAGGCGATGACTCCCGACGAGCCGCCGTCGCCCACGATCGTCGCGCGCGAGGCGGAGGCGCTGCGCGCCCTCGGACGCCGCGACGAGGCGCTGGCGCGCCTGCAGGACTCCGTCGCGGTGTACCCCGAGTTCCCGCTGACCCGGAAGACGCTCGCGGCCCTCCTCGTCGCGCAGGGTCGCACCCGGGACGCGCTGGTGCACTACCGCGCCGCGGCCGACGTCAACCCCTTCGACGCGACGGTGCAGAGCGCCCTCGCGGATCTTCACGGTGCGGCGGGCCAGGCCGAGCTGGCCGCGCGCCACGCGCAGTACCGACGAATCCTCGACCTTGGCGGCGAGCCGCCGACCCATGGAGCTTCCCGATGACCCTGCCCGATTCCGCGGATGACGCAGCCCTCTTCGACCGCCTCGCCGGTGTGCGCGATTCCGTCGTCACGCAGCTCCGCCGACGCATCGTCGGACAGGACGAGGTGATCGAGCAGATGCTCGTGGCGCTGTTCGCCCGCGGGCACGCCCTGTTCGTCGGCGTCCCCGGGCTGGCGAAGACGCTCCTCGTCACCAGCACCGCCGACGCGCTCGGCCTGCGCTCCGGCCGCATCCAGTTCACCCCGGACCTCATGCCCGCCGACGTGACCGGCACCGAGGTGCTGGAGGAGGACCGCGCCACCGGCCGACGCGAGCTGCGCTTCGTGCACGGGCCCGTCTTCACGAATCTGCTGCTGGCGGACGAGATCAACCGCACGCCCCCGCGCACCCAGGCCGCGTTGCTGCAGGCGATGGCGGAGGGCCGGGTGACCGCGGGCGGACGCACCTGGCCGCTCGACGCGCCGTTCCTCGTCTTCGCGACACAGAATCCCATCGAGCAGGAGGGGACCTACCCGCTCCCGGAGGCCCAGCTCGACCGCTTCATGTGCAGCATCGAGGTCGACTACCCCGGTGAGGACGATGAGGTCGCCATCGTCGAGCGGACCATCGGCGAGCCGGGGCCCGGCCCGGAACCGGTCCTCGACCGGGACACGCTCCTGGCCATGCAGGGACTGGTGCGGCGCCTGCCCGCCAACGACGACGTGACCCGCTACGCGGTGCGCCTCGCCCGCGCGACGCGGCCCGGTCCGGACGCCCCGCAGGCCGTGCGGGACTGGGTGCAGTGGGGCGCCGGTCCGCGCGCCAGCCAGTTCCTCGCCCTCGGGGCGCGCGTCCGCGCGGCGCTCCGCGGCCACGAGACCCCGCACCAGGATGACGTCCGCGCCGTGGCGGCCGGCATCCTGCGCCACCGCATGGTGCTGAACTTCGCGGCGGAGGCCGAGGGGATCCGTCCGGCGGACGTCCTCGCGCGGCTGGTGGAGGCGGTGCCGACACGATGAGCCTTCCGCCGCCGACGCTGCCGGGAACGGGCGATCCCCGCGTGCTCGCGCGCGCGCGGATGCTGCACCTGCGCGCACGTCAGGCGGTCGCGGGGCTGCACCACGGTGCCCACGCCTCGGTGCGCCTGGGCCACGACGCCGAGTTCGTGGACCACGCGCCGTACCAGCCCGGGGACGCGCTGCGGGACGTCGACTGGCGGGTGCTCGGACGCTCGGACCGGCTCGTGGTGCGGCGCCGCCGCGCCGAGCGCGTCCTCTCCGGCACGGTCGTGCTGGACGCCTCCGCGGACCTGGGCTCCACCCCGGGCAAGTGGGACCATGCGGTGGGCCTCGCCGCCACGCTCGCGTGGTTCCTGCACACCGTCGGAGAGCCCGTGGGGCTGGAGGTCGCGGCGGGAGAGGGCGTGGCGGTGCGGCGCCTGCCTGCGCGGGGCGGGAGCCGTCACGCAGCGCTCGTCCTGCGCACCCTCGCGGCGGTGCGGCCGGCCGGGCGCGCCTCCCTCGACGGGACGTTCCGCGCCATCGGCGGTCGCCTCGGTGCGCGCTCGCTCGTCGCCGTGGTCGGGGACTTCATGGAGGAGCCGGACGAATGGCGCGCGGCGGTGCACGCGCTGGTACGCAACCGCGTCGATCTGCGCGCCCTGCACGTGACGGACCCGGAGGAGCTGGGCCTGGCCTTCGACGCCCCGCTGCGCGTGCGCTCCCCCGAGTCCGGCGAGGAGCGTCCGCTCGATCCGGACGCCGCGCGCACCCCGTTCGCCGCGGAGGTCCAGCGGTGGCGCGGAGAGGTCCGGAGCGCCCTGCGCGCCGCCCGCGGCGTGGTCCTCGACGCGCCGGTCGGCGCCCCGCTCGTCGATCTCCTTGCCGCCTTCGCCTGGGGCGGAGGGGGACACCCCCTCCGCAACGCCTCCCCCGCCGGCAGGTCCGCGTGAACGTGGGCCTCCTCGCGCCGGCCGCCCTCGCGGGCGCGGTGCTGCTCGCCGTCACGGTGGCGGCGCACCTGCAGCGCCGCCCGCCGCGGGACACGCGGCCGTTCGGCGCCATGCTGCTCCTCGCGCGGATGACCCAGCGCACGCAGCGTCGCACGCAGGTGCACGATCGCCTGCTGATGGCCCTCCGCCTGCTCGCGCTGGCGTTGCTGGTCCTCGCCGCAGCCCGCCCGGAGCTCCGGCGTCGGGAGGCCCCGGCCACCGTGGGCGGCACCGGCCGGGTGATCGTCGTGCTGGACACCTCCCTGTCCATGGACGCCCGCGAGGGCGGGGACCCCGTCTTCGCCCGCGCCCGCACCCAGGCGGCGGCCGAACTGCGTGCGCTGCCCGCCACCGTCCAGGTCGCCGTCGTGACCGCTGGATCGCCGGCGGCGACGGTGGTCGGCTGGACCGCGGACGCGCACCTCGCGGCGAGCCACGTGGAGTCCCTCGAGCGCGGCGACGTCGCCACCGACCTCCGCGGGGCGCTCGTGGCGGCGCGCACGCTGCTGGAAGGCCGCCCCGGGGAGATCCTCCTCTACACCGACGAGGCCGGGCCGGGGCTCGTCGAGGCCTGTGCCGCCGACCTGGCGCGCCTGCTCGAGCTGGGCAGCGCGGTGCTGCCGCGGCGTGTCCGGCCCGCCGCCGTGCGCAACGTGGCGCCGGTCGCGGCCGAGTACGGTGACGGGCTGGAGGGAGGCACCGTGCGCGTCACCCTGGCCAACTGGGGGGACACCGCGCGCGAGGTCACCACGACCGTGCGCCTGCCCGACGGCGCCCACATGACCGCGTTCGTGGAGGTTCCCGGCGCCGACGCGTCCGGGCCGGGCACCGCCGAGGAGGCCTTCACGGTGCCGCGCCAGGCCACCGGCGGCGTGGCGCGGGTGGAGGTCGACGATCCGGACCTTCCGGCCGACAACGCCCGCGCCTTCCACCTGCCGCAGGTCGGCGCCAGCCGCGTGCTCGTGGTGGACGGCGATCCCGGCTCCAGCCCGACCCGCTCGGAGGTGTACTTCCTCGAGCGCGCGCTCGCGCCGGCCGGTGGCGCCGGGCCGGCGGTCGACGTCGTGCCGGCGTCGGGTCTCGGTCGCCTGGACCCCGCGCGGCACCGGGTGGTGTTCGCCGCGAACGTGGCCGATCCCGGGCCGTACGCGCCGTCGTTGCTGGATTTCGTGCGGCGCGGCGGCGGGCTCGTCCTCGCGATGGGCGACAACGTCACCGCAGCGCGCTGGAACGCGGCGCTCTCGGCGTTGCTGCCCGCGCCGCTGCGCACGCCGCGGGATCTCTTCGACGCGGCGCGCGCGGAGGACCCGGGGGTTCCGCTCCTCGACCCCGACGCCTCCGCGAGCGAGCTGCTGCGGCCCTTTGCGCGGGGTGGCACCTTCGGGCGCGTGCACGCCCGGCGGGTGATGACGCTCGAGCCGTTCGCCACCGAGGGACCCGACGCGCCGGAGGTGCCGCTGCGGTGGGAGGGTGGCCTGCCCGCGCTGGTGGCCCGCCAGGTCGGCACGGGCCGGGTGCTGCTCTGGACCTCCACCCTCGACCTCGGCTGGACGAACCTCCCGGTGCAAAGCGTCTACATGCCGCTCGTCCAGCGGTTGACGGCCGTGCTGGGCGGGCAGGCCTCGGGGGTGCGTGCGCGCGCCGATGGCATCGTCGGCGAGTCCGTCACGGTCGAGCTGCCCGGCGAGGTGGCCGACGTGGAGGTGGCGTCCCCCGCAGGCGCGCTCGTCCCGAGCGAACGGGATGCGCGCCGCGTGCGTTTCGTCCCCTCGGCACCGGGGGCCTGGTCCGTGCGGGACTCCGACGGCGAGGTGTTCGCCTGGGTCGCGGTGAACACGCCGCCGCCCGAATCCGACGTGCGAGCCGGTGCCGGATGGGTCGAGGCGCAGGCGCGCATCGCACCGGAGCGCATGGTGCGACGCTGGCCGCTGGCGCCCTGGGCGTGGGTGGCCGGCGCCGGGGTGTTGCTGATGGCGGCCTGGGTGGGCCGGGGGAGGCAGGAGGATGTCTGAGGGCGCATGGTCCCGTCGCGCGGTGCTGGGCGGTCTCGCGGCCGCCGTCGGGCTCCGGGCGCTCCCCGCGCGCGCCATCGGGCCCGCGAGCGAGCTGGACGTCGCGGAGATCCAGCTCGGCCGGGGCACGGTGTCGCGTCCGCAGGCGTGGTCGCGCCTGCTCTTCGAGCTGATCCAGTCGACGTCCGTGGAGGCGGAGCCGCGGGCGGTGCAGGTCGCGCCGGATGATCCCGCGCTGTTCAAGCACCCGTTCGCGGTGCTCGTGGGGGACGACGCGCTGCCCCCGCTCTCGCCGGCCGCGGAGCAGCAGCTCGGTCGCTACCTCCAGTACGGTGGATTCCTGCTCATCGACGACGCCAGCGGCCAGCGGGAGAGCGCGTTCGACCCCAGCGTGCGCCAGTGGATGCGCCGGCTCTTTCCGACCCGACCCCTGGCCGTACTGCCCAGCGATCACAGCGTCTACCGAAGCTTTTTCCTGCTCCGGGAGGCGGTCGGGCGCGTGGCGCACCACCGTCGTCTGGAGGGGATCGCGCAGGGGAGCATGCACCCGGTCGTGTACTGCCGCGATGACCTGTCCGGTGCGCTCGATCGTCGTCCGGACGGGGTGGAGCGGTCGGCCTGCGTGCCGGGGGGCGAGTCCCAGCGTCGCGAAGCCGTAAAGCTCGGCATCAACCTCGTGATGTACGCGCTCACCAGCAACTACAAGCAGGATCAGGCCCACGTGAACCAGCTCATGCGCGAGGGCCGCCTCGAATGACGGACTGGCTGCTCGGAGGGTGCTGCGGCGCGGGCGGGACGCTCGTGTGGAGCGCGTCGTCGTGGGTCCCCGCCGCGGTGGCGGGGTGTGGCGCGGGCGTGATCGCGCTCGCGGCCCGGGGGGGCCTGCGCGGCCGCGCGGCCGAGCTCGGCCTGCTGGCCGGCGCGCTGGTCCTCCTCGTGGCGGCGTCCGCGGGGCCCGTGTGGGTGCAGGAAGGCGCTCGGACCGAGGAGGGACGCCTCGTCGTGCTGGTCGATTCCAGCCGTTCCATGACCGTCCGCGAGGGGGACGGCCGCTCCCGCGGGGACGAGGCGCTCGCCCGTGCGGCGAGCCTGGCGGGCGCGGACGTCTACAGCTTCGGGGATGGTCTGCGCTCCGGTGCTCCCGTGGCCTTCACGGCGGGCGACACCGACCTCGGGGGGGCCCTGGCCGGCATCGCGCAGCGCTACGCGGGCGAGCGGCTGCGCGGCGTGGTGGTGCTGACGGACGGCCTCGACCGCGGTGGCCTTCGTCGTCGTCTCTCGGAATCGCCGGGCTCTCCCGTGCCCGCGGTGCCCGGACCGCTCACGGTGGTGCAGGTGGGTGCCGTCGGTGCCCGTGCCGACCTGGCGGTCGCCGACGTGCGCGGCGGCGGGTTCGCGTTCCTGCGTGCCCCGTTCACGCTCGAGGTGCAGGTCGAGGCGACCGGCAGCGCGCGCCGTTCGGTGCCGGTCACGCTCCTGCGGGACGGCCAGCCGGCCGGCACGGCCACCGCCTCGCTCGACGCGCAGGGCCGTGGCGTCGCGTCGTTCACGCTCACGCCGGACCAGGTGGGTCGCTTCGTGTACGAGGCCTCGGTGCCGGTCGACGAAGGCGACGCGGTGCCCGCCAACAACGTGCTGGCGCGGGCGGTGCAGGTCGTGCGGGATCGCGTGCGCATCCTGCAGGTCTGCGGGTCGCCGAGCTGGGATCAGAAGTTCCTGCGCCTGTTCCTCAAGGAGGATCCCTCCGTCGATCTCGTGTCGTTCTTCATCCTCCGCACGCAGGCGGACATGGGGGCGGGCTGGGACCCCGACGAGCTGTCGCTCATCCAGTTCCCCTACGAGCGGCTCTTCAGCAGCGAGCTCGGGACCTTCGACCTCGTCATCCTGCAGAACTTCGACTACGCGCCGTACTTCGACCGCGACGCGGACGAGCTGCTCGCGAACATGGCGCGCTACGTGCGCGAGGGCGGCGCGCTGGCCATGGTCGGCGGCGATCGCAGCTTCGACCTCGGGCGCTACGCGGGGACACCCGTCGCGGAGGTGCTTCCGGTCGAGCTTGGCGTGACCGGGGACGCCACCGACGCCACCGCGTTCCAGCCACGACTGACGGCGGGCGGCGCGCGTCACCCCATCACCGCGCTGTCGGGCGATCCGGCGGAGAATGCCGCCACGTGGGAGCGGCTGGTGCCGCTCGACGGTCTCAACCTCTCCCGCGGCCTCCGTCCGGGTGCCGCGGCGTTGCTGTCCCATCCGGGGCGCACGTCGCCCGACGGGTCCCCGCTGCCCGTGCTGGCGGTCGCGGAGGTGGGCAAGGGCCGCACCCTCGCGCTCATGGGCGATTCGAGCTGGCGGTGGAGCTTCGACGAGGCCGGCGGGGGGCGCGGGAACCAGGCGTACCTGCGCTTCTGGAAGAACGCCATCCGCTGGCTCGTGGGAGACCCGGGCGATCAGCCCGTCGTCGTCGAGATCGCGCGCGAGAGCGTGCAGCTCGGCGAGGAGGCGCGCGTGCGCGTGCGCGCCCGGGACACGGCCTTCCAGCCGGTTCCGGGGGCGCAGGTGGAGGTGGTCCTGCGGGGTCCCGGGGGCGACCGTACCGAGCGCGTGGTGGCCGACTCGGACGGGGTGGCCACGGTGGTCGTGACCGGCGATCAGCGCGGCGCGTGGCGCGTGCGTGCGACCGCGGTCGGGCCGGGCGGCGCACCGCTCGGCACGGCTTCGAGCGCCTTCACGGTGACGACGCGCGACCCGGAGCTGGACGTCGTGGCGCCGGACAGCGCGTTCCTGCGCGCGCTCGCCGCGCGTGCGGGTGGACGCTACGTCGGCCCCGGAGAGGTCCTGGTGCCGCTCGAGGACCGCGATGCGGGGCGCGTGGTGCGGGACCGTCGCGAGACGTCGCTGGCCGCGATGCCCCTTGTCCCGGCGCTTCTCCTGGCCGCCACCGGCGGGAGCTGGCTCCTGCGACGACGGCGCGGCCTGCGTTAGCCTCCCGGGCATGCGCCCCTTGCTCCCGCTTCTCCTCGTCGGCTGCACCGACTACGACCTCTCCAAGCTCGGCCAGGGTCCCGACCTGGGCGAGGTGCCGGACGCCTGCGGCGACGACATCGTGCCGCCGGAGGACTGCGCGCCGACCGACGCCTGCGTGTACGCGATCGGGTCGTTCACGCCCGTGGTCGAGTGGGAGGTGCCGGGGACGAACGCGCTCGCCCTCCCCGTGGTGGGCGACCTCGACGGCGACGGCATGCCCGAGATCGTCGTCAACGAGAGCGGTGTGCTCAGCACCGGAACCCCCGTCGCGTACCACGGCGACGGCTCCGGAGAGCTGTGGCGCGTGCCGGACGCGCGCGCGGGCTACGGTGCGTCCCCCGCGATCGCGGATGTGGATGACGACGGCGTTCCCGAGGTCTTCATCGTGCGGGAGTACGCCTCGTCCATGTTCGGCCAGGGCGACTACACCGTGATCCGCATCGACGACCGCGGCATCGTGATGGACGAGTCCGCGCACTTCGTCGACCGGGAGTTCGACTATGCCTCCGGCGTCAGCGTGTCCGACATGGACCACGATGGCGTGCCGGAGCTCGTGGTCGGCCGGGTGATCCTCGGTCCCGACCTCGAGACCCGCGGCGTCGGCACGGAGGGCCGCGGCTCCCCGCTGTACATCGATCTCGGGGCGTATTTCCAGGAGGGTGCCCAGCCCGCCGTCGTGGATCTCGACCTCGACGGGGAGGAGGAGGTCGTGGTGGGCAACGCGGCGTACGGCCCGGACGGCGCGTTGAAGTGGTGGAACGAGGGCCCCGACGGCGCGGTGAGCCCTGCGAACCTCGACGACGACGCGCAAGGCGAGTATGTCCGCACCGCGTCGAACACCATCACCGGTCACGACACGACCGGCGCGGTGCTGTGGGGCCCCATCACGCACCCCTCCGCGAACATCTTCCCGGTGCCGGCCATCGGGGATCTCGACGCGGACGGGTTCCCCGAGATCGTGGTGGCGGGCGGCAACGAGCTGTGGGTCCTGCGTCGCGACGGGTCGTTGCTCTGGAGCGCCTACGTCGCCGACATGAGCGGCGCCACGGGCGCCTCCATCTTCGACTTCGACGCGGACGGCGTGCCCGAGGTGGTCTACATCGACGAGGTGCAGGTGGTCGCGTACAACGGGGCCGACGGCGCGGTGAAGTTCCAGACGAACCATCACGCCTCGCCGACCATGTACGACTACCCGGTGATCGCGGACGTGGACGCCGACGGACACGCGGAGATCGTCGTCACCCACTCGGGCTTCTCCGCCGGCATGAGCGTCTATGGGGACGCCACGGACAGCTGGGCGCCCGCCCGGGGCGTCTGGAACCAGCACGGCTACGCGATCACGAACATCGCGGACGACCTCTCGGTCCCGGTGGACGCCACCCCGAACTTCACGGTGTACAACAACTACCACGCCGCGCTGCCCCTTCCGCCCGGCGGCCGTCTCGGGGACGAGCTGGAGCCAGAGATCCTGGACGCCTGCGACGTGGAATGCGACGACGGCACCTTCCACGTGCTCGGGCGCCTCAGGAACACGGGCAATCGCGCCCTTCCCGCCGGGGTTGCGCTCACCCTGTACGCCCGCGCGGCGGGTGTGGACACGCCGCTCGCGACGCTCCTGACGCCCAGCGAGACCCCCGCCGGCCGTACGAGCGAGTCGCTGCGGTTTTCCGTCCCTCGGGACTCCGTCGTGGCGGCGGACGCGCTCGTGCTCATCGTCGACGATGACGGGCGGCACGTGGGTGCGTGGGTGGAGTGCGACGAGACCAACAATGCCGACGTGCTGGACGGGCCGTTCTGCGGCGGGGGTGCGTCGTCGACGGACGTGCGTTAGGCGACGGCCGTGCCCGAGTACGGCACGCGACGCCCAGGGCCGGTCCGCCGGCCCGTCGGGGGAAGCCGGTGAAAGTCCGGCACGGTGCCGCCACCGTGAGCGAGGTCCGCCTCGCAAGTCGGGTTGCCCGGGGTGTCGTTCCATCCAACCACATCCCCGGACCAGGGATGGGTGGAGCGCCGGGAACGTCCGGGTCTCCTCCTGCCATGCTGCCGGGGCGGAGATTCCGCCCATGAACCGCGCCCTACTTCCCCTCTCCCTGCTTCTTGCCGCGTGCGGCGGCAGCGACATCGACTCCGCCGCGTCCACCGGCACGTCCACGGACACCGGGACGGACACCGCGACCGACACCACCCTCGACCTCGAGGGCGCGTGGGTGGATCCCTACGGCTCCACCCTGGATGTCACGACCGACACGATCCGCATGGGGTACCCCGGCACGGACCCGTCGGGCTTCACCGTGGCAGCCTGGAGCGACGCGGAGGGTTGGGTCGTCGCCCGCAACGACGCTTCGAACGACTACTTCGCCGGCCTGTGGAGCCGCTTCGACTGGCAGCGCGTCGACGGCGAGTTGTACCTGTGCCAGTCGGTCTACGACGCCGCGGACCAGCAGTCCGCGGAGCTCGCGCCGCGCGGGGACGACGCCGATCTGGACGCCGGCTGTGGTGGCTACCCGTGGTCGCCGCTGCGACACCCCCTCGCGGTCTCGGGGACCTGGGCCGACACCTGGGGCACGCAGCACATCGTCGACCCCTTCGTGTGGACGATGACCGACGGCGACACGACGAGCCGCTACCACATCGCCGTGATCGACGACGTGGCGGGCTGGGTGGTCGCGCAGAATGACGCGGACAACGCGTGGAGCCCGAGCGCCTGGAGCCGCATCGAGTGGTACTGGGATTCGCTCGGCGCGCTGCTCATGTGCCAGTCCACCTACGACGCCACGAGCAAGGACGCGGCGCTCGCCGGGCCGCTCGCCGACCGCAGCGACGTGCTCGCCGGGGGCTGTGGCGGGTTCGCGTGGACCGCCATGACCCCCGTGGTCGGCCGGTGATCCTGCTGCTCCTCGCCTGTGGTGGGGCGGAGGGGGACACCCCCTCCGCAACGCCTCCCCCGTCGGACCCAGCGGACTCGGGGGTGCCCATGGACTCCGCGGCGTCCGCCGACACCGGCGGGTCCGGCGACACGGCGGACACCGCGTCGACGCCCGCCTGGGACGGCCCGTGGCCGTTCGCGGATTCGGTCGTGTCGTGGACGCCGGGCGAGGGCGCAGGCTACGGCCAGGACCACTTCCCCGACGTGGTGCTCGGGCCGCCCCGGCCACCCGAGGGCGGCGGCGGGTCGCTGGACGTGCTGTCCTTCGGCCGCGCCGGGGAGATCGTGCTCGGCTTCCGCGACCGCGTGCTGGTGGACGGCCCCGGGCCGGACCTGCTGGTCTTCGAGAACCCCTTCGCCGGGTGGGTCGAGACCGCCTTCGTGGCCGTCAGCGACGACGGGGTCACCTGGAGCGAATGGCCGTGCGACCCCGCCGACGCAGCGGGGGGCTACCCCGGCTGCGCGGGCGTGGCGCCGGTGCTGGCGAGCCCGGGCAGCGGCATCGACCCCACCGATCCGGCGGTCGCGGGCGGCGACGCCTTCGA
>JBDLRI010000039.1:0-18428 GCA_039800105.1 Pseudomonadota bacterium
GCCGGCACCGCGCGTGGCCGAGCCCGTGCGCGGCAAGGAGCCCGTGAAGGTGAACGGGGTCGACCTGGGCCGTCCGGTCATGATGCCGTAGCGGCGGGGGTCCAGGGGGGCGCGCCCCCCCCTGGCGGGGCGTTGCGGGGCGGCGCCCCGCCCCATGCGACAGGGAGCTACGGCGTGTAGAGGTCGGCGGCGGTGAAGGTCCGCGTCAGCTCCTCCCCCGCGTAGCAGTAATCGAAGTCGCCGTCGCGGTACTCGCGGCCGAGCGTGTCGATCGCGCGGAGGTCGTAGAAGTTGCCGTCGTTTCGCGCGACGAGGAACGTGAACGACTCCCCGTCCGCCAGGGTGCCGGTGCCGAGGAGGTTGCTGCCCCACGCGTTGCCGAACTGCTGGTCACGAACGTACAGGTCCCGGACGGTGGAGCCCGTTCCGTTCGTGACGGTGACCGGGCACTTCCGCTGGTTCTCGGAGATCGTGACCGGGATCGTCTCGCCGTCGAAGCACCAGCCCACGTCGAAGGCCTCGTAGTACCAGTTGTCGAACACCCCGATCGCGCGCACGTCGTAGGCATCCCCTGCGGGCATGACGACGAGGTTCTCCGTGGTCTCCGTCCCGATCCACGCCGAGGAGTCGTTGGGCGGGAGCCGGTTGTTGCCCCACGAGCCGATGTCGCCGTAGCCGCTGGCGTACACCTCGGTGAACTCCGAGAAGCTCTCGTTCGTGATGGCGAGCGTGCAGTCCGCGGGAAGGCGGTTGGAGGCGTCCAGCGTGACCGGGAGGGTCTCTCCGCTCGTGCAGGTGCCGAAGGCGAGCTCCTCGTAGAAGCGGCCGTCGAAGTCCTCGGCCCGCAGGTCGTAGCTGCTGTCGGGATTGGGCGTCACGGTGAACGTGCGGTGCGCGCCGGGCGCGATCAGGTTGTTGCCGAGGAGATCGTCGCCCCAGTCTGCCGCGGACGAGTCCCGCAGGTACACGTACCAGACGTCCGACGTCGTGGCGTTCGTCACGTCCACCGTGCAGTCAGTGGTCAGCCCGGGTCCGCTCACGCGGTCCTCCTGCGTGAGCGTCACGGGAAGGGTCTCGCCGTCGAAGCACCAGTCGAAGGCGGGGGACTCGTAGACGTTGCCGAGGTCGTCCTCCGACCGCAGGTCGTAGGTGCTGCCGAGGTTATGCGCCACATCGAACGAGAAGAGCGCACCGTCCGGCAGCGTGGCCAGGCCGAGGCGGTCACTGCCCCAGTCCACGTCTGCCGCGTCGCGCGCGTACAGCGTGAGCAGCGTCGCGCCGGTGTCGTTGGCGACCTCCACGGTGCAGTCGGCGTAGCTCGTGCCGGTGGAGGTGCCGGTACCCGTGCCGCCGGTTCCGGTGGAGGTGCCGGTGTCCGTTCCGCCGGTTCCGGTGGAGGTGCCGGTGCTGGTTCCGCCGGTTCCGGTGGAGGTGCCTGTGTCCGTTCCCCCGGTTCCGGTGGAGGTTCCGGTGCCTGTGCCCGTCTGCGTGTCCGTGGTCGCGCCGGTGTCCGGGAGCGTGCCGGTGTCCACGGTGGGGACCGACTTGAAGCCGTCGGAACACGCCGCGAGCATGGGCGCGAGCAGGAGGGACATGCGGGTCACGGGGGGCCTCCGGGGGTGCGCCCCCACGCTACCGCAGGTCGGACGCGCCCGCCAGCCGGAAGGCTACGACAGGCCGGCCAGCAGCGCGTCGAGCTGCGCCACCGCAGCCCCGCGGTGCGAGATGGCGTCCTTCTCCGACGGCGCCAGCTCGGCCATGGCGCGGCCCGGCACCTCGTCCGGCCAGAACAGGGGGTCGTAGCCGAACCCGCCGTCGCCGCGGGCCTCCCAGCCGATGCGGCCTTCGCAGACCCCGGCGACCGTGCGCACGGTGTCCCCGTGGACGAGCGCCAGCACGCAGCGGTAGCGCGCGGTGCGAAGCGGCGGACGCTCGCCGCGCTCGCCGGCCTCGCGCGCCAGCCGGTCCAGCTCGGCCAGCAGCCGGGCGTTGTTCCCCGCGTCGGTCGCCTCGGCGCTGTAGCGGCGGCTGTGCACGCCGGGCGCGCCGCCCAGCGCGTCGACCTCCAGGCCCGAGTCGTCGGCCAGCGCCATCATGCCGGTCGCCTGCGCCACGAAGCGTGCCTTCTCGATGGCGTTGTCCTCGAACGAGTCGCCCGTCTCCGGCGGGTCGGGCAGCGTGTCGGGCATGGGCACCCAGTGCACGGCGGGCGCCATGCGGCGCAGTTCCGCGATCTTGTGGGCGTTGCGGCTGGCGAGGACGATCTGCATGCGTGTTCCTAACGCGGAAACGCTGGGGCGGGGGGTTCCACCCCCCGCAACGCCCCCCGCCGCGGGGGGTTCGTGCTACCGTTCCGTGCATGTGCACGCTGCTTTCGCTACTCTCGCTCGCCCGGGCCACGACAGTCGACACCTGGGAGACGGTGGCGCCCGGGGTGGAGCACCTCCACCGGGTCACCGACGAGCCCATGGACATCCACGCGGTGCGCGTGGATCTGTCGCTTCCGAACGTCGCGCTCCGCGCCACCAACCCCCTGGAGGCCGGTCAGACCACGGCGGGCTTCCAGGCCGACGTCGGCTCGCTCGTGACCATCAACGGGGACTGGTCCGACGGCCAGACCCCGGAGGGGCTGGCGATCAGCGACGGCTGGATGTGGCGCGACCCGCTCATCAACTGGAACTTCTTCGCCTGCGACATCACGAAGTCGTGCATGTTCGACACCACCGTCCACCTCGAGTGGATGACGCTGCCGGGGCGGTGGTTCAACGCCATCGGCGCCGCGTACCCGCCGCTCATGATCAGCGGATTTCCGCAGCTCTACACGCACGACACCTACTTCACGCACGATCGCCACCCGCGCTCGGCCATCGGCCTGGAGGCGGACGGCGTGCACCTCTGGATGGTGGTCGTGCAGGGCCGGCGCGCGTACTCGATCGGCAAGACCTGGAACGAGACCGCCCTGCTCATGCAGGAGCTGGGCTGCACCGACGCCTCCATGCTCGACGGGGGCGGTTCCAGCGCGCTCATGATCGGCACGCGGACGCTCAACGAGCCGACCGACGGCCAGCAGCGCGTGGTCGGAAGCCACCTCGGCGTGCTGTACCGCGCGAGCGTCGATCCGGCGTGTGTCGAGCCGAACGGCCGGTGGTGCGCCGGCAACGTGATCCACACCTGCACGGGCGGCGCTTCCCTCGGCTCGGGGGACTGCGCGGCGTTCGGCATGACCTGCGCCGAGGACGGGCCGTGGGCGTTCTGCGTCGATCCCACCTGCCCGGACCCCGACGGGAACGGCGCGGTGTGCACCGACGCGACGCACGTCCGCGGCTGCACGGACGGCGTCCCGGGCGGCGGAGACTGCGCGGCGTTCGGCGCGGTGTGCGCCAACGGCGCCTGCGTCCTCCCGGGCCAGGACACGTCCACGCAGACGGGGACGTCCACGCAGACAGGGACGTCCACGCAGACGGGGACGTCCACGCAGACGGGGACGTCCCCGGGTGGAGCGACAGGCACGGACGCGACATCGGGCACCGCCGTGGCCACCGGCGATGCGGCACCCGGTGCGGCGGAGGACTTCGACCCGGCGCCCGCGGGCCCGCCCGGCGCGGCCTGTGCCTGCGGCACCGCGTCGCGCGCGTCGGGTCTCGCGCCCCTCGGGGCGCTGCTGTTCGGGCTCGTCGCGCGTCGCCGGCGGAGCGCCCGCGCATGACCCCGTCCCCCTCGGAGGCCCGCGCCGCCATCGCCCGTGCCCGCGAGGACGTCGCGGCGGGCTGGTACGACCCCCATCTGGACGCGCTCCTGGGGCTGCACGGGCGCGCCGCGGTCCGCGCCGACGTGCGGGCCTTCGCCGCGGCGTGCGCGGGGCGGCTGGACGCGCTCGCGGCGGAGGCCAACCTCGGCCCGAACCTGCCCCAGCTCCGACGCTGGGACGCGGTCGGCAACCGCATCGAGCAGGTGGTGCTCCATCCGGCCACGACCGCCCTCGGCGACGCGGCGTGGGGGGCCGGCATCCTGGCGGACTGGGCGGCGCGTCAGGACCTGGACGCCCTCGCCAAGGTCCACCTGCTGGCGCAGTGCGGGGAGGCCGGCCAGTGCTGTCCCATCGCGTGTACGGCGGGGCTGGTGCGGATCCTCCAGGGAACCGACGCGGCCGTGCCGGAGGACTGGGTGTCCGGCCTCGCGGCGCGCGGCGCCGACCGCCTCTGGGCCAGCCAGTTCCTCACCGAGATCCAGGGCGGCTCCGACGTGGGGGCCAACGTGCTCGTCGCGCGCGCCCACCCCGACGGGGGGGCCGCGCTGTCGGGCGAGAAGTGGTTCTGCTCGGTCATCGACGCGCCCCTCTTCCTCGTGACCGCGCGTCCCGAGGGTGCGCGCGCGGGGACCGCGGGCCTGGGCGCCTACGTCGTGCCGCGCACGCGCGGCGGCGTGCCGAACGGATTTGCGATCCGACGTTTGAAGGACAAGCTCGGGACGCGTTCCATGGCGAGCGCGGAGGTCGACTTCGACGGCGCGGTGGCGGTGCGCGTCGGCGACTTCAAGGATGTCGTGGAGACCGTGCTGAACACCTCCCGCGTCTTCAACGCCGTGTGCTGCGCCGGCTTCATGGCGCGGGCCGAGCGCGAGGCGCGCGCCTACGCGCGGCATCGCGTGGCGTTCGGGCAGCCCATCGCGCGGTTCCCGGCCGTGGCCCGCCTGCTTGCGCGGGCACGCACGGAGGCCTTCGCCGCGCGCAGCCTGTCGCTGCGCCTCGCGGCATGGACGCCTGCCGGCGCGGTGGAGCAGGCCGCGTGGCGTATGCTCGTCAACCTCGGCAAGTCCTGGACGGCCGCCGTGGCACCCTCCGTGATCCACGACGCCATCGACGTGTTCGGCGGAAACGGCGCCATCGAGGACTTCTCCGTGCTGCCCCGGCTGCTCCGTGACAGCATCGTCACGGAGGCGTGGGAGGGCGGCCATGGGGTGTTGTCCTCGCAGGTCCTTCGGGATGCGCGGCGGGGCCTGCTGGACCCGCTCTTCGACACGCTCGCGGCGTGGGCCGGGCCGTCCGCGGAGGCTCCGGCGTGCGCCGCGGGCCTGCACGACCGGTTGGCGGAGTGCCGCGCGCGCTGGGCCCGCGTGGTCGCGACGCCCGCCGACGCCTCCGGCGAGCCGTACGCGCGGGACCTGGTGGAGGAGCTGCGGCCGGTGGCCATGGCCGCGGGTCTTCTCGCGGATCTGCGGGCCGGCGTGGAGGTCCCCGCGCTGCCCGAGGCGATCGCGCACCTGCTCATCACGACCACGCGCGGGTGGGATCCGCTCGCGGACGCGGGGTTGGCGGCGCGCGTTCGGGTGCTCGTGGATGCCTGAGCGGCCCGGCGGATCCCCGCAGCTCGCGCTCTTCGGGGGAGGGGCGTTGCGGGGAGGGGGCAACGCCCCCGCCCCGCCCCAGGAAGGGGTCGAACGACACCGCGCGCCCGCCCGGCCGGTCCTGCCGGCCCCCCGGGATCCCGCGCTCGTCGCGCTCTCGGGGTGCCTGCCGACGCGGCTGCGGCTCGGTACCTCGTCGTGGGGCTACGCCGGCTGGGGCGATGCGGTGTGGGGGGAGCCGGCCACCGACGCGCGCCTGTCCCGGGAGGGACTGTCCGCCTACGCGGCGCATCCGCTTCTCCGTACGGCCGGGGTGGACCGCGCCTGGTACGCGCCCCTCGCGGAGCGGGACGCCGCCTCGCTCGCCGCGCAGGTCCCCGAGGACTTCCGTTTCCTCGTGAAGGCGCACGAGGACCTGACCGTCGCGACGTTCCCGCGGCACGCCCGGTACGGCGCGCGGGCCGGGGCGCACAACCCGCGCTTCCTCGATCCCGCCTACGCCTGCGAGGGGGTGCTCGGGCCGCTGCGCGCGGGGATGGGCCCGAAGCTCGGGGTGCTGCTCGTGCCGTTCACGCCCCAGCCCGTGGCGGCGCTCGGCGGCATCGGCCCGTTCTCGGAGCGCCTGCACGCGCTGCTTGCCGCGCTGGTGCGCGCGGCGGAAGGGACGTGCCACGTGGCCGTGGAGCTGCGCACGCCGGGGTTGCTCGTGCCCGAGGTGGCGGGCGCCATCCACGCCGCCGGCGCGGTGCCCGGGCTGGTGGCGTGGAGCGGCATGCCGTCGGTGACCGTGCAGGCCGCGCGCCTGGACGCCGACCGCGCGCCCGCGCGCGTGCTCCGCTGGATGCTGCACGCCGGCTTCGTCCACGAGGCGGCGGCTGCGCGCTACGCGCCGTTCGGTCGCCTGGTCGATCCGGACCCCGTCACCCGCGCCGCCCTCGCGGCGTTGGTGCGCGCCGACCGCGACACGTTCGTGGTGGTGAACAACAAGGCCGAGGGCTCGGCGCCCGCGTCGGTGGTCGCGCTCGCCCGCGCGGTCGCGGAGGCCGCGCCGGCCCGATAGGGGCCGTGTGGAGGTCCGCATGTCGGAACGCGACGCCCCGGGCTGCAGCACCCCCGGGTGGCTCCACGGCCGCCCGCCGTACCATCCCACGCGGCCGGACGCGGTCGTCCTGGACGACGCGACCTGGCGCGCGCGGCTGGAGCCCGTGCCCTTTGCCGTGCTGCGCGAGGGAGGGACGGAGCGCGCCTTCACCGGGGCGTACCATGCCCACCACGCCGACGGCGTCTACGCCTGCGGCGGCTGCGCGCTGCCGTTGTTCGACAGCCGGGACAAGTTCGACAGCGGCACCGGCTGGCCGAGCTACACGCGCCCCGTGGACGGCGACGCGGTGGCGGAGCGCGCGGACGACTCCCACGGCATGCGCCGCGTGGAGACGCTGTGCGCCCGGTGCGGCGGCCACCTCGGCCACGTCTTTCCGGACGGCCCTCGGCCGACCGGCATGCGCTACTGCATCAACAGCGCGGCGCTCCGCTTCGTGCCCCGCGGCTGACGCGCGCCGTCGTCAGTACAGCGGTCCGCCGGTGTGGCCCAGGTCGTTGCGGCTGCCGTTGTTGTCGTTGAAGGCGGCGTCGGGGTTTCCGGCGTTGACCGCGGCGCTCCCCGCCGCGAGGGTGAACGTGTCGTTCGTCCAGTCGTTGTCGTCGCGGAAGTCCACGAAGTCCGGGTCGACCGCGAGCGTGCCCGTCGACGACGCGAGCGTGGCCGGCGAGAAGCCGTTGCCGTAGCCCCACACGAGGTTGTACGTCAGGTTGCGGATGGTCCCGCCGGCCTCGGTGCCGTCGAAGGAGTACAGGCCCGCGGCGGTACCGAGCACCGCGCTGCCCACGACGAGGTTGTTCTGGATCTCGGCGGGGGCGCTCATGTAGCGCCCGATGCCGGCGCCCCACGCGTGGGTCGTGCCGGCGTTGGAGACGCCGCTCACCACGTTGCCGACGAGCGTGTTGTTCACCACGATCGTGGCCTGGCTGCCGGACGGGCCGGCCTCGTACACGCACACCCCGCCGCCGATGAGGCTGGCTTCGTTGTCGAGGATCAGGTTGCGCACGACCCGCGTGCCGTTGCCGGTCCCGGAGTTCTGGACGTTGATGCCGCCGCCCTGGCCGTCCTTGTGGTACTCGCCGGTCGCGGGCACGTCGTCGGCGCGGTTGCCCCGCACGAGGTTGTCGTAGATCAGCGCGTCGGAGCGCGCGGTCCAGATGCCGCCGCCATCGCCCGCCTCGTTGTCCAGGACGTCGCAGCCGCGGATCTCGGGGGCGCCGGACACGATGGCGATGCCGCCGCCGTCGCTGCCTTCCTCGGGTCCGCCGTAGGCCGCCGTGTTGCGCTGGATCACCGTGTCCTCGACCACCGCGTCGGACGAGAGCAGGTAGAGGCCGCCGCCGGCGTAGCTGGCGTCGTTGTCCTCGAGCGTGCAGTCGTGCAGGTCCATGACGTCGCGGGCCGCGTAGATTCCGGCGCCGCGCGCGGCCGCGTTGTCGGAGACGGTGGTGTTCGAGATCGCGGGGCTTCCGTCGGCCACGAGGATGCCGCCGCCGTAGTCGGAGGTGTTGCCGGTGATGACGTTGTTCTCGATGCGCGGGGACGCGCCGCGGATCGTGATCCCGCCGCCGGTCACGGACGGGGACTCGCTGTCGGTGCCCGACCCCGCGCCGTTGGTGACCGTGAAGCCGGAGATCCGCGCGCCGGACGTCTCGCCGGTGCCGAACGTCACGGTCGACGCGACGCCGCCGCCGTCGATGATGGTCTCCTCGGCGCCCTTCACGCTCTCCGCGTTCACGGGGTAGCCGTGCCAGTCCACGTTCTCGGCGTAGGTGCCGGCGAACGCACGCACCTCGTTGCAGTTCGTCTGGCCCGCGAGGTCGATCGCCTGCTGCAGCGTGTTGAACGGGCTCGACATCGTCCCCGTGCCCGACACGCCCGGGCGGGCGAACACCGGGCAGGTGTCCGAGCAGTCCGGCTCCCCGTCCCGGTCCGTGTCGGCGTCATCACGGCCGTCACAGTCGTTGTCGACCCCGTCGCAGAGCTCCTCGGCGCCGGGGTAGGTGTCGGGGTCCGCGTCGTCGCAGTCCGCGGCGTCGGGGCTCCCGTCGTTGTCGGAGTCCGTCAGCGGCGCGTCGCTGCCGGTGTCGAGCGTCGGATCCTCGATCTTGCCGTTCAGGTCGTTGCTGCATGCCACGAGCCACGCGACGAGGGAGACGATCATCGGAACCTCCGGGTACGTTCGGGCGGAGGATACTTGTCGCTGCGCGAGAGTCAAGCGGGCATCGGCGTCGCGGGCCTCCGCACGCATGAAAAACCCCGCCGGGGTGGCGGGGCTTTTTCATGGGGCGGGGGGCTTGGCCCGCCCCCCTCGCGGCCGCCGCCCGGCGGCGACCTCCGGGGGCGGGGTCCGGCGCTCGCCTCGCCTGGCTCGGCGCCGCCTCCGGCGGTCGCGTCCTCCCCACGCGCGCCGCGTGAGGCCCCTCGCGGGGCCAATCGCGGCGGCGTGCCCGCAACGCCGCCGGGCCGTCAGGCGTCGAGGTCGTCCTCGTCCTCGCCGACGAACAGCGCCTCGGCGGCCTCGCGGACCTTCGCGAAGGTCTCCTCGTCCTCGACGTCCGAGAAGGTCTCCACGCCGTCCTCGTTCACGTCGTAGCGGAAGATGAAGATCTCGGCGGCCTCCTCGTCCTCGTCCTCCTCCATCGCCTCTGCCGGGACGAGCAGCGCGTACTGCTGGCCCTCGACCTCGACCGTCTCGAGGAACTGGAACTCCAGCTCGTTGCCCTCCGCGTCGGTGAGCGTGACGAGGGTCTCCTCCTCGTCCATCTCCTCGTCGTGGTCGTGCGCGTGGTCGTGCTTGTCGCCGTTGTGCGGCATGGGGTCTCCTTGGGTTCAGCCGTTCTGCCGTTCGAACTCACGCATGAACTCGACCAGCGCATCCACACTCGCGTGGGGAAGGTAGTTGTAGAGGCTCGCGCGGATGCCGCCGACGCTGCGGTGGCCCTTCAGCCCGTCCAGGCCCGCGGCCTTGGCGTCCTTCACGAAGCGCTCCTCGAGCTCCTCGTTCGGGAGACGCCAGGTGACGTTCATCACCGAGCGGTCCTCGGCGCGGGCGTGGGGACGCCAGAAGCCGGTGCGGTCCAGCTCCGCGTAGAGCGCGTCGGCCTTGGCACGGTTGCGCGCCACCGAGCCGGACAGGCCCCCGTTCGCCTCGAGCCACGCGAACACCCGCTCCAGCACGAAGATCCCGAAGGTGTTGGGGGTGTTGTAGAGCGACCCGTCCTTGGCGTGGACCTTGTAGTCCAGCATGGCGGGCAGGCCCTCCGGCACCCGCGACATGGCCCACGGCGACAGGATCACCAGCGTCACGCCGCTCGGGCCGAGGTTCTTCTGGGCCCCGGCGTACACCAGGTCGTGCTTCGACACGTCGAGCGGCACGCCGGCGATGTCGGAGCTCGTGTCCACGACGCGCGGCTTCCCGCCGCTCTGGGGCAGGTGGTGGAACTCCGTGCCGTAGATGGTGTTGTTCGTCGTGTAGTGCAGGTACACGGCGTCCTCGCGGACGGTGTAGTCCCCGTCGCGCGGCACGCTGCGGAAGTTGTTGGGCGCGTCGTCCCAGGCGGCCTTCGCGTCGCCGATGCGCTTCGCTTCCTTCAGCGCCTTCTGCGACCACGTCCCGGTCACGAGGTAGTCGGCCTTCTCGCCCGGGCGCAGCAGGTTCAGCGCCGTCATGTGGAACTGCAGCGAGGCGCCGCCCTGCAGGAACAGGACGGTGTGGTCGTCGGGCACGGACAGCACGCGGCGCACGCGCGCCACCGCGCTGTCCACGATGCCCTGGAAGGTCTTGGAGCGGTGGGAGATCTCGAGCAGGCCGAGGCCGCTGCCGAGGAGATTCGGCAGCGCGGCCTGGCACTCCTCCACAACCGACAGGGGGAGGACGGCGGGACCGGCACCGAAGTTGTGGATGCGACCGTGGCTCATGCGTTCACCTGCACCTGGGAGAGGGAGAAGATCGCCTCGTGCTCCGCGAGGCGCGCCAGCGCGGAGTCGGGCAGCGCGCCGACCATGCCGATCCGCGCGCAGGCGGCCGCTCCGCCTGCGAACACGATGTTCTGCATGTCCTCGATGTTGATGCCGGCCTCGCGCAGCACGTCCAGCACGCCCGCGAGCACGCCGACGCGGTCCGCGTGCCGCACGACCAGCAGGTGCGTGGCGGGAGTGCGCGTGGCGAGGTTGACGCAATTGGGCACCGGCAGGCCGCCCGCATGCGCCGCGACGATGCGGACGACCTCCTCGCCGACCGCCTCCTCGGCCTCGTCGGTGCTCGCCCCGATGTGGTGCGTGCCGTAGACGTTCGGGTGCGCCACGATCGGGTCGGAGACCTCGCCCTGCGCGGCGCTCGGCTCGCCCTCGAACACGTCGAGACCGGCACGGAGCCCCTTCGTCTCCAGGGCCCGCACGAGCGCGGCCTGATCCACCACTTCCGAGCGCGCCATGTTCAGGAAGAACGCCCCCGGCCGCATGGCTGCGAACACGCTCTCCCCGATGCGTCCGCGGGTCTCCGGCGCCAGCGCCAGGTGCACGCTGACCGCGTCTGCGTCACGCACGGCCTCCTCGGGCGTCGCGGCGCGCACGACGCCGAGGCGGGCGGCCTCCGCGTCGGTCAGGCTCCGCGACCACGCCACGATGCGCATCTCGAACGCCTTCGCGCGCTGGATGACCTCGCGCCCGATCTGGCCGGTGCCGAGCACCGCCAGCGTGCGACCGCGCAGGCCGCGCGCCACGCCGAAGCCCTTCTTGTCCCAGCGGCCCGCGCGCAGCGCCGCGACGTTGTCCGCGATGCGCCGGTCGAGGTTCACGAGGTGGCCGATCGCCAGCTCCGCCACGGCCACGGCGTTCTTGCCGGGGCAGTTCGCCACGAGCACGCCGCGCGCGCTCGCGGCCTTCAGGTCGATGGTGTTGACGCCGGCCCCGGCGCGGATCACGAGTGCCAGCGACCGGCCCGCGCCGATGTCGGCGGCGGTGACCTTCGTGCTGCGCACCACGAGCACCTCGGGGTCCAGCTCCGTGATGCGTTGCGCGAGCTTCGCGTCCTTCGCGGTGAGGTCGACCACGACGTCCGCGCCAGCGTCCTGCAGGCGACCGGGAACGAAGGGGGCCAGCTTGTCGGCGACGAGGATCCGCATGGGCGCTCCGGGCGGGCCGAGCATAGCGCCCCCGGCGGGCGCCGTCGATGCGGTGGCCATGATAGGCGGCGCGAGCCCATGGGTCGTACCGTCCTCTCCTCCCGTGCCCTCGATCCCGCGCCGCGTGCGGTCGCGGTCGGCAACTTCGACGGCGTGCACGCCGGGCATCGCGCGGTGCTCGCCGCCCTCGCGGAGGTCGCCGCCGCCCGCGGCGCCGCGCCCGTGGTCTACACCTTCGATCCGGCGCCGACGGCCGTCGTGGCGCCCGAGCGTCACCAGCCGAGGATCGTGGATGTGGCGGACCGCGCGCGCCTGCTGCTGGAGGCCGGTGTGGAGGAGGTCGTCGTCGAGCGGTTCAGCTCCGCGATGGCGGCCCATCCGGCGCGCTGGTTCGCCCGCGAGGTGCTCGCACGCCGCCTCGGCGCGGTCGCCGTGGTGGTGGGCCACGACTTCCGCTTCGGTCACGGACGGGAGGGCGACGCGGAGGCCCTGCGCGGATGGCTGCCCGGCGTCGAGGTCCTGGAGGTGCCGGCGGTGACCCGGGACGGCGCCCCGATCAGTTCCTCCCGCATCCGCCGCGAGGTGGCCGCGGGCGCGGTGGAGGAGGCGGCCGCCATGCTGGGTCGCCCCCACCGGCTGCGCGGCACGGTGGTGCCGGGCGATCAGCGCGGCCGGACCCTCGGGTTCCCGACCGCGAACCTGCGCCTCGAGACGGAGCTGCTGCCGGCCCATGGCGTCTACGCGGTCCGGGTCGCGGTGGACGGCGCGGGCCCGCGGGCGGCGGTCATGAATCTCGGTACGCGTCCCACGGTCGACGGCCTGCGCGTCGTGCCGGAGGTGCACCTCCTCGATTTCGACGGGGACCTCTACGGCCGCGAGGTCGAGGTGTCGCTCGTCACGCGTGTGCGCGAGGAGCGTCGCTTCGGGTCGCTCGAGGCCCTCGTGGCGCAGATCCGTGCGGACGTCGACGCGGCGCGGGTGCGCCTGGCCTCCCCGTGATCTCGGGTTCCACGCGGGTGTTCGGCGTGGTCGGGCACCCGGTCGCCCACAGCCTGTCGCCGCGTGTCCACAACGCGCTCTTCCGGGCGTTCGGCCTCGACGCGGTCTACGTGCCGTTCGACGCCCCCACGGAGGACGCCGGGGCGGTGGTCCGCGCGGCGTGCGCGCTGAACGTGGCAGGGTGGAACGTGACCGCGCCGCTCAAGGAGCGCATCGTCCCGCTGCTGGACCGTCTCGCTCCGGAGGCGCGTGCCGCAGGTGCCGTGAACGTCGTCGTCCGCGGGGAGGACGGGGTGCTGACCGGCCACAATACGGACGGGGAGGGCTGGATGCGCGCGCTGGCGGAGGAGCTCGGCGCGGTGCCGCGCGGGTCGGACGTGGCGGTGCTCGGGGCCGGAGGGACCGGGCGCGCCGTGGCGGCGGCGGCGGCGGCGGCGGGTGCGCGCGCCGTGACGCTCTACAACCGCACCCCCGCGCGTGCCGCGCATGCGGCCGACGCGCTCGCCGGGCACTTTCCCGGCACACGGTTCACGGGTGCCGCGTTGACGTCGGACACGTTCGCCCCGCGCGCCTCGGCGCACGGGATCGTCGTGAACTGCACGTCCGGTCCGGGCGCGCCGTCGGTTGCGGAGCTGGACGTCCGGGCGCTGCCGGCGGGCGCCACGTGGACGGATGTCAACTACTGGATGCCGGATCCGCCGTGCCTCCAGGCGTGCGAACGCAGCGGTGTGCGCAGCCAGCGCGGCCTCGGCATGTTCGTGCATCAGGCGGCGCTGTCCTTCCACGCGTTCACGGGGCGGCAGGTGGATTCCGCAGCGATCCGTCGGTTGCTCGGGCCCGCAGGCGGGTAGACTCCCTCGCATGTCCGTTCCTCCGGTCTCCGTTCTCCTGATGCTCGTCTTCGCCGGCGCCGTGTGGGTGCTGGCGCGCGCCGTGTTCCCGCAGATGGACCTCTCGGAGATCGCCGCGCGCGTCCGCGGGCGCCCCGGGGTCGAGACCGGCGAGAAGTCCGTGCTGGTGGACGCGCTTCGTCCGGCTTGGTCGCCGTTGGCCGGTTTCATGGGCGGCGTCGGGTTGCTGCGGTACCGCGCCTGGATCGACCGGGCCTTCGTGCGCGCGGGCATGACCGGCAAGATGACCGGGGACGAGTTCCTCGCCTACAAGATCGTGATGGGCGTGGTGTTCTGGTTCCTCTTCGTGATCGTGCTCGGCGTGCTGATCATGGGTGGGTCGCCGCATCCGCTGGTGCATCTCGGGGTGTTGGCGCTGGGGAGCTTCTTCCCCGACGCGTGGCTGCACGGGCAGGTGTCCGAGCGCCAGGACGAGATCCGTCGGGCGCTGCCCTACGTGATGGACCTGCTCACCCTCAGCGTCGAGGCCGGCCTGGACTTCATCCAGGGCGTCCACAAGGTGTGCGAGAAGGCGAAGGCGGGCGCCCTCGTCGACGAGTTCGCCTACATGCTGCGGGAGATCTCGGTCGGGGCCACGCGACAGCAGGCGCTGCGCAACCTCGCGGAGCGGACCGACATGGCCGAGCTGCGCAGCTTCAGCGCGCTGCTCATCCAGGCCGACCTGCTCGGCGCCAGCATCGGGCCCGTGCTGCGGGCGCAGGCGGACCTCGTGCGGACGCAGCGGTTCCAGGCCGCCGAGAAGGCGGGTGCGCAGGCCGCGACGAAGATCCTGTTCCCGCTGATCCTCTTCATCATGCCGGCGGTGTTCATCGTCATCTTCGGTCCCATCGTGCTCAACTTCCTCTACGGGAACGGCGGCATCGGGGGCGCGCCCGGTGGGTGAGACCGTACGCGTCGTCAACCGGACCCGCGACTCCGTGCTCGGGGACCGCATCGCGTTGGCCAGGACGCCGTGGACGCGGCTCGTCGGCCTGCTCGGCCGCGACGGGCTGGAGGCGGGAGGCGGGATGTGGCTCGAGCCGTGCGACAGCGTCCACATGCTGTTCATGCGCTTTCCGCTGGACATCGTCTTCGTGGACGCGGCGGGGACCGTGGTCGATGTGGTCGCCGGGCTGAAGCCCTGGCGCGTCACCTGGCCGCGCGCGGGTGCCCGCGCCACCCTCGAGCTGCCCGTCGGCGCCGTGGCCCGCACCGGCACCCGCCCCGGCGACATCCTCACGTGCGAGGTCCCATGCGCATCGTCGTGATTGCAGGTCCGGAGAACGTCGGGCCGTTCACGCTCCTCCCCGGGGAAAACGTCGTGGGTCGCGACCCGTCCTGCGGGGTGGCGCTGCCGAGCAAGCGCGTTTCGCGTCGCCACGCCGCGCTGCACGTGACCGAAGATGCCGTGTGGGTGGAGGATCTCGGAAGCCAGAACGGCGTGCTCGACGCGTGGGGAAACCGTGTCTCCGGGCGTGCCCTCCAACCGGGGGAGCAGGTGCAGGTCGGCGACTACGTGCTTGCGTTCGAGGCAGACGCGGACGAGGAGGTCTCCCTCGACGACGCGGGCACGGAGGAGTCGCTCCTGGATCCCTCGGATTCCGGGTCCGCGCCGGTCTTCGACGCCTTCCCCGACCTGGGCCCGGCCCGTCCCCGGCGTGCGTCCACGCCGCGTCCCGGCGCCGCCCCGTTCACGGTGGACCGCGCGGAGCTTCCCGTCCTCCCGGAGGCCGGGGATCCCGCGGAGGCGAGCCTCACGCCGTCGCTTCCGATGGGGGCGTCGGCCTCCACCCTCTCGGCGGGCTTCGGTCCGCCCGCGGGGCTGCCGCCGCCGCCGGGCGGGTCGTTCCGCCCGCCTTCCTCGTCCCCGACCTTCGGCGAGGGCGCCGTTCCCATGGGCCTCGGCGCGCCAGCGGGGCTGCCGGCGTCCGCATCGCCGCTGCGGCCCCACCCCACGACGGTTCCCATGGACGACGGGCCGGTGCCCGTGTCGGCGCCGCCGCGTGCCGCCGCGCCGTCCGTGCCGGCGTGGGTGCCCCCGGCCTCGTCGCAGGTCTCCGCGGAGACCGGGCTGGTCCAGCGCGTGTCGTGGCCCATCCTGGCCGGGGGGGCCGTCGCGGGCAGCCTCGGCGTGCTGTTGCTCGCCGCGCTCTTCCAGTTGCACGCGGCGGGGAACGCCTTGCGGGAGGCCAGCCTGCTGCGCGGCGAGGAGCTGGCGGATTCCGTCGGCAACCGCAACGCCACGGCCATCGCCGAGCAGCGCGGCCTGTCGCTCGACGTGGCCTTCGTGAAGGACCGCGCCGGCGTGCGTGGCGTCATGGTCGCCGACGAGCGCGGCACGGTGCTGGCCCCGAGCGAGAAGCTGCGCAGCAGCGTCGCCACGCACCCCGCCTGGAAGGACGCCGCCACGAGCCGTGCCGCCGCGCGTGCGGCGTCCGAGGACGGCACCTGGGAGATCGTGACCCCGGTCCGCGCGGAGATCGGCGGGTCCGGAGCGCGGCGCGTGGTGGGGTACGTGGTGCTGTCCTACGACGCGGACGTGGTCGTGGACGATCTGTTCGCGCCGGGCGCGCGCGCCGCGGGGCTCGTCGTCGCGGCGCTGATCGCGGCGCTGGGCCTGGTGACCGCGGGCTGGGCGCTCGTCTGGCGGCCCCTGCTCGTGCTTCGTGACGAGACCGAGGTCGCGATCAGCCATCCTGCGGACCCCGTGGTCTCTCCGGCCCGCATGGCGCCGATGGAGGCGCTGGCGCACACCCTCAACCGCGTGCTCGCGCGTGTCCACGGACGCGCCTGAGGTCCTCCGTCGCTCTTGACGAACGCGTCCGGACGCGTCAACGTGCTTGCCATGGAACGTGGTCCGTCCGCCTGGTTGGTGTGTGTCGACGGTTCGCTCGTGGGGCGGTCCTTCCAGGTCACGCCCGCGGGACTGCGGCTCGGCCGTGATCCGGCCAACGAGGTCGTGATCGAGGACGTCGGCGTGAGCCGCCAGCACGCCCGGGTGATCCTCCACAACGGGGCCGTCTGGGTGCAGGACGCGGGTTCCCGCAACGGGGTGTTCGTCAACCAGCAGCGCGTGCCGGATCACCGGCAGGTGAAGCCGGGCGAGCGTCTGCTCGTCGGCAATTCCACCTTCGAGGTGCAGATCTCGACGCAGCCCGCGACGTCGGTCGCACCGGCGTCGTCTGCCGGCCCGTCCGCGGTCGGTGGCGCGGAGCGTCGGTTCAAGGCCCTTCCCTTCGTCATCGCGGTGGTCGTGGTCGTGCTGGGGATCCTGGCCGTGGCGCTCGGGAGCGGGCGTTCGGGCGCGCGCGGAGCTGCGCCGCCTGCGTCGGCCGGTTCGCCGGCCTACTCGCTGTCGAGCGCGATCGGCGGCCCCGGCGACGAGTCCAAGGCGCCGGCGCAGGCGCCGAGCGTTCAGCAGGCACTCGCGATGGCGGCGGGCGCGGACGCCGAATCCCAGCGTGCCCGTCTGCCGGACGCGCCGCCGGGCGTGACCGTGCCGCAGCTCATGGAGCGGGCGCAGGGCATGATGGACTCGGGTCGCCTCGCGGATGCGCGCACCCACTACCAGATGGCGCTCAAGGGCGACCCGGCCTGCGAGCTGTGTCGCCTCCGCATCGCCAAGCTGGAGGCCGACATCGCCCGAAAGGCGCAGGAGCAGCTCGACGCGGGCGTCCGCGCGTTCGACACGATGCAGTACGCCTCGGCTGCCACCGCGTTCGAGACGGTGCTCCTGCTGGTGCCGGACACGGCCGATCCGATGCACGTCCGCGCCCGGGAAGGGCTGTCGCGTGCCCGGGCCGGCGGTCGGCCGTAGGGACGCGGGCCGACAGCCGGCCGCGGACGGGGTTAGGGGGCCTGCGTGAGCGCCGGGACTTCTCCACGCACCGCAGGATCACGCCAGGTGGAGGTGATCATTCGCCGCGCCGGGCACCCGGAGCGTCGGGTGGCGCTGGAGCCGGGCTCGTTCTCGCTGGGGCGTGCCGACGACAACGACATCGTGCTCGCGGACGGAGGCATCTCCCGCCGCCACGCTCGGATCCTGGTGGGAGACGAGATCCTCGTCGAGGACACCGGCTCCGGCAACGGGACGTGGGTCGGCGCGAAGCGCATCGGCCGCTACGTCGTGAGCGACGGGGACGAGGTCACGCTGGATCCCTTCACGCTGCTGTTCCGCGTCGCCGCGCCCGAGGTGGTCGCGCCCGACGCGCCGGCGACCGTGCGCCTCGCACCGAGCAGCACACCCGCGCTGCCGACGGCGGCGCGGCTCGAGCTGGTGTCCAACCACGCGATGTCGACGCGGACGTTCGCCCTCGACCCGCGCGCGACGAGCACCATCGGGCGTGCGGAGTCCTGCACCGTGGCCATTCCCGAGCCCGCGGCGAGCCGCGTGCACGCGGAGATCGGCCTCAACGAGCTCGGCTGGTTCGTCCGGGATCGGGGCAGCGCGAACGGGACCTGGATCAACGGAAAGCGCGTCAAGGACGCGGTCCTCGCGGGTGGGGACGTGCTGCGGATCGGGACGGTGGAGCTGCGCTTCACGCTTCCGGCGGAGCCGACCGGGGATGACACCGAGCCCTTCGGCGCGCCCTCCGCGTCGGCTTCGGTCCCAACGCCGCCCGCGGGGGCGTCGCCCCCGGTGTCCGCGTTGGCGCGCACGGTGATCATGCCGCCGGACGCGACGGGCGCCGGCGCGCTGCCGCCGGGCCCGCTCGGCGTGCCATCCCCCCTTCGCGGAGCGCCGACGATGGCGCCCGCCGATCCGCCGGCGCCGCGCGGGCCTGTCCCCCCGCCCGCGCCTCCGCGTCCGCCGGCCCCTCCGGCCGCGCCCTCCCAACCCGCTCCGCCCCGGCCGGCGCCGCCGCCGCCCGCCGGCATGCCCGCGCCGGTGGGTGGCACGTTCGGGGCACCGCCCGCGCCCGTCGCGGCGCCGGCCGCCCCCCGCGCGCCCACGCCGGTGGCTTCGTCGGT
>JBDLRI010000040.1:0-36085 GCA_039800105.1 Pseudomonadota bacterium
TCGGCGTGCAGGCCGCCGCGGTCAGCCGCTTCGAGAACGGCGCCGTCGGCTTTTCCCTCGGCACCCTGCGCGACATCACCGACGCCCTCGGCATCCCGCTCGCGAGTCTGTTCGACGACGCGGGAGCCGTCCGCTCCGACCTGTCCGCCGAGGAGGCCGCGCTCGTCGCGGCCTGGCGCTCTCTCCCGACGTCCCACCGACACACGGTGCGAAACGTCCTGCGCTGGGCCGCCGCGGACGCCGGGGGCGTTGCGGGGGGCGGCGTGAGCCCCCCGCCCCAGTAGGGAGCGACTAGCGCCGCTGCTTCTTCCGCGCCTTGCGCGCGTCCTTCGCCTTCTTACGCCGGAGGTCCATCTCCTCCTTCGACACTGCCCGCGCGGCGCCGGGCGTGCCGCCCATCATCCCGGGCATCCCGGGCATCCCGGGCATGCGCCCGCCGCCGAGCTGCGCCAGCTTGCGCTGCATCGCCGCCGGGTTGCCCATCATGCCCATCAGCCCGCCCATGTCCTTCATCATGGTGCGCGTCATCTTGAAGCGCGCCACGAGGTCGCGCACCTCCTGCTGCGTGCGCCCCGAGCCGCGCGCGATGCGACGCATGCGGCTGTCGTCGAGCAGGTCGGGGAGGCGACGCTCCTGCGCGGTCATCGACTGGATCATCGACTCGACCTTCACCAGCTCGTAGTCGTCCAGCGCCTCCTTGGGCAGCTGCGCCATCATGTCCTCCATGAACGGCAGCTTGCCCATCAGGTCCCGCAGCGACCCCATGGAGCGGATCATCTTCAGCTGACCCTGGAAGTCGTCGAAGGTGAAGGTGCCCTGGAGCATGCGCTCGGCGTCCTTCTCGGCCTTCTCCTTGTCCACGACCTGCTCGAAGTCCTTCATCAGCCCGACGACGTCGCCGAAGCCGAGGATCCGCTGCGCGAGGCCTGCGGGGCGGAAGGCCTCGAGCTTGTCCAGTCCCTCTCCCATGCCGACGTAGAGCACCGGCTTGCCGGTGACCTGGCGGATGGAGAGCGCCGCGCCGCCGCGTGCGTCGCCGTCGAGCTTCGTGAGCACGAACCCGGTGAGCGGGATGCGCGCGTCGAAGGCGGCCGCGGTGTGCGCCGCGGACTGCCCGATCATCGCGTCGCACACGAACACCGTGTGCTGCGGGTTCACCGCGGCCTTGATGCGCTCCAGCTCCGCCATGAGCGTCTCGTCGATGGCGAGCCGCCCCGCGGTGTCGAGGATCACCACGTCCCGGCCCACGTTGCGCGCCTGCGACACCGCCAGCGTCGCGAGCTGCACCGGGTCCATCCCCGCGATGGTGAACACCGGAACGCTCAGCTTGCGGCCGAGCGTGCTGAGCTGGTCGATGGCGGCGGGGCGGTAGATGTCGCAGGCCACCAGCATCGGCTTCTGGCCCTGCTTCTGCAGGAGCCGCGCCAGCTTGCCGGCCGTCGTCGTCTTTCCGGAGCCCTGCAGGCCGACCATCATCACGACGGTGGGCGCGCCGTCGAAGGACAGCTCCGTCTCCGCGCCGCCGAGAAGCGTCTCGAGCTCGTCGTAGCAGGCCTTCACGAAGTAGTCGGCCGGCGTGACCTTCATGCCCGCCGGCACCTCGATCTTCACGACCTTTCCGAGCACCGCGGCCTTCACCCGGTCCAGGAAGGCGCGCGCGACGTCGACGTCGACGTCCGCTTCCAGCAGGCTGGTGCGGACGTCCTTGAGGGCGTCGGCGACGTTGGTTTCGTCCAGCTCCGCCTTGCCTTGCAGCGACAGGCGGGCGTTCTTGAATCCGCGCGAAAGGGTCTCGAGCATGGCCGCGGCCCTAACCCGTCGCGGGTTACATCGGCGGCATGCACGCGAACGAAGAGGCGCGCTTCCGCCAGTCCGTGGCGGCCGCGCTGCGGGACCTCTCCCGCCAGGTCGATGAACTCGACACCGACGATCTCGACGCCCGCATCTCCGACGGGGTGTTCCAGGTCGACTTCGAGGGAGGCGGCACCTTCGTGCTCTCCCAGCAGGTGCCCGTGCGGGAGCTGTGGCTCAGCGCCTTCGCGCGGGCCTGGCACTTCCGCGCGGTGGACGGCGCCTGGCGCGAGCGCGACACCGGAGAGCCGCTCCAGGACGTGCTCTCCGCCTGCTTCACGCGGCGTCTCGGTCGTCCGGTCGTCGTGGCCGGGCCGCCGGCCTGATGGACGCCGAAGCCGTGGACCGCGCCTTCGAAGCCCTCCGCTTCACCTGGGATCAGCTCCAGCTCGGGCTCGGCCAGCCGTCCCGCGGCATCGGCGCGATCAGCGCGCGGGCCTTCCTGCCGTCGGAGGCCGCGCGGCGGATGCGCGATCTGCCGGTCCTCTCGCACCTCTCCGCCGGCGTGCTGCGCGTGAACGGCGTGGAGGTGTCCTACGACCCCGACGCGGACGATCTCCTGGCCCTGCTCGACCGCGTGGATGGCAGCCCCGCCGATGTGGTGGCCGCCTTCAACAGCCGCACGGGCCGGTTGCTTCTCGCGCCGCGTCGGGCGGGCGGCCGGCTGAGCCTCGATCCGGATCCGCTGCTCGTGGCGCTCGGACTCCTCGACGGCACCTACATCGCCGCGACCGAGCGCATGCGGGCCGCGCGCCGCGCCGGGCTCTCCCTCGCGCAGCTCGTCGAGGAGCTGTCGCGGCCGGATTCGGGGGTGTCGTCGGCGGAGCTTTCGGCCGCGCTGGCGGGCGGGGAGCGCTTCGGCGTCGTGGCCGGGCCCCCTTCGCAGGTCGACGTGGCCGTGTTCGCGCGGGTCGTCACCGTGTCCGGCGCGGACGTCGAGGCCTGGGCCGCCGGCACGGACGACGCGCCCGGCGCGCTGATGCGCCTCAGCGACGCGATGGAAGCGCGCCTGTAGCCGTCCGCTACGGTGCGGTCGGCTTGCGCTTGGTGCCCTTGTCCGCTGGGGCGGGGGGCTTGCCGCCCCCCGCAACGCCCCCCGCAGGGTCCTTTCCAGCCTTGGGCGCGGCGGGCTTCGTCGCCTTGGCGTCCTTCTCCCCAGCCTTGACGGTCGTGCCGTCGGTCTTCGCCGGCTTGGTGTCCTTGGCGGGGGACTTCGTCGTGTCGCCCTTCGTCGCCTTCGCGTCGGCCTTCGCGTCCTTCGTGGCACCGACCTCCGCGGTGCCTTCGGCGGCCTTGGCGCGCTCCTCCTGCTCCCGCGCCAGTCGCTTCCACAGGCTCTCGTGGCCGCGCGGCTTGGCGGGCGCCTCGCCTTCCGTCGCGTCTGCGTCGGTGGATTCCCCGTCGAGGGCCTCGGCGCCCTCCTCGGCGTCCGGCTCCGGCGGCGGGTGTTCCAGCGTGCACGCGGCCCGCGGGGCGGTGCCCTCCAGAAACGGCGCGCGGATGCCGTGGCACGTCTCGTTGCCGAGCTTTCCGGTCTCCCGGCAGATGCCGCGGTACACCATCTTCGGGGTGTCCGGGAACGTCGGAAGGGAATCCTCGGCGCGGGTGACCGCGTGCATCCACCAGCCCCACAGCGGCGCCGCCAGGTCGCTGGCCGCCACGCCGAGCGGCTGGGGCACGTCGTACCCGAGCCACACCGCCGCCGCGAGGTCCGGGCTCGCCCCCACGAACCACAGGTCCTTCTCGCGGTCCGTGGTCCCCGTCTTGCCCATGGCCTGTCCGGTGTAGCCGGGGTCGCCGCCGGCGCCGCGGGACGTCCCGCCCGTGCCGACGTCGATGACGAGACGCATCAGCTCCCGCGTCAAGGCGGCGGCCTCCGGCGTGATCACGGCCTCCCCGAGCGTCGGGGCGCCGAGGCGTTGGCGTCCCGCCGCGTCGATGGCGGAGAGCACGGGGCTGGCCGTCACCTTGCGGCCGCCGTTGGCGACGGTGGCGGCGAACTGGCTCATCTCCAGCACCGTCACCTCGGCCTGGCCGAGCGCCAGGCCCATCTCCTCGGGGAACGCGGACACGTCGAAGCCGAGCCGGGACGCGAAGTCCTTGAGGGGCCTCGGCCCGCCGATCTCCTCGAGCAGGCCGGCGGTGGCGATGTTCTGCGACCATGCCAGGCCCTGCGCCAGCGACACGGTCGGCGCGTACTCCCCGCCGACGTTGCGCGGCTTCCAGTCGCCCTGCGGCGTCTTGAACACCCGCGGCAGGTTGGTCTGGGTCGAGGCCGCCGTGTAGCGGGGCGTGCCGTCCGGGTTGCGCTGCTCGAACGCCAGCGCGTAGGTGAGCGGCTTGAAGCTGGAGCCGGGTTGCCGCCGCGCCTGGGTGGCGCGGTTGAAGCTCGTGGCGGTCACGTCCGCGCCGCCGTACACGGCGCGCACCTGCCCGGTGTGGGTGTCGACGAGCACGCCCGCCGCCTGCATCGTGCCCTGGCCGCGCTTGCCGATCAGCCCCTCGAACCAGCGCGTCTTGGCGGGAAACAGCCGCTCGGTCTCCTCCTGCGCCACGGCGTCCATCGCCACGGTGACGACCAGACCGGCGCCGTAGAGGATGTCGGGGGAGAGTTGCTGCTCCAGCCAGGCGCGCGTGGCGCCGAGGTACGCCGGCCACCGCTCGGGAAGGGGAGGGGGCGGAACGGTGGTCACCGGCGTCGCGAGGGCGGCCTTGACGTCGTAGCCGTACAGCTCGGCCATGGCCTGCAGCACGCGGTCACGACGCTCCTTCGCGCGCTCCGGCGCGCTGTTCGGGGCGAAGCGCCCGGGCGCGGGAAGGATCGCGGCGAGGGTCGCCGCCTCGGCCACGCTCAGATCCTGCGCGTTCTTTCCGAAGTAGGTGCGGGACGCGGCCTGGAACCCGCACACGCTCAGGCTTCCCCACTGCCCCAGGTACGGGGCGTCCAGGTACATCTGGAGCACGCCGTCCTTGCCGAGATGGGAGTCGAGCGCCAGCGACAGCACCATCTCCCGCGCCTTGCGCAGCAGGGTCTTCTCGCGACGCTGCGCGAGGTTGCGCACCACCTGCATCGTGAGGGTGCTGGCGCCCTGCGCGTAGGTGCCCTCCTGTGCGTTCGCCAGCACGGCGCGCGCGGTGGCGCTCCAGTTCACGCCGTGGTGCTCGCGGAACGCGCGGTCCTCGGCGGCGAGGATGGCGTCCACGAGGTGCTTCGGGGCCTGGTCGAGCGGCAGGTGCTCGCGCAGCTCGCCGTCCGGCCCGATGAGCAGCCCGAGCACGATCGGCTCCAGCGCGTCGCCGCCGTCCCGGGGCACCACCCGCGGGAACTCCTTGCGGCCGCAGTACTCCCCGGGGCCGGTGTTCTTGCAGTTCTCGCGGTAGCCGCGCAGCTTGGCCTCGGCGACGAGGCGGCGGCCGGGTGTGTCGCGGATCGGCACGGGCGCCGTCTGCACCTTCGCAGGAAAGCTCCACCCGGGGTGGGCGACCTCGTGGCGGACGTGCAGGTCCGCCATCGCCGCGCCCTCGTCGGCCCAGTCGCGCGCCACGAGCGCAGCGGGCACCACCACGCCGACAAGCCCCGCGCCCGCAAGGACGGCGAGCGTGATCCGGACGACGGCGCGCATGGGCATGGCGGCTGCGTGTAACGTGCGGGGGCGGCGTTGCGGAGGGCACGCCGCCCGGCTGCGTCAGCGCGCGGCGTTCGCCGTGGCGGGTGCGTCGGCCTCGCGGACGGTGTGGCGACCCGCGGCCACGTTCCTGAGCTCCTGCGTGCGCCCGGACGGCCAGCGCACGATCACGCGCTCGGCGTGATCCGCCTCGGCGAGACCGAGGTGGAGCACCTTCTCCGACTGGGCGGTGCCGTTGTTGCCGAGCAGCTGGCGGGTGAACGTGCGGCCGCCGACGACCACGTCCACGAACGCGCCGATGCCGTGCGGGTTGCTCGAGTCGCCCTCGAGCGTGAGGGTGAGGCTGCGGGCGTTGTCCGACTCGTTGTGGAACACCTGCACGGGCGCGAAGGTGTGGTCCATGCTGCCGGGGTCGCCGTTGCGGAGCACGAGGTCCATGCGGCCGTCACGGTCGTAGTCGGTGCGCGCGATCACGTAGCCGTCTGCCATGCTGTCCACGCCCGCCAGGTAGCCGACCTCCACGAAGTGTCCGGTACCGTCGTTGCGGAACAGGCGGTTGTGCTCGTAGCCCGCCATGGACGGACGGACGGAGTCGCCGGTGCCCGGGGCGGACAGATCACCCTGGTATTCCTGCAGGACGCGCATGAACGTCGACTGGGACTCCATGCGGTGCGGGCTGGGGTTCTCGGTCTGCTTCTGGTACCAGTCCTTGAGCTCGACGTCCTTCTCGGGCTGGTAGGTCAGCAGTGCCGCCGACTCGCCCCACTTCACGCGCTCTCCGTACGCACGCACGAAGAGGCTGGAGAGGTCCTGGTCGCGGGAGGTGCCCGACCAGAGGCCGGTTGCGACGTAGAGGTCGAGGTCCCCGTCATTGTCGTAGTCGACCACCTCCGCGCCCGCGAGGCCCTCGCCCGGCCAGGAAAGGCCCGCCTCGTCGGTGATCTCCTCGAAGGTGCCGCCGCCGAGGTTGCGGAACGCCCGCAGCCCGCGCTGGACCGGGGAGGGGAGGGAGGTGCCCCAGTTCGCCTGGCAGGACTCGGCGTACCGGTGCCCCGCCACGAAGTCGACGTTCGTCATGACGAAGTCCTCGTCGCCATCCCCGTCGAGGTCACCGATGGCCACGCCCATGCCGAAGCCCTCGTTGCCGACGCCGATGTCCTTGGCGACCTGGGTGAACGTCCCGTCCCCCTTGTTCTGGTACACGGGCGAAAGGCCGCCGCGGTCGTCGATGACGACAAGGTCGCTGTCCCCGTCGGAGTCGTAGTCCGCCGCCAGGACCGAGTGCGCGTAGAGCGTCGTGGGGTTCTCGCCGACGAAGGACGCCTTGGTGGTGTCGCTGAAGCCGCCCTTGCCGTCGTTGAGCAGCATCCCCTGCACGGCCCGCGTCTGCGTCACCGGCTCGATCACCGTGAAGTCCTTGGCGCCCGGGTAGCCCACGTAGAGGTCGAGGAAGCCGTCGTTGTTGAAGTCGGCCACGGCCGCGGGCATCGCGTGGCCGGCGGGGACACGGCCCGTGAACGTCGTGCCGGACTTCGCGAAGGTCCCCTTGTGGTTGCGGTAGGCGACCAGGTCCTCGGAGCCGTCCGGGGTGAAGCGCACGAGGAACAGGTCTTCCCAGCCGTCCTTGTCGAGGTCGGCGAAGATCGCGGTCTTCACGAGGGTCTCGCCGCCGAGGCCGACGTGATCCACGGGCGCCCAACCGCCCTTGCCGTCGCCGCGCAGCAGCGTCCCCGCGCCCCAGGCGCCGACGTACATGTCGACGTGGCCGTCCTTGTCGTAGTCGCCCGTGGCGATGGCGTACCCGCCGCGCCGGATGGCCTCGATGCGCGGGTAGGTGGTCACGGCGTTCACGCCGCTGCTGGCCGTCACGTCCGTGAACGAGGCGCGCTCGGCACGGACGGTCTCGCCGCGCGTGACGCGCAGCGCGGAGAGGGTCCACGCGCCGTTGGTGCCCTTGGACACCTTGGCCTCGAACTGGCCGCGGTCGTTCCGGCGCCAGCCCGCGGAGTCCTTGCCGCGCAGGTCGAACCCGAGGGTGAGCGTCGCGGCGTCGTAGCTGCCGTCCGCGGCGCGCGGTCCGGTGACGACCTTCCACGTGTCGAGCTGCACGTCCTCGAGGCTGGAGAACTGCGAGAGGTAGTCGCCCACGCCGGCGGACACCTCGGCCGGCCAGGCGTGCTCGTGCACGCCGCCCTCGGTGCGCGTGGCGTCGGGAAGGGCACCGGGCAGTCCCGCGACCTGATGGGCCCCGAGCGCCGCGAGCGCGGTGAGGTCCTTCGCCTGCAGCGCGGCGCGCAGCGGCCGGAGCAGGGACGCGTCCACCCCGACGAGACGCTCCTCGTCGAGGTTGCACTGCTGCAGCGGCGTGAGGTTCGGGCCCGCCTGCGGCACCACCCGCGCGCGAACGGCATCGAGAAGCGCGGCGCCGTGCAGGTTTCCGTCGGTCCCGGTGCCGACGGTCCCGGGGCCCTGCGCGCCGAGCTGGCAGCCGGTGAGGAGGAGGGCGACGACGGGGGCGGCGGGCATCGGGCGGCGCATGCGGACCTCAGGGTGGGTGGCACAAGTCTACGCCGTCGCGGGGCATCCGTGCAAGGGCACGTGCGTACGACGGGCCGCGGCCGGCGCGATAGTCCGACGCATGATCCCGGAAACCCGCGCGGCCATCCTGCCGGACGAGGAGGTGCGCCTCGCGGCCGCGCTCCCGGCGCCCCCCGTCGTGACCTACGGCATGCTGCACGACCGGGCGCGTGCCGTGGCCGGCTGGCTGGCCGGGCAAGGTGTGGGGCGCGGGGATCGCGTCGCCATCCAGCTCGAGAACGGCCTGGACCTCGTGGACCTGCACCTGGCCTGCATCGCCCTGGGTGCCGTGCGGGTGCCGCTCAACGTCCACTACCGCGCCGCCGAGCTGGCCCCGATCCTCGAGGACGCCGCGCCTGCGCTCGTCGTGACGCGCGACCCGTCGCAGATCGACCCGGGCTTGCGCACGACGCCCCGGATCGCGGTGGGCCCGCCCTGCGGGGATCCCGACGCAGCACTGGATCTCGCGCTCGGGGCGGGGGGACATCCCCCCGCAACGCCCCCCGGTGCGGGCCCGGAGGCCGCCACGGCGTGGCTGTTCACGAGCGGCACGACGGGCCGCGCCAAGGGCGCGCCACAGACGTGGGCCATGTGGCACGCCAACCTCTCCGCGCTCGCGCGTCGCTGGGAGCTGTCCCCGGAGGATCGGCTGTGGCTGAGCCTGCCCATGTTCCACACGCACGGGCTGGTGCTCGGTCTGCACGGCACGCTGATGCGCGGCGCGTCCCTGCGCCTGTCCGCCGCATTCAAGCCCGTGGCCCCGCAGGCCGACGTGACCCACGTGTTCGGTGTCCCGACCTACTGGCGCCGTTGGCTGGAGGTCATGCGTCGCGAGGACTGGGCCCGGGTGCGGCTGCTGGTCTCCGGCAGCGACGGGCTTCCCGCGGAGGTCTCCGACGCCGTGCACGCCGCCACCGGGCATCGGATCCTCGAGCGTTACGGCATGACGGAGACGGTCATGATCGCCTCCAACCCGTTCTCGGGCGAGCGCCGCGCCGGCAGCGTGGGGACTCCGCTGGACGGCACGCAGGTCCGAATCGAGGACGGGGAGGTGCAGGTGCGCGGGCCGGGGGTGTTCGCGGGCTACCACCCGCGGCCGGACCCGGGTGCCTTCACCCTCGACGGCTGGTTCCGCACCGGGGATGCCGGTGCGTGGGACCCCGACGGCTACCTGCGCATCGTGGGGCGTCTCAAGGAGCTGATCATCGTCGGGGGTGTCAACGTCGGCCCCGGCGAGGTCGAGCGCGTGCTCGCGCGGGTGCCGGGCGTGGCGGAGGTCGCGTGCTGTGGTCTTCCGGACGCGGATCTCGGGGAGGTCGTGGCGGCGGCCGTGGTCCCGGACGGGACCTGCGGCGCGGACGTGCTGCGCACGCGGCTGGAGGAGGCCGCGCGGGGGTTGAGCGGGCTGAAGCGGCCGCGCGCCTGGGCGTTCGTCGACAGCCTGCCGCGCAACGCCATGGGCAAGACCCAGCGGGCCCGCCTGCGCCGGGAGGTCTTCGGGCGTGGCTGAGCCGCCCGGGTGGCCCGTGCTGCGGGAGGCCACGCGCACGCGCGGGGCCCGCGACGCGCTGCGCCTGCGGCAGCGCTGGTTCGGCACCCCGTTCCGCGCGGTCGCGGCGCACGTGCCGCGCCACGGAACCGTCCTCGACGTGGGGTGTGGATTTGGCGTGCTCGGGGCGCTGCTCGCGCTGGATTCGCCTGCGCGGCGCGTGATCGGGCTGGACCCCGACGCGGGCAAGATCGCGCGCGGGCGGGCGTGGTACGGGCACCTGCCCAACGTGGAGCTTCGGCTCGCCGGTGCGGAGGAGGACTGGCCCCCCTGCGACGCGGTGGTGTTTCACGACGTGCTCCACCACCTCCCTGACGCCGATGCTGCCTTGCGTCGCGCGGCGCGGGTCCTTCGGCCCGGCGGAGTCGTCGTCGTCAAGGAGAACGACGTCGAGCCGCCCTGGAAGCATGCCGTCTCCACGCTCGTCGAGCGGGTCGCGGTGGGCGCGGGCTGGACGCGCTCCGCGCCCGTGCGGTTCCGCACCCGCGCCGCCTGGTGCGCGGCGCTGCGGGAAGCCGGGCTGCGCGTCGTGCACGACACGCACCTGCGCGCGCGGGAGGGCTTCTTCGTTCCGCACAGCCTGTTCGTCGCCGCGCGGCCCTGACCGTCGGCGGCGTCAGAACAGCGAGGCCTGCGTGCCCCAGCGCGCCAGGTAGCCGCGCACGTCCAGCTTCTTGGCGGTGTTGTCGCTGCTCATGTACCGGATGGTCCCGAAGATCGGGCGTCGCGGTCCCCAGGGGCGGTCGTACTTCCCGAACACCCAGCTGATGCCGGTGTAGGAGTTGGGATCGCGTCCGTCGAGCGCCCAGCGGTCATTGAGCGCGACGAGCGTCGCGAAGCCCTCCTGCGGCGTGGCCGACCACTCCAGGACCTTCTTGCCCCACAGCATGCGCAGGTAGTTGTGGATGCGTCCCTCGGCCCGGAGCTGACGCTGCGCCGCGTTCCACAGCGGGTCGTGGGTCGCCGCGCGCTCGAGCGTGGCGTGGTCGTAGCGGTGCGGGCGCGGGTCGCCGGCGTGGTCCTCGAGGGTGGCGCGCGCCCAGGCGGGCAGCGACTCCCACCGGTCGTAGGCGGGTTCCCGGCTGGTGAGGTTGAAGCCCAGCTCGCGCCAGGTGACCACCTGGTCCAGGAACGCCTCGGCCGCTTCGCCTGCATGCCACCACCCGCTGCGGCTCCCGTTGCCGCCCGCCCGCACCGACTCGGGGGACCACCCCTCGCGGGAGAGCACGGCTCGGACGACGGTGTGCGCGGACACATGCCCGAAGTGCAGGTAGGGCGAAAGGCCGCTCGGGACGTCACGAGCGACGTCATTGCGGTCCTCCGCGTAGCGTTCGATGCGCGCGAGGAACGCCGTGAGGCGCGCCTCCGCAGCGGCCGCGCCCCCGCGTACGCCGGACACCGGGCCGACCTCGTGGTCGAGGGGAAGGGTCGCGAGGTCCACGTCGAGCCCCGGCGCCCAGCGCGCGAGGACCTCGGGGTCGACGGTCGGCTCGGGCAGCGTGTCCGGCAGCGGGTCGTCGGCCGGCATCGCGCCGAGGTGCGCGGGCAGGCGGGCCTGCAGGTGCCGGCGGAACGCGTAGGCCGTGGGGAACGGGGTCGCGGGCGCGTCCCGCACGGGGAGCAGCCCATTGGAGTCGACCGCCAGCAGCGCCACATCGAGCTGGCGTCCCGCGGCCTCGACCCGGCGCGGCAGGTGGAAGCACGGCCAGTCGTCCGTCACCACGAGGGCCGCGTCCCGCGCGAGCGCGGCCACGAGGCCGCGTCCGGCACCGGCGGTGCGCTCCACGTAGGGGTAGTACGCGGCGCCCAGCCGCGCGGCCTGGTCGCGCATCCCGTCGAGGACGAAGCGATGGAAGCGCGGGCTGGCCCAGCGGTGATCCAGGCCGATCGCCTCCAGCACCAGCAGCGGTACGCCCCGTTCCCGGGCCGCCTCCCACGCGCCTTGCAGCGCGAAGTTGGCGCGGGTGCGACGCGCGGCGTTCATCCAGTACAGGACGTAGCGGCCGCCCGGCCGAGGGGGGGCGTCGTTCACGCGTCGGACGCGCAAGGCGGGGAGGGAGTCCATCCGGTCCCCTTAGTCGCCCGCCGTCGAGGCGTGCGCGACCTGCGCTACGAAAGGGGCGAGGCGGTCCCGGCGGCGTGGTCGGTACGCCACGCCTGCACCTGCTCGAAGAAGTGGTCGGTGAAGATGCCGACCTCGTGCTTCGGGAACAGGGCCGCCACCTTCTGCCCGAAGATCTCCTTCGCGCGCGGGGTGCCGAAGAAGTCCAGCGCAACCTCGTCGAGGTGCCGCAGGTGCGTGCCGCAGAACTCCTCGAAGCGCTCGGCGTCGAAGTGGGCGCGCGCGAGGGCGTCGTACTTCGGGAGCTTCTCGTCGAAGCTGCCTTCCTGCCCTGCGATGGCGAAGAAGGAGTCCCAGTCGGGGTTGAGACGCATCTTCCGCTGCGTGTACGCCACGAACAGCGACCAGCGCACCAGCGCGAGCACCATCCACGGGAAGTGGTAGTGCAGGCTGGTGACCTGGCTGTCCGGGCAGGCGTTCGCGAAGTCGATCGGGTGGAACACGCCGTCCTTCCGCAGGCTCTCGCAGGTGTTGTAGTCCCAGCAGAAGAAGGCGTTGATGACCCGGCTGTACATCTGGAGCGTGCGGCGCTCCTCGGCGGTCACGAAGTCCTTGGCCACGACGTAGCGCGCGTGGAGGGGCGCGGCGGGGTCGTACTTCATCACGTTGACCTGCGGCCCGATGCCCATGCCGCGGACGAAGAGGTCGAACGGGTCGACGGCCTTCTGCAGGTGCATCACCTGGGTCCCGGACTCGTCGTAGCTGGTGTGCAGCTGCTTCGCGTCGCGGATCATGCTCACCCCGCGCCAGGCACCGCCGTCGTAGGGCTTCATGAAGAAGGGGTAGCCGATCTGCTCGCCGACCTTCTCGAGGGAAAACAGATCGTTGTAGCGACGCGTCGTCGCGAGCATGTCCGCGTCCGAGACGATGGTCGGCGCCGGGAAGTAGGACTTCGGCGGGATCATCCACGTCGGCGGCACGGGAAACCCGAGCCGCATCATCGCCGCGTAGGTGGTGTGCTTCTCCGCCGCCTGGATCATCCAGGGGTTGTTCAGCACGTACACGCCATCCATGATGGCGGCCTTCTTGACCCATTCGCGCGTGGTCATGAACCAGTGCGTGATGCGGTCGAGCACGACGTCGTACTTCGGCGTGTACTGGAGGTCGTAGGGCGCGACGCGGACGCGCTCCACCGCGAAGTCCACGGTATCCGTGCCGGCCGGCAGGGACAGCTTGAGGCGCCCGACGAGCTCTTCGTAGCAGGCGGGCCAGCAGATGTCGGCGCCGAGGGAAAGACCGATGGTGCGCGTCGTGGGCATGCGGAGACCCCTGGAGTGGCGGCGCTCTATGCCACTCCCGGGCGTGTCGCTACCTGCGGCGTCACTCGTAGTACATCCAGAGCGGGCCCGGGAACAGGAACGTGAGGCCCTCGCGGAGCCGGTCGCGCCAGTTGATCCAGTTGTGGCCGTCCGGCGCCTCGACGAAGCGGTGTCCGTCGGCGTGCCGTGCCAGCAGGGGCACGAGGCTGCGGTTGTAGGTGATGAGGCTCTCGAAGGTGCCGCAGGACTGGAACACCCGTGCGCCGAGCGGCGGCGGGGCGTCCCGGAGGCCGTTCACGAACTTCACGATCGGGTCCCACAGCGCGCCGCGCTGATGGTCGCCGATGTCGGTGAACGCGAAGCTTCCGCTTTGCAGGAGCAGGCGGCCCCAGGTCCCCGGGTGCCGCACGGCGGCGTAGAGGCTCGCGACACCGCCGAAGCTCGCCCCCATCAGCCCATGGTGCTGGGCGCCCGGGAGCACCGGGAAGCGCGCCTCGAGGTGCGGCAGCAGGTCGTGGCGCAGGAAGTCGGCGTGCACCGGGTTCGCGGCGTATTCCACGTTGCGCGCCCCGCCGCTCGTGAAGGCCACCAGGAGCGGGGCGACCTCGTGGCGGTGGATGAGGTTGTCGAGCACCGTCTTCATCGCGCCGAAATGGAGGAAGTCCCCGCCGTCGTGCACGATCAGGAGCGGGTAGCGCTTGCCGGGCCGGGCCTCGGCCGGGACGTACACCTGGTAGGCACGCGTGCCGCCGAAGTGGGTCGACTCCACCGTGCCGGACACCATGGTGCCGCGTCGCGCGGCGGGGTCCGGATGCACCCACTCCGGCTCCACGTAGCTGCCGGCGGGGCACACGGAGTTGCTGCCGAATGGGTCGTGGGCCTGGCGCGGGTTGCGCGGGTCGCGCATCCACCAGTCCTTGCCGTCGCGGTGGACGACGAGCTTGTACTCGACGCGCGCAGCCTTGGGGAGGTCGAGGAAGAGGTACCACGCGTCGGTCCCCGCGATGCGCTGGAACTCCACGCGCGAGGGCAGACCGAACACCCAGTGCTGCAGGTACACCGCCTGCGCGGGCTTGCCGTCCCAGAAGAAGAAGACGGCGGTGTCGCCCTGCATGCGGGGGAAGTCACCCCGCTCGGCGTACTCCTCGAGCAGCGCCCGCGCGCGGCGGGGCGACGCCTCGATCCGCGCGATCAGCTCAAGCACCGCGCACCTCCAGGCCTGCGGGCGCGCCCGTGGGCACGGAGCGCAGGGTGCCGTCCGCCTCGATGTGTGCGCAGGCGTCCTCGGCACCGTGGGACCGGAGCGCCGCGCCGCGCAGCACGGCGCCGTTCTGGAGCGTGACGGCCCGCGCGGGCAGCAGTCGCCGCGCCAGGATCCTCACGTTGTCGGTGTGCCCGAGGTCGAGGCGCTCCCGCGCGTGAGGCAGGAAGACCACGTTGCGGATCACGCCCAGCCCGGTGTCGAGGTACTCGGCCAGGCCCGCGCCGAGCGTGGTGTGGTCGTGGTAGAGCAGGACCCGCTCCGTGAGGCACATCGCACCGCCGCTCCAGGCGATGACGTGCTTGTCCGCGAGCAGGTCCCGGAAAGCGTAGAACATCAGGCGGTTCTGCAGGACTCCCACGTGGCCGCCCGCGATCATCACGGTGTCGCAGTTGGCCAGCACCTCCTGCATGCGGGCGCGCTGCAGCGCCACGCGCGGGTGATCCAACGGCGCGAAGGCGCGGAAGAACCCCTCGTGGAGCCGCGTCGCCTCCTGGAGGAAGAGGGCATCCACGCGCTGCAGGTGCCGCACGGCCTCCTGGAACCACGGATCCTCCGGATCGTGCCGCGCGGCGAGCAGGTCTTGGCAGGCGCGCATCGCCGGGACGATCGCGCGGCGGTACTGTTCCTTCGCGCGGCGCAGCGCCTGCTGCTTGGACGTCCACGCGGCCAGCAGGTCGGGAAGCTCCCGCTCCAGCGCACGGAACGCCGCGTACAGCCGCAGGTTGTGGACCGGACGACCGACCGCTTCGCGGAGGGGCTCGTCCCGCTCCTCGTCGTAGCGCCAGCCGGCGCTCACCAGCGCGAGCGGGCCGCGGATGCCGAGCTGATCGAGCACGCGTGGCAGCGCGGGGGCGGGGCGCTCCGGGCCGAGAACGGTCAGGGTGAGGGGGGTCGTCGGCACGGAGCCGGTCCTTACCCGGCTGGCGGGCCCGAGGCCAGCCGCAGCCCTCGTGCACGCGCGGTCACGGTGCCACCGGGCTCTCCGGGGGCTCCACCGGCGCCCCGAGCAGGGCCCCGGGCAAGACCGGGGCCATGGTGCAGCCGCAGCCGGCTTCGGCGGACCAGCAGGCGCGCGGCGCTCCCTCCGGGGTGGTGGGGATCAGGACGAGGGAGTCCTCCGCGCGCGTCGGGCGCAGGCCGGGGGCGCAGATCCATCCGTCGCCCAGACCGATGACCGCAACGTCGGGCAAGGGTGCCTCCCGCACGCGCACCTCCAGCGTGGCGATGCCCTGCGCGGGCATCGCCGGTGGCGCCGGGCACCGATCGAGCTCCGGCCGCACCCAGGCGGCCTGCCACGCCCCCGCCTCCAGAAATGCGCGCTCCTGCGCCTCCGCTCCGGAGACCCGCGCGCCGATGCGCGCCGACCAGCGCGCATCGACCAGCGGCGCCACGGTCGGCGCGAGCTGCATGTCCCGCACGCGTGCGGCCTGGACCCGCGCCGCCTGCGCAGCCTCGCGCCATGCGGCACCGAAGCGCTCCACGCGCCACCCGATGGCCAGGACCTCCGCATCACAGGAGGCCGCGGGCGTCGGGTCGGTGGGCGAGGTGCCGGCCACCGGGCCACGCTCGGTCCAGGCGACCTGGAGGCGTGCCGTCGCGACCCCGGCGGCCCGGCTCATGCGCAGCAACGCCTCCAGCCGCGCCTCCGCCGCGCGGAGGTCGGGCACGGTCGGGGCGTGCGCCGCGAGTGCGTGGGGATCGGGCGCCGCGAGGGCGACGGAAAGGGCGAGGAGCGAGACGCTCGGCATGCGTCGATCTAACCGGACCGGACGGGCTCGTCGCAGGAATGTTGCGCGGAATTGCATCCGCACTCTTGACGCGTCGACTCGGGCGTGTGATCGTCGTGCCGCGGGCCGCCCGCCCGTGCTCCTGCTGTTCCCTGCTGCTGCTCCGGGTGTTTCATGCTTCCACAATCCTTCACCCTCCCCGAGGGAGGCAAGGGCTGGCTGATCGCTGCCGCGATCGGGGCCAGCGTCCTGCTCAACGCCGTCCTTCTCGTCCGCGGCTCCGCCACGGACGATCCGGAGGCCGGACCGGACCTCGTGGGCGAGAACAGCGCGGTGATGAACGCCCCGGTCCCGCCGGCAGAGGTGCCGCCGCTTCCGGTGCCGCTGGGCATCGCGGGCGACACGAGCACGGTGGTGTACACCTCGACCATCACCTCGAGCCTGTCCGCTGCGTTCCAGGGCGTGACCGTCGGCCGCCCCGCCGCCGTGTCCGCCGTGTTCTCGCGGCTGTTCGTGTGGGATGTCGACGTGCGCCGCGATCTGCAGCGCGGCGACAGTCTTACCGTGCTGTACCGGCAGCCGGACGCGGGGGAGCCGGTCGTGCTCGCCGCGCAGCTCAAGCTGGCGAACCGGGGCGACGCCGACGGGGACCGTACGCTGACGGCGTACCGCTTCCAGGCGCCCGGGGATCGGTACCCCAGCTTCTGGACGCGCACCGGCGAGGAGGTGCCCCGGCAGCTCATCGACGGCCCCATGAGCGAGTACGAGCAGATCACCAGCCTTCTCAAGGATCGCCCGACGCACGCCGGCATGGATTTCAAGGCGCCGGTGGGCGCCCCGGTGGTGGCGCCGCGCGCCGGCACGGTCACGCGCACCAACTGGAAGGCCGCCAACGGCAACTGCGTCGAGGTGCGATTCCAGGACGGCACCTCCGCCAAGTTCCTCCACCTCAACGAGGTGCTCGTCAAGGCGGGCCAGTCCGTGAGCGCGGGCACCGAGATCGGCAAGGTCGGCAACACCGGACACTCCACTGGTCCGCACCTCCACTACCAACTCGAGCAGGGTGGGCGGGTCCTCGATCCGGTCGCGTACCACGGCACGGTGCGCCGTCAGCTCTCCAGGGACACGGTGGGCCGCCTGCTGGCACCCGTGGCGGCGGAGTACGACGCCCAGCTCGAGCAGCGCGTCGCGGCACGCTGAGCCTCGTTTCCCGGGGCGGGGGGCCTGCCGCCCCCCGCAACGCCCCCCCGCAGTTTCTTGCGCACGCATCCGGCATCGCGGATACGATGGGGTATCTGCGGAGGGAACGTGAGCGAAGCCGAGCGTCCGACGCGCGAGGGACCCCGTCCCGCAGACGTCTGGGCACGTCTGCGCGAGCGGGTCGCGGAACTGCTCGGGGCGCTGGCGCCGCAGCCGGTGCCGGTCCCCGTTCCCGTTCGTGGCCGCCGCGCCTAGCAGGCTGCTGAAAAACCATCACCGGCTGTGGCGGCGCCCCGCGCTACTGCGGCCGACGTGCTCGCCTGCGACTCGCTCGACGTGGCTTCGGCCACGCCTTCGCTCGTCTCGGCTCCGTGCGCCGCCCTCGCTACGCGCAGGGCTTGCCTCGCTCGGCGCTGGCAGGGAGGGCCAGGGCCTTTTTCAGCAGCCTGCTCGCGCGCTCAGCTCCCCAAGGCCGCGAGGACCAGCATCAGCGCGCGTTGGAGCGCGGGGTCCGCGCGGTGCTCCGGCGCGATGGCGCCGAGGTCGGTGACGGCCAGTGCGCGGCGGCCGTTCGGGGGCGGCGGCGGCTCCGGGAGCAGGGCCCGGTCCGCGACCGGGGCCGTGATCTGCAGGAACGGCAGGGTGCGCAGCAGCTCCGTGTCGAAGGCGAGATGGTCGAAGTGGGCGCGGAGCCAGTCCGTGTCCAGCGCCGCGTCGACGAGCAGCACGGCGCGCGTGCGGTCACGAAGTCCCGGAGCGCCGTGCAGGAGCCGCAGCAGGTCCATGGCGTGCGCGGACGCCGCCAGCACGAGGCGGTCGGGTGGTGTGCGGAGACGGGCGTCGAGGTGGGCCTGCGTCGCCTCGGGCCCCGCGTCCCGGGGGAGTTCGGAGCAGGGCACCCCCTCCACCGCGACGGCGGGCGGGTCGAACCACACGATCGACACGCCCTCGAGCCGCCGCGCGGCCGCCTCCGCCGCGCCCGGCCCGCCGAGGTCGTCCCAGGCCAGGCCGTGTCCGAGCCGCCGTTCGGGGTGAAGCGCGCGCGGGAGGGTCTCCAGTTCCCCGTCCCAGCCCTCGGCCGGGACCGCGCCGCCGGTGATCGGAGGCACCGCGCCGCGCACCGCACGCCACACGGCGACGAGCAGCTCCGCGGCGCTCCAGCCATCGTCCTCGCGGGTGTGCAGCCACGCCGCGAACGAGAAGAGCATCGCGGCCACGCTCCACAGCAGGGCGTCGAACGTGGTCACGGGGAGCTCCGGGGTGCGGGGAGGGGCGGGTGGCGGCCGTCGCGCGCCGCGCGTCCGATCGCGTGGAGGGCGGTGGTCAAGGCGAGCCACTCCCACGCCGGCTTGTCATCGAGGTTGAACTCCACGCAGCTCCAGGCCGCGTACCCGGCCAGGCTCGCCGGCATCGCCCACGCGAGCGGCTCGGCCTCCGTTCCGCGCAGGTCCCGCACGGTCTGGAGCGACATGCGGGCCACCCCCACGATCATCGCCAGCCACAGCCCGAGTCCGACGACTCCACCGTGCGCCAGCTGGCCCCACGGGATGCCGTGGGGGTAGCGATACACCGAGTGATACAGCCAGTCGTTGTATCGCTGCAGGTGGTCCACGTAGCCACCGGGACCGATGCCCAGGCCCCAGGTGTCCCTGGCCATGGCGATGCAGGCGGCCCAGTTCATGCCGCGGATGTCGCGCGCGAAGAGGACCCCGAGGTTCATGGTGATCCGGTTCAGCCCGCGACCCGCGTCGCCGAGGCCCCCGAGCGCGGCGAGGGCGAACACGGCCGCCCCGACCCCCGCGAGCCGCAGCGCCCAGCTTCGCAGGCGCGGCTGGCCGAGGGCCATCAGCCCGCATCCGATGAGCAGGCTGTAGGCGCCTCCGCGCGAGCCGCTCGTCATCATCGCCACCGTGATGAAGGCCGCCGCGGCGAACAGGCCCCACCGCGCCACCGCCCGGGTCTGGATCCATGCGAACGCGACCGTGGCGGGGATCACGAAGCCGAGGTTCATGGCGAACCAGTTGGGTTGCTGACCCAGTCCCGTCTCGCGCCCGCCGGCCGCGCTGGCCTGCCACTGGGCCCCGTAGTCCGCGAGGCCGATCGCGTCGCCGCCCACGGCCAGGAGGCCGATCGCCACGCACGTGGCGATCCACGTCCACAGCGCCGCACGCAGGTGCTCCCAGCGGTCCAGGAACGTCACCAGGATCGTGCTGGTCGCGAGCACCACCCCAAGGCCGACGATGTCACCGATGCCGTCGGAGATCCGCGCGCACCACGCCAGCCCGAGGACGTTCCAGCCGATCATGGCCAGGTGGATCGGGCGCCACGGCAGCCCGAGCCGCAGCGGCGCGCGGTGGAGCACCACGCGGGCGAGCAGCGCCAGGAGCGCGATCCCGAGGATCGGCTCGAACAGCCCGATCCGCATCGGACCGACGGTGAGGAGGCTCGTCGTTCCGGTAGAGACGAGCCGTGCGGCGATCAGCACGCACGTCGCGGCCACCGGCCGGTCGAGCAGCAGCATCCCGCCCACGCCACCGACCGCGATGACCAACGGCACGCGCCAGTCGAGGGCGAACCCGCCGAGAAGCACGAGTTGCACCCCCACGATCAAGCCCATCCGCGCGGCGGTCCGGCCGTTCGGGAGGCGCCAGGGGAGGCGGTGCCGTTCGGAATTCACCGCACGCCTGTATCGCGTGCGGCGCGCGGGGCGGGCCACGAGGCCGGTTGGGCCTCGCCGGAATCCGCGCAAAACTCTTGACAGCGTTTCAGCGATCGGACATATAGAAAGGCGCTGACGGGCGTGTGCCCGCCTGGCCGCCAGGGAGACACTGGCGCACACCCGCAAGAGGAGAACACCATGCTCAAGAACACCATCATCTTCGCCTTCGTGGCCGCCCTCGCCTCCCTCGTCGCCTGCGGCGGCGCGGACAAGGACAGCGCCGCTGCCGACACCGCCGCGGCCAGCTGAGGCGTTCCCGCCCTCGGGCGGGTACCCGTCAACCCCCGGGGCAACCCGGGGGTTCGGCGTTTTTGGAGCGCCGGGCGTCGTCGAAGCTACTTGCCCTTGGTCCGCAGCAGCTTCGCTGCCAGGGCGGACACCGTCGTCGACACGTTCTTGTTGCGCGCCAACGCCGCCAGCTCCTTCGGGGACATGTGCGGCACGAGGCCGAGGGAGATTCCGGGTGGACACTTCGGGTTGTTCGCCAGCGCCACCTGGAACGCGCGGTTGCGCATCCACTCGCGGTTGTTCGACAGCTCGCGGATGACGTCCGTGGAAAGGCTGCGGTTGGCCGCGAACGAGAGGGCCTCGTTCTCCGTCACGCGCCCGCTCTTCAGCACGGCGAGCGGAACCTGCTTGCTGCGGTCCCGGATGAGCAGCGCGCGCGAGTCCTTGTTGCCGAGGTACGCCAGCTTGATCTTCTGGCCGACCGTCATCTCGCGGATCTTCTGCTCGAGGGTGAGCTTCTTCTCCGGCGGCGTCTCCTCGGCGCTCTCCTCGGTGAGATCGGACCCGAAGTCCATGTCCTCGCGGAAGTCGAAGGCGAAGCCCTCGAGCGTTCCGGGCCTGCCCAGCGAATCGAGGTCGAACAGCACCGTGCGGGCCTGCTGACGCGCGAGCATGGGCGAGGGGAGTCCCGCGAGCGCCGCCTCGATCTCCGCGTCGAGGTCGAAGTCATCGCCGGACGGTGCGGGGGGCGCCGGCGCCGGTGGGGTCACCGCCGTGACCGCAGTCCTGCTGCCTGGGGCGGAGGGGGACACCCCCTCCGCAACGCCTCCCCCCGCGCGGGTGGCCGGCAGCGGGGGCAGGCAGTCGTTCATCCGCAGGAAGCTGACGGCGCGCTCGAGCGCTACGTCCGGGCAGGCCGGGTTCTGGTGCAGCGCCACCACCACGTCGGGCGTCATCAGCAGCCGCTCGTGGTTGTCGGCGATCATGCCGCACATCGCCGCGCCCGCACGGCGCGCGATCATCGCCGCGGTCCGGTCGTTCGTGTTCCGGATCAACAGGATCCGTTCGTCGAGCGCCGGTTCGGTGCGGAGCTGCGCGAGTGCCTCCAGGACCTTGGCGTGCGTGCGCTGGCTGAGGCCCTCCGCGGGGTTCGGCAGGCCGCGCAGCGTGGCCGTCGCGGCGTCGCGCACGCTCTCCTCGGGGTCGCCGAGGAGCACCGTGAGCGCGCCGAGCAGCGCGTCCGTCGTGGCGGGGAGTGCGCCACGGGCGGCCGCCGTACGAAGCGGCAGCGGCGCGTCCGGTGCACAGGCATCGCGGAGCGGGGCGGGGATGCCGAGCTTGTCCCAAGGGATGTCCGTCACGTGGCGCTCCGTTCGTACCAGGCCCGGAGGCCCTGCAGGGTGAGGTCGGGGTCCACCTCGTCGATCTCCGTGCAATGCCGCCCGACGAGGTTCGACAGGCCGCCAGTGGCGATGCACGGCACGCGCCCCGCCCCGTCGCCGAGGAGCTCCAGCTTGCATCGACGCGCGAGCCCGTCCACGAGGCCGACGTATCCCCAGAAGACGCCGCTCTGGATGGCGTGCACCGTGTTCGTGCCGATGGCGGCACGCGGCCGGGCCACCTCGATGCGCGGCAGCCGCGAGGTCCGCGCGGTGAGGGCGTCCGCACTGATCTGCAGGCCCGGTGCGATGGCGCCGCCCACATAGGCGCCGTCGCGGTCCACGCAATCGAACGTCGTGGCGGTCCCGAAGTCGACGATCAGGAACGGAGGCGCGAGGCGCGAGCGGGCCGCCAGGGCGTTCACCACGCGGTCGGCGCCAAGCTCCGAGGGATGGTCGACGCGGATGGCGATGCCCAGGTCCGATCGCGGGTCGAACACCCGGGGCGTGCGCGACAAGTAGCGGCGGCAGGCCTTGTCGAGCGTGTACAGCATGCTCGGCACGACACAGCAGACGGCCACGCCGTGGATCCCCGCCGGTGCGAGGCCGGCGTGCGAGAACAGCTGCAGCAGCAGGAGGCCCAGCTCGTCCGTCGTGCGCTGGGTGGTGCTGATGCGCCACTGCTCGACGATGCGCGCCCCGTCCATGAGGCCCAGCACGGTGTTGGTGTTTCCGACATCCACGACGAGCAGCACGGCGGATCTCCGGGGGGCGGAACGGCAGACTATCCGTTCGGTCGGGCGGCCGTCACGGGCCGGCGTCGAGCGCGGCGGCCACCGACCCGATGGCGTCCTCGCGGCCCGGCGCCTCGGCGCGGATGCGCGCGAGCAGCGCGCGGGCCCCGGTGGTGTCGCCCAGATCGACGAGGGCCCGGGCCTCGCCCGCAAGGGCCGAGATGCGGTACCAGGGGTCGGTCGCCGAAGCGCCGACGCGGCGGAAGGCGTCGCGTGCCTGGGCTGCGCGGTCCACCCGCAGGTCGCATTCGGCGATTCCGATCGCGCCGACCGTGCGGGCCTCCGCGTCGAAATCGAGGGTCGCGTAGAGTGCCCGCGCGGCGTCGAAGCGCCCCAATGCCAGCAGCGCCTCGCCGCGCGCCTGGGCGTGCGTGAGCCGGTAGCCCGCGTCGACGACCTGCAGCGCGTCGAGGGCCTCCAGCGCGCCCGCGGGATTGTCCCGCCCGAGCCGCACCCGCGCGAGGCCCACCGTGCCGGCGGAGCGCTGCTCCAGGTCCGGGGCCAGCACGAGCCGCTTCCAGGCGGTCTCGGCCTCGTCGAGGCGACCGAGGGTCTCGAGGACGGCGGCGCGTTCCGCCGGCGCGCGCGGGTCGCTCGCCTGCCCGAGGAGCGCGAGGGCGCGGCTCGCGTCGCCGCGTGCGTGCGCGATGCGCGCCAGCCCGAGGTTCGCCGCCGCGTTTCCGCCCGCGAGGGAGGCCAGACGTTCGTAGGTGCGCTGTGCGGCGTCCAGTTCGCCGGCGTCGAGCAGGGCCTCCGCGCGGGTCTCCAGCCGCCAGCTCTCGTCCTCGCGCGAGGTGGCGCGGAGGGGCTCCAGCAGCGAGGCGGCTTCCCGCGCGCGCCCGAGCTCCCGCAGCAGGCCCGCGTGCTCCATGCCCAGCTCGAATCCGCCGACCTCCGCGTAGCGGCCCGCCAGTGCCTCGGCCTCGGTCGCGCGTCCCTCGGCGCGAAGGGCCTTCACCGCCGCGAGGGCCAGCTCCCCGCGCAATGCGCGGTCCTGCTCGGTCTCGAGCCAGGCCCGCAGGCGGGTCAGGGCGTCCTCGACCTCGCCGAGGGCCACCGTGGCACGCGTCCAGCCCGCGCGCGCCGCGACGCGGAACTCGGTCGGGCCGGCTTCGGCGAGGGCCTCCTCGTAGAGCGTGCGTGCCCGGGCGGCGTCCGCGCCGAGCGCGCGACCGGCGACGGCCAGTCGCGCCTGCACGCGCACCTCCGGATCGGGCGCGCCGAGCAGCGTCGCGTAGAGCGACGCGGCCTCGGGGTCGCCACGCACGTCGAGCACCTGCGCCAGCGCGATGTCGGCCGCCACCCTGCGGTCCGCGTCCACGCCGGTACGGGTCCGCGCGAGCCGGAATGCATCGGTGGCGCCGGCCAGGTCGCCGGTCTGCTGGCGCAGTTCCCCGAGCGCGAGCAACGCCTCGAAGGCCCAGCGGCCGTCTGCTGCGCCGACCTGCGCGTAGCGCGCTCCCGCGCGATCCAACTGTCCACGCAGCTCCGCGCAGCGCGCGAGGCCGATGCGCGCCTGCGCGACGGCGTCGGGAAACCCTGTCAGCTGCACGATGGCGTCGTAGCGCGCCTCGGCCTGCTGCAGCCGCCCGGCCCGCACCAGCGCGCCCGCCATGCCGAGCTGCACGCGGCTGCGCAGCGACGCCGACAGCGTCTCGGCGAGCAGGTCCTCGTACCGCTCGATGGCCATCTCGGCGTTGCCGTCTTCCACGTCGAGCTCGGAGAGCGCGATGCGCGCCTCGTGGCGTGTGTCGGCATCGAGGGAGGCGTCCTCGAACGCGGCGCTCCAGCGAGCACGGGCTTCACTCCGCTTGCCGGCGTCGCGCAGTGCGCGCGCCTGTCCGAGCAAGAGCGCTCCCCGCAATGCGGGAGACGTCGACACGAGTGCGTCCGACGCCGACGGGTCCGTCGTCACCAGGACGCGCGCGAGCACCATGCGCGCCTCGTCGAGCACCCGCGGGTCCAGGTCCTTCCAGGCGAGCACCGGCCGCAGGAGATCCGCGGCGGCACCCTCCTCGCTGCGTCGCACCGCGATCTGCGCGAGGGCCACCCGCGCCCGCGCGCCCGCGTCGTCCGTCTGGGTTCGAAGGGCGTCCAGGAGCGTCTCCGCGCCTGCGTCGTCGCCGCGTCGCGCCAGCAACTCCGCAGCACCGAGCCGCGCCTCCGGTGAGCGTGCGGTGAGCTGACGGTACAGCGCGAGCGCCTCGTCCGCCGCGCCGTCCTGGGCAAGGAAGTGCGCAAGTCGAAGCTGCAGCGGCAGTCGTTCGTCCTCCTTCTCGGGCGGGGGGACATCCCCCCGCAACGCCCCCCGTTCGGTCGCCTCCAGCACCCCGACGAGCACAGCCCGTGACGCGTCGATGCGACCGATCGAGGCCCAGCCGTCCGCAAGGGCCAGCGCCAACTCGCGTCGACGATCGGCGGTCGCGGCTGCCGCCAGGAGCCTGGCCTGCTCCGCGCCCACCCGCGCGGGCTCGCCTCCCCGGCGCGTGCGCGCAAACCCCACCAGCGCCTCGGCCTGCTGGACGCTGGTAAGGTCTGCGCGGTCCAGCAGCGTCTCGTAGAGCGCGCCGGCCGCGTCCGGAAGCTCGAACCGCGCGAACGCGTGGGCCTGCCGCAGCAGCGCGGTGGACTCCCCGGAGGTGCCGCGCAGCACTTCGACGGCGCGCGCGTAGTAGTCCAGCGCGCGGGCGGTGTCCGCAGCCTCCTCGGCGGACGCTGCGGCTTCCAGCAGGAACGCTCCGCGGTCTCCCGCTCCCTTGGAATCGCGTGCGAGCGCAGCGAAGCGCTCGGCCGCGGCCGCGGGGTCGCCCTCCATCTGCGCGTCTGCCGCTGCCTGCTCGAGCATCGCCCGGTCCGGGGCTCCGGCGACGAAGCGCGCCACGAGGTACCCCGCGACGAGAAGTCCGGCACTGACCGCGCCCGCCGTGCCGAGTCGCACGACCCACTTGACCCGGATGTCCTCCCCGAGGTCCGCGCCGCGCAGCCGAAGCTCTTGTCGTTCACGCGTTGTGAGACCTCTGGCATGTGTCATCCATGCGTCGCGCACCACCGCCTCCTCGAGCAGCGCGCCTGCCAGCAGCGCCTGGTCGAAGTCGGCCCCGGACACGTCGGCGCCGCGAAGGTCCGCCCCGCGCAGGTCCGCGGTGGACAGGTCCGCCCCGCGCAGGTCCGCCCCCGCCAGCCGGGCATCGCGCAGGTCCGCGCCGGCCATGCGCGCGCGGGTGAGCACGGCACCGCGGAGGTCGACGCCACGCAGCTCGTGGTTCTCGAGCTCCGCAAGTTCGAGGTTCGCCCCCGGGGCCAGCACCACGGGACGACGGTTCTGGGCGGTGCGTGTGGTGGTGCGCAGCCACCACCGCTGCACGTGCGCGCCCGCCTGCCCGGCCACGGCCCGGACGGCCGCGGGCGTCGTGGGGGTCCAGAGCTCCTCGGGCATCCCCGCGATCCGGGCTTGCTCGGCACGCTCCTCCTCGGCCTCCAAGGCGTCGAGACGTTGTGCGACGGCCATGGCGCGGGCGCGGGTGAGGGCGTCGAGCGCCTGGGCGGCGCGCGTCTGCCCCCGTGCCCGCGCGCTCGCGGACCACGCCGGTCGATGCACGGCGGGGGTGACCCATCCCGGCCCCGGCATCGCCGTTCCGTCGGCGCGCGCGAGCCGCCACGCGGACCACGCGGCCCGCGTCTGGTCCGGCCTCGCGGCGGTGCCGTCCGCGCGCGTTCGAAGCGCGCGGATCCAACGGGCGCGCAACAGGGCCTCGGCATGCGCGCGTGCCGCGTGCTGTGCAGCGTCGCGGGACCCGGAGGCCCGCCCGGTCGCGGCCGCCTCGGTGCGAAGGGCGGCCCGGCGTCGATGGAGGTCCTCCCGCGTTCGCAGCACCTCGTCGAGCCGGGCGCGCGTGGCGACGCGCTCCCGTCGGGCCGCAAACGCGGTGATGTCGGCTGCCTCTGCCGCCGAGCCGGCCTCCGTCTCCGTCACGAGGATGCGGTACAGCGCGGGCGACCAGTCGTACATCCACAACAGGGCGCCCGGCAGTTCCTCCGGCAGATCCGCACCGTCGCCCTCCGGTGCCGGGGTGTCGGCGGGGCGCACGCGCGCCGCGTCGCGCCGTCCTGGGATGGGCGCGTCCGCCGCGTCGCCCTCCGGTGCCGGGGTGTCGGCGGGGCGGACGCGTGCCGCCGCGCGTCGTCCCAGGACGCGCGCGTCCGCCTCCCGCGCCACGGCGCGTGCGCGCGTCCATGCGGCGCGCTCGGCCGCCAGCTCCGGGAACGCATCCACCATCGGATCGCCGAGCAGCGGGTCCGCCTCGCCGGCCAGCAGGTCCTCGCGCGCGGCGCGGCCGACCTGAAGCACGCGCTCCGCACCCGCCCGCACGGCGGCCGCGGTGGCCTGGCGTGCCTCGCGGAAGGCCGCGGCGGTCTCCGCGCGGGCCGCGTCGAACACGAATCGTCGTGCGCCCGACGGATCCTCCCGGAGGCCGAGCACCCGTGCGGCCGCGGTGCCGGCCCGCAGGGGCAGCGAGGGTTGCCACCCGGCCCCGTCCAGGGTGGCCCGCATCACCGTCACGTCGGCAGTGCGGAACCTCGCCCGGGCAAGCCGCGCGCCGTCCCAACTGCTGTGCTCGGCACCCCGAAGGCGCAGGTCCGCGCCGCGCAGGTCCGCGCGCCGCAGGTCCACGGGGCCGAGGGCGTCGGCGAACGTGGCGCGGAGCGCGCGTGTCCCGCGCAGGTCGGCGTGGGCGAGGTCGGCGCGGTCGAAGACGGTGTCGTCCAGGCGTGCGTCGCGCAGGTCGGCACCGGCCAGGCGTGCGGCGTCGAAGCGCGCACCGGCGGCATGGCAGCGTGGCGCGTGCAGCTCCGGAAGGTCGGCGGCGATCCAGGCGGCACCGTCCCAGCACGCCTCCGGCAATCGCGCGCGTCGCGCGACGGCGGCGTGACCTTCGCTGCGCCGGAAGTCGCAGCGCTCGCCCACGACGTCGTCCAGGCGCGCGAGGTGCAGCAGGGTGTCGCAGAACCGCGCTCGGTCGACGTGGGCACCGTCCAGGACGGCGCCCCGCAGGTCCGCGCCGTCAAGCACGGCGTCATCGAGCACCGCCTGGCACAGCGACGCCCCGCGCAGGTCGGCGCCGTCGAGGCGGGCGCCCTCCAGCCGCGCCCGATCCAGCACCGCATGGCGCAGATCCGCGTTCCGGAGGTCCGCCCCGCGCAGGTCGGCGTCCGAGAGGTCCCGGCCGCGGAGGTCGCGCGGAAGCCGCTTCCCCGCTCCATCGGAGGAGGACGCGGAGGAGGAGGGCGCAGCGGGTCGCGGAAGGCGGAACACGGCGATTTTTCCTAGCGTGCTGCCGCCACCCGCGCCGTGACTTTGTGCACGGCCAGCGCGCGGTCTCCGGATGGCGCGTTAGCCTCCGTCGCGTCCCCTCCCACGCACCCTCCTCCTTTCCCCACGGCATCCCCATGGACAAGCTCGTCATCGACGGTGGCCACCCTCTCCGCGGCACCGTGCCGGTCTCCGGCGCCAAGAACGCGGCGCTCCCGATCCTCATCGCCACGCTGGTCGCCCCCGGGGAGCACGCGCTCGTCAACGTCCCGGACCTGGTCGACGTCTCCTCGATGTTGTCCCTGCTGGGACGAATCGGGTGCCCGTCGCTGGCCGGGGACGTCGTCCGAATCGACACCTCCCGGGTGGCGTACAGCGAGGCTCCGTACGACGTCGTCCGCAAGATGCGGGCCAGCGTCCTGGCGCTCGGGCCGCTCCTTGCGCGCTGCGGCCACGCGAAGGTGTCGCTGCCCGGCGGGTGCGCCATCGGCGTGCGCCCGATCGACCAGCACCTCAAGGGGCTCGAGGCGCTCGGATGTCGTTTCGAACTCGAGGGCGGCTACGTGATCGGCCGTGTGGACCGGCTTCGGGGCGCGCGGGTGGTGTGTGACGTCGTCACCGTCACCGGCACCGAGAACATCCTGATGGCGGCGGTGCTCGCCGAGGGGACGACCATCATCGAGAATGCCGCGGCGGAGCCGGAGGTCGCCGACCTCGCGCGGTTCCTCGGGGGCATGGGCGCACGGATCGAGGGTGCCGGGACCTCGCGCATCGTCGTGGAGGGTGTCACGTCCCTTCGGCCGGCCGTTTCGCCCTACGCCATCCTCACCGACCGCATCGAGGCCGGGACCTACCTGGTGGCCGGGGCCATCACGGGCGGGGACGTGCGCTGCGAGGGCGCCGACGCGGAGTCCCTCGCGCCGGTGCTGGCTGCGCTGGAGGCGGCCGGATGCACGGTGACGCGCGGACCGGGCTGGGTGGGCTGCGCCCGCTCGGGGCCGGTGCTGCCCATCGACGTCGAGACCCGTCCGCACCCGGGCTTCCCGACGGACATGCAGGCGCAGCTGATGGCCCTCCTGGCACTCGGCGCGGGCACGTCGACGGTTCGGGAGACCATCTTCGAGAACCGCTTCATGCACGTGGCCGAGCTGCTGCGGCTCGGTGCGCGCGTGGACATCGACGGCAACCTGGCCGCCGTCCACGGCGTGCCCTCGCTGAAGGGCGCGACGGTCATGGCGACGGACCTTCGCGCCTCGGCGTCCCTGGTGCTCGCCGGACTTGCGGCGTCCGGCACGACGGAGGTCCTGCGCCTGTACCACCTCGACCGCGGCTACGAGAAGCTCGAGGCCAAGCTCGGCGCCATCGGGGCGCGGGTGCGTCGGGTCGGCGAGGGCCGCCCGGACTGACGTTACGTCCCCCCGGCCCACCCCATGAGCATTCCCCGCCACCTCGTCGACGAGATCCGGGCCCGCACCGACATCGTGGCCGTGGTGGGCACGGTCGTCACGCTGCGTCGCCAGGGCCGGAGCTGGGTGGGCCTGTGTCCCTTCCACTCCGATCGCAGCCCGAGCTTCCACGTGGTGCCCGACAAGGCGTTCTTCCACTGTTTTCCGTGCGGAGCGCACGGGGACGTCTTCGCGTTCCTCATGAAGGCGCGCGGGATGAGCTTCGTCGAGGCGGTGAAGGAGCTCGCGGGGCCGGCGGGGGTGGTCATCGAGGAACGCCCGATGACGCCCCAGGAGCAACGAAGGATCGCCGTGAAAGCCGACTTGCACGGCGTGGTCGAGGAGGTTGCCGCCTATTTCCACCGCACGCTCATGGTGGACCCGGAAGGCGCTGCGGGCCGCGCGTACCTCGAGGCGCGCGGCATCACCCTGCAGACCGCGGAGCGCTATCGCCTCGGGTTCGCCCCGGCGGGGTGGGATCGCCTCGGTCGGCACGCGGCGCGTGCGCGACTTCCGGCGGCGCTGCTGGTGGAGGCGGGGCTGCTGAAGCGCCGTGAGCGCGCGGAAGGCTTCTACGACACGTTCCGGAACCGCCTGCTGTTCCCGATCCTCGACGAGCGGGGCCGTCCGGTCGCGTTCGGAGGACGCCTGCTGCCGGGCACCGACGAGGGACCGAAGTACCTGAACAGCCCGGAAAGCCCGATCTACGACAAGTCGCGCACGCTCTACGGGCTCTCCTGGGCGCGTCCAGCGATCCAGCAGCGGGGTCGCGCGATCCTCGTCGAGGGCTACTTCGACGCGGTCTCCCTGTGGCAGGCCGGGTTCGGCGAAGCCGTCGCGACCTGCGGGACGGCGCTGACCGCCGCGCACGCGGAGTCCCTGCGTCGGCTGGCCGGCATCGCCGTGGCCCTGTTCGACGCGGACGAGGCGGGACTGCGCGCCGCCGTCCGGGCGATGGACATCTTCCTCGAGGCCGGACTGGAGGGGCGTCGGCTCGATCTCGGGGACAGCAAGGACCCCGACGAGTTCGTGCAGCGCCACGGTGCCTCGGCGTTCGAGGCCCTCCTGGCGCACGGGGAGCCGCTCGTCGAGTTGGTGATCCGGCGTCACGTGGACCGGGAGGGGCCGACCGTCGAGGGGCGTGCGCGCGCGCTCCATGCGCTGGCCCCCACGCTGCGGCGGCTGCCCGAGCTCCTGCGGGGGCCGCTGGCCGGCCGCGTCGCCGGACGTCTCGGGCTGCGCGAGGAGCAGGTGCTGGACGCCATGGCGCGGTCCCCGTCGCCGTCCCGTCCCGCAGGCGGGTCCGAAGGGCGTGCCGACGCCTCGCAGGTGCCGGCGCGGCGCCGGTGGATGCCCGGGCGCGAGCTGACCCACCTGCTGTGGTTGTGCGTGCACCACCCGACAGAGGTCGCGCCGCTGCTGGCACAGGCCGATCCGGAGGATGTCTCCGAACGCGAGGATGTGCTCGCCGTCCTCGTCCGGCTCGCGGAGGGCGAGCCGCTCGCGGCGGTGATGGCCGACGTCGCGGACGACGATCTGCGCCGTGCGCTGGTGGAGATCGCGGCCCGCGAGGACCTGTACGCCCCCGAGGCGGTCGTCTCGGCGGCGGACGCGATCCTGGCCCGACTGGCGCTGCCCCGGCTCGACCGTCGCATCGCGGTCCTGGCATCGCGCCTCGACGCTTGTCAAGACCGCGGGGACACGTCAAGTTACGAATCGTTGACGCGGGAAGTTTCCGGGCTACACGCTCAGCGGGCCGCGCTGCACGCGCGGTCGACCCGGCGGCGCGCGCCGCAGGGTCGCTCGAACGGCATGCTCTCACGACGGGGTTGACGGATGGGGTTCTGCAGCACGTGCGGCGCGCCGACCGACACCTATGGGGCGTGCCCGTCCGGGCACGGTGCGAGCGTCGCGGGGCGCGACGGGGACATGCCGGCGGGCGTCCCCTTGCATCTGATCGGCGAGGACAACGAGGATGGCGCGGGCGCGCTTCTCTCGCGCGAGCACGTCGATCAGGCGCGGCGGATGCGGGCGTCGGAGCGGCGCGGACCGTCCCCGGAGGACGTCCGCAAGGCGAGCGACGCCACGGGGGCCGCGCGCACGAACGACCCCGTGCGGCGGTATCTCACCGACATCGGCACCGAGGGATTGCTCGATCGGGACGGCGAGGTCACCATCGCGAAGCGCATCGAGGCGGGTCGCCAGGGTCTGCGTCGCGCGTCCCTCGCGACGCCGCTCGTCCTGCCCTACGTGGATGCGCTGCTGCGTGACGAGTCTGCGGACCGCGGGCGTCGTCCCCGGCGCAGGCTCGCGCGGGGGCGCCCCCTCGCGGAGGTGCGCGAGGCGCTCGCGCGTGCGCTGGACGCGTTGCCCGCGCTGGAGTTGGCGGCACTGGAGGCCGAGGCCTCCGTGCTCGCGGCCCGCCAGGACGTCGACGCGCGGGTCGCGGCGGTCGAAGCCGAGGTGGTGGGTGAGGAAGGCGCCGACGCGTGGCTCGGCGCGGTGCACGACTGCGTGCGTTTCGTGTGCAACGACGTGGTGCGGCTCCTGCGAGGGCGGCCCCCCATCGGCAACGACCCGGTGGCGTCCGCCCTTGCGGCCGCGAATGCCGACATGCGCTGGGCGGGCGTGGATTCCCGCCGTGCGTTGCGCGATGCCTGCCGTGCGCAGCTCGCGCGTGCCAACGAGGACCTGGCGTCGGCCAACGCGGCGCTGGACGTCGCGCGACAGGTTGCGGGCGGCGCCCGGAGCCGTCGGGACGCGGTGCGAAAGAAGCTCGCGCGGGCGGAGGACGCGCTCGTTCGCGCACGCGAACGGGCATCCGACGCCGCCTCCCGCGACGTGGTGCGTGCGCACGCCGCCGTGGACGCGGTGCTGGCCGAGGCGGGGGACGCCGACCTCTCGGTCGCATCCGCCTCCGCGGAGATCGAGGCCGCCGAGGCGCGCGTGGCGCACGCGCGGGTGCGGGTGCGGGAAGCGAGCGCCGCGCTGTCCACGGCGTGCGACGCCGTCCCCGCGGCGGTCCTGGTGGAGTGGCACGCCGCCGTGCGTGCGCTCGGGGACGCCCATGCGCGGCTGCACGAGGGCCAGGACGCAGTGCTCAGCCTTCTGGGCTCCATCGAGTTCGAGATTCCGGACCAAGATGGTGACGATCCGGACGACGCGGAATCGCGGGAGGTGCGCGCCACGCTCAACGTGGCGGTCCTCGCCACGATCCAGCTGAAGTTGCAGGAGCGCCTGATGCGTGTGGCGGAGGCCATCCGCCGTCACGAGTCCGAGCTGGACCGGATCGACGCGCGCATCGCGGCCATCGCCACGGAATACGGTATCGAGGCGGACAAGTTCGCGGCTGCCATCCGGGCGGTCCGCCGCGGCCCGCCTCGGTTGGGGGATCCATGGCGCGCGCGCACCGGCATCCATGACGACGCCGCCTGGGAAGAAATCGACCGCCGGTACCGTCACGAGAAGCGGCAGCGCGACAAGGTCGTCGAGGATCTGCGCCGGGTGCTCGCGGAATCAGAGGGCCTGCCGCCCGACTGCGACGAGAACCGCTCGCTGACGCCTTCGCGGTGCTGGCTTCGGCGTGCCGACCACGTCGCCGCCTGGCAGGAGGTCGAGCGGGAGGGCGTGGAGCGCCTCGTCAAGGCGAACCTGCGCCTCGTGGTCTCGATCGCCAAGAAGTACACGAACCGGGGCCTTCAGTTCCTGGACCTGATCCAGGAGGGCAACATCGGCCTGATGAAGGCCGTCGAGAAGTTCGAGTACACGCGCGGGTTCAAGTTCTCGACGTACGCCACGTGGTGGATCCGGCAGGCCATCACCCGGGCCATCGCGGATCAGGCGCGCACCATCCGCATTCCGGTCCACATGATCGAGACGATCAACAAGCTCATCCGCACCCAGCGGCACCTCCAGCAGGAGCTGGGCCGGGAGCCGACTCCGGCCGAGATCGCCGAGAAGATGGAGCTGTCCGAGGAAAAGGTGCTCCGGATCCTGAAGACCTCGCGTGAGCCCATCTCGCTGGAGACTCCGATCGGGGAGGAGGACGACAGTCATCTCGGTGATTTCATCGAGGACAAGGGCGCCCCGGATCCCCTCGGAGAGCTCACCGAGCGCAAGCTCTACGAAGACATGCGCATGGCCCTCGCGAAGCTGACGCGGCGGGAGGAGGACGTCCTTCGCAACCGCTTCGGCATCGGCACGAGCTCCGACCACACGCTCGAGGAGGTCGGGCAGAAGGAGGGGGTCACCCGCGAGCGCATCCGCCAGATCGAGGCGAAGGCCCTCCGCAAGCTTCGCCACCACAGCCGTAGCAAGAAGCTCCGCGACTACCTGTGACACGCGGAGCGCCGCGGCGCGTTACGGTCGGATCGGACGGAGGCGGTCAGGGTGCCGCCGGTGGCGCGAGCCACGGGAGGAAAGTCGGAGCTCCACAGGGCAGGAGGCCGGGTAACGCCCGGTCAGCGTGAGCTGGAGGAACGTGCAACAGGAAGGAGAACGCCCGCACGCGGACCCGTGCCGCGGCGCCGCACGTGTTCCACCCATCCCGCGTGGTCGTGGTGGAACGGGGAAGGGGAGATGTCCGCATCTCCGGTGAGACTGAAAGGGTGCGGCAAGAGCGCACCGGCGGCGCCGGCAACGGCGTCGGCCAGGCAAACCCCCTCCGGAGCAAGGCCACATAGGGATCCGGGCGGCCCGTCCATGGATCCGGGTAGGCTGCTGGAGCCGCTTGGTGACGAGCGGCCTAGAGGAATGGCATCCACCGCGCCGAGGGCGACCGGAGCGCGGCACAGAACTCCGCTTACGACCGCCTCCGTCCATCTCCCGCGCGGTCAGGCAGGGTAGGCCCGGCAGGGCTCGAACCTGCGACCCGGTGGATATAAGCCACCTGCTCTCACCCCTGAGCTACGAGCCCGCGCGCCGGATCCGTGACGATTCGTACCCACGGACGTCGCAAGGCAGGATATAACGTCCGCCGATGTCGACCGCTTCGCCACACGCCAATTTCAGCGCCTTCAGCAAGCGCGTGGTCGGCGAGCTCGAGGTTCCGGGCACGGTGCAGGTCGGGGACAGCGTGCTGATCTTCCGTCCCGAGCCCTCGCGGCCGGAGCCGGTCGTCACCTTCATGCTCACCGACCTCACGGAGGTCCGGCGTGACCGCGCGCAGAGCGAGATCCAGTGCCTCGTCGGGCCGCGGAAGCTGCGGTTGCGCATGCTGCCGGTGCTGGCCGACCGTCTGTGGGACCTCCTCCAGCAGCGGTGCATGAACGCGCGGGTCAAGGAGATCGGCAGCAGCACGAACATCCAGGTCGGCGGCCCGGTGGACTACGAGCTGAACGCGGTGCTCACCGTGTCGGGGGAGGTCGTCGTCACCTGGGAGGGCTTCGCCTTCAAGCCGGGCGGTGACGCGCGCTTCCTCGGCCGCAAGGAGTTCCAGGTCGCGCTCGCGGAGATCGAGTCGGTCGAGCGCTCCGACGGAAACCGACGGGTGCTCCTGCGCACGAAGGACAAGGCCCACGTGTTCCGCGGGGCGGGCGCACAGCGCGCCTGGATCGCGCTGCACGTGATCCGGGACATCGTCACCAGCGGTCAGGCGTTGGGGCCGGTCCTCGTGGACGTGTCCCTGGACAGCGCGGGTGGAAACGAGGGCGTGTTCGGTCTCGGCGCGCGGGGCTTCGGCTTCGGCGGCTCCCCGCGGCTGGCGGGTGCGGCGCCTTCGTTCTGGGCGGAGTTCTCCACCTTCCGCGCGATCGAGCCGAGTGCCGACGGCGCCGAAATCGTGCTGACGGACCGCCGGGTGAGCATCACCGGCGCCGAGGCGTCCAAGGTGGTGCTGGCGCTGCCCGAGCGATGGATGCTGACCGCGCCGCCCGCCCATCGCCCGGACGGTGCCTGGACCACGAACGCGGTGCTCCACCGCGACGGGGCCCTCGTCGCAGGCGTGCTCGAGATGGCCGCCGACGGCCTCCTGCACGTCGCGCTCTCGGGCGAGCGGTCGGTCCTGGCGTCCCGCGGATCTCCCGCGCGGGCGGAGCACGACGAGGGGGACCCGCACCTCATGCGCATCTCCTCGGACGGCGTGGAGACCCGCGTTCACGTGCGCCATGCGCCCTCGGAAGTGCGCGTGCTCCATGGCATCTTTGCCAGCACCGCCTGGGGCCACCCCGAGGAGGGCTACGTCCCCGTGGCGCTCAACGAGCGCGACCTGGACCTCCTTTCCGGGCCCACGGCGTACATCCGCCTCTCGCTCGCCGACACGACGCTCGCCCGTCAACCCGACGTGCTCCTCACCCCCGAGGCCGAGCAGGTGCGGGCCACGATCGGCTTCGCGGCCGAACCGCCGATGGTTCCGTTCGCGTGCATGCTGGAGGTGGTGAACAAGCGCGGGCGGTTCCTCGTGCCGGGCACCGTGACGCACGCGCAGCCGGCGGCCGCCAAGAGCCGCGCCGACCGCGGACAGCCGCGGTACCAGGTCGTGTTCCGGTTCGGGGGGACGGTGCGATCCGCCAACCGCCGCGCCTTCTTCCGGCTGCCGGTCAACGAGGCGCTCCCGAACATCGAGTTGATGTCCCCGGAAGGCCAGATCGCGCGCCCCGGCGATGTACGGCTCGTGAACGTGTCGCGCAGCGGGTGCGGGCTGCTCCTGACCGTGCCCTGGCCGGTCGGTACCACGGCGACGTTCACCACGGTGTTCGAGGAGACCCTCGAAATCTCGCTGACCGGGCGGGTGGTGCAGGTGGTGCAGGTCGACCGTACGAGCTGGCGCGCCGGCCTGTTCTACCTGACCGAGTCCGAGGAGGACGGCGCCCGCCTCTACAACGATCGCGAGCTCGTCTTCCTGCGTCGGCGGCGTCGGGACGACTGAGGCTGGGGCGGGGGCCTCAGGCCGGCCCCCGCAACGCCCCCGGCCTTTCGCGGTGGGAGCGCTACGGCGCCTCGCCGTGGTCGTCGCAGGACCCGCAGGCGTGACCCGCGGGATCCGGACGCAGGTCGAGGCGGACGTCGCCCGCCGGGGTCGGCGTGACGGCGTCCCG
>JBDLRI010000041.1:0-9674 GCA_039800105.1 Pseudomonadota bacterium
CGAGCTCCGTGCCGTCCTGGATGCCGTCCCCGTCCGAGTCCACGTCCAGCGGATCGGTGGTGTACGTGTCGACCTCGGCGCCGTCGGACACGCCGTCGTCGTCCGAGTCCGCGTCGTTCGGGCGGGTGTTGAGCGTGACCTCCTCGGCGTCGGAGAGACCGTCGCCGTCGGTGTCGGCGCAGACAGCGTCCATGGCGCAGTCGGGGTCGGCGCAGTCGATGAGACCGTCGATGTCATCGTCGATGCCGTCGCCACACGTGCCTTCCGCCGGCGCGGTGCCGTCGAGGTAGATCGGGTCCGAGGCGGCGGCGCTGAGCGTACAGGTCGTGGTACCGTCATCGCACCCGCCGAGGTCGAGGCTCAGGCTCTGCGCGCTGTTGGACGTACCGCCGATGATGCGCAGGGGCCGTGGCACGGTATGCGAGCCATCGACGTACTCGACCTCGCTGAGAAGCGATCGGTCGAAGCTGAAATCGACAAAGTAGTCCGGCGACGCCCCGAAGGTGGTGTTCGCGAGCGAGACGCGGACGTTGTCTCCTGCCTCGGCAGGAGACAACGTGTAGTTGTTGGGCACGGTAAGCACGTCGATCTCGGTGGTGTCCGACGGCGACCCGAGAGAACTTTGCACCGTATTTTGGCCGAACACGATCGACTCGTCGACCTTGCCCGACACGATGAGGCTGTACTCGTAGTCGTTGAGGTCGTTGTCCGTATCGAAGAGGAGACCCCAGCCGTACTGCGCAAGGGGGTCCGCGAAGCCCGCGGAGGCCTCCGTCGGATCGTCGTCCACGCGCATGCGCACGTAGACCGTCGTCAGGTCGGCGTAGAGGAACATGGCGGGGTTCGGGTCGTCGCCCACGATCTCGCGGCCGTTGTTGCTCCCATCCGTAGCGACGTCGCCCAGGCCCTGTCCGGCCTGCCTCAGCGGGCGCCAGTCTGGGTCGGCGGGCCACGCGAGGGCCACGCTCGGCACCATCAGCGCCATGACGGCCGCGACGGGACGGACGGCCACGCGGAGGCGCGGCGTGCGCACCCGGGGCGTGGCGGAGCGACGGAACAGGCGGGAGAGTCGGACGGGAACGCGCACGGGCACCTCTACGGCTCGGTTTCGAGGTGCGCGCGTATCGTGCGCGCGAACATCGCACCAGCACGACACGGCGCGTATGTTCCACGGTGCGCGGACCCTACCAGGGTGTTCCGACGTCGCCCGACAGCCCACCACGCCGCACCAGCGCACCCGCGGCCGACAGAACCGGATGCATCGTGGCGTCGTCCACCCATCGCGCGACCACGCCGCGCACGGCGGCGTGCCCGCGCGCCACGCCCTGCGCCAGCGCCACGCGCGGCCCGTCGACGCGCGCGCCGTCCGGGAAGGCCACGCCCTCGGCGCGGAAATCGAGCGCCTGCGCGGCCAAGACGCTCTCGATGGCGACGATGTCCGCGACGCACTCGAGCACCCGGAGGGTCAGCCGCCCGGCGATGGGGCCCATGCTGACGTGGTCCTCGTGGTGCTGCACCGTCGGGATCGTGTCCACGACCGCCGGGTGCGCCAGCCCCTTGCACTCGCTCGCCAGGCTGGCCGCCGTGTACTGCGCGAGCATGAAGCCGGAGTTGAGCCCGGTCCCCTCGACGAGGAAGCTCGGAAGATCCCCGGTGAGGTGTCCCGACGACAGTCGATACGTCCTGCGCTCGGACTGCGTGGCCGCCTGCACCATCGCGATGCGCAGCGTGTCCAGCGCCAGTGCCACCGGGGCCCCGTGGAAGTTCCCGACCTCCACGATCCCCTCTCCATGGAACCAGAGCGGGTTGTCGCACGCTCCGTTGAGCTCGCGCGCCACCACCTCGGTCACCCACCCGAGCGCGTCACCCGCCGCCCCGAGCACCGCGGGCGCCGCGCGGAGGCTGAAGGCGTCCGGCGGGCGGCCGGGCACGCACAGGGAACTGCCCTCGAGCAGGCGCCCGAGGCGCTGCGCCGCGCGGGAACCGCCGGGGTGGTTGCGCGCGTCCACGGCCTGGACGCTGAGCGCACGGCGGTCCGCCCGCACGGCCTCCATCGTCATCGCGCACGCCATCTCCATGGCGTCGAGCAGACGCCGGGCGCGATGCACCGCGAACGCCGCGAGCGCCGCGGTGAGCGTGGCGCCGTTGATGAGCGCCAGGGCCTCCTTGGACGTCGGCACGATCGGGGTCACCCCGTGGGCGCGCAAGAGCGCGGCGTCGCTCCGGACCACGCGTCCGTCGGCGAGCGTGACGTCGCCACCGAGCCCGCAGGCCACGCGCGCGACGTGCGCCAACGGGGCGAGGTCCCCCGCCGCACCGACGCTCCCCTGCGACGGCACGACCGGCACCATCCCCGACTCCAGCAGCGCCAGGAGGGTGTCCACGACCTCCGGACGCACCCCGCTCGCACCGACGGCGAGCACGTTGGCCCGGCACACCACCAGCGCACGCACGATCTCCCGCGGCAACGGATCACCCACCGCGGCGCAATGGCCGAGGATGAACGAGGCCGGGTCGTCCGAATCCACGCCGGGACCCACCAGCCGGGCGCGCTTCTGCGCCAGCACCCCCGGTACGCCCGCCGCGTCCCGCGCGTAGCCCTCCGCGCCGAAGGCCATGCGCGCACGGGCGGCCCCCTCCAGCCGCACGCGCGCGCCGTGGGCCACGTCCACCACGTCCCCGGGCGCGAGCCGCTGCCCGTCCAGCATCACGACGCGCGGCACGAATCCTCCTCGAAGGCGCCTTCGGCGATGGCCCGCGCCAGCGCCTCGATGCGCGCGGAGGGCGTGCCGTCGACACCCTCGAGCGCAGCGTGCACGCGGGGAAGCGCAGCCCGGGTCCCGACGCCGAGACGCACGCCGGGGTCCTCCGCCTGCCGGTAGCGGAGCGCCTCGGACGCGCACAGCAGCTCGATCGCCACGACGCGCCGCGTGTTCTCGACCACCTCCCGCAGGCGCCACGCCGCCGTGGTGCTCATCGCGACGTGGTCCTCCTGGTCCTCGCACGTGGGGATGCTGTCGACGCTCGCGGGATAGGCCAGCGCCTTGTTCTCCGACACGAGGGCCGCGGCCGTCGTCTGCGGAACCAGCATGCCGAGATCGGGGCGGTCCGCCCCGACGAGCGCCGGCGGAAGGCGCGCCGAGAGCGAGCCGGTCGTGAGCCGGAACAGACGGCGCTCCGAGATCGAGGCGATCTCCGCCACGGCGATCTTCATCGTGTCGGCGGCCATGCCGACCGGCTCTCCGTGGAAGAGACCGGCGCTGAAGGCCGGTGAATCGCCCCCCTCGTCGAGGAGGATCACCGGGTTGTCCGTCACGCTGTTCACCTCCACCTCGACCATGCCACGTCCGAACGCCAGCGTGTCCCGGCTCGCTCCGAGCACCACCGGCGTGCAGCGCAGCGCGTAGGCGTCCTGGACCTTCCCGGGAATGCTGTCGCAGAGCGTGCTGCCCTCGAGCAAGGCGCACAGCCGCGCGGCCACCGCACGCGCGCCGGGGTACGGCCGGAGCGCGTGCACGGCGGGGTGGAACGCCCGGGTGACGCCGCGGAGGGCCTCGATGCTCATGGCGGCCGCCACCTCGGCCGCGCGCAGGAGACGCTCGGCGTCGAAAGCCGCGAGCACGGCGATGGCGGTGGTGAGCTGGGCGCCGTTGGTCACCGCCAGGCCTTCCTTCGCGGCGGGGACGAGGGTCGGGATGCCGGCCTGACGCATCGCCTCGGGCCCGGAAACCCTCGGCGCACCGTCGGCAGGCGCGCGCGTTCCCACCCACGCCTCGCCCCCCTCGCCGAACACCACCAGCCCGAGGTGCGACAGCGGCGCGAGGTCGCCCGACGAGCCGCACGACCCCTGTCGGGGAAGGATCGGCACCACGCCGGCGTCGAGCATCGCGAGGATCGTCTCCACGAGCTCCTCGCGACACCCGCTGGCGCCGCGCGCGAGGGCGTTCGCGCGCAGCAGCATCGTCGCGCGCACGACCTCCGCCGGACAGGCGTCCCCGACGCCGGCGGCGTGGCTGCGGATGAGGTTGCGGGAGAGCCGCTCGGTGTCCTCGGGCGCGATGCGGACCCGGGCCAGGGAGCCGAACCCGGTGTTGATCCCGTAGATGGGAGCGTCAGCGTGCTGCGCGGAGGCCACCCACGCGCGGCTGCGCTGCATCGCCGCGCGCGCATGCGGGGCGAGCGCCGGCGCCGTCGCGCCCCGTGCCACGCGCACCACCGCGTCGAGATCGAGGCCGCTGCCGTCGAGCGGCGTCACGACTCCCCGCGCCCCGCCCGGGCCGCGCGCAGGGCGGCCGTCTGTGCCCGCAGGTCGGCGGCTGCGCTGCGAAGATCCGCGGCGGCCTCCTCCATCGCCCCGAGGACCTTCGGATCGGCGATGAGCTCCCGCAACGCATCGGGGATCGCCTCCAGGTCCTGCGCAGCCTGCGGGTCCTTCGCCCGCACCGCGTCCGCCATCGACTTCATGCGCGCGTCCACGGACGCCGGGTCCACCTCGAGATCCCGCACCGCCCCGAGGATGTCCTTGAGGACGCCCTCGAGCGCGGGTCCCACGGTGGCAGGATCGCGAAAGGCGCTGCGCGGGCCCGGGGGCGCGTCCGGCTTCAGCCCGGCCAGCGCGGCCGCCGCCGACCCCATGATCTGCCGCATGCCATCCCCGAACGCCTCCAGGCGCTGCGCGACGATCCGCTGGGCCTCCGCCTCGTCCACCTCGTAGGGCGCAGCGGCGTCCGCCGTGGTCGAAAGCGTCTTGCCGGTGAGGCTGGACAGCACGAGCTCGCCCGCGGGCAACGCGGCGTCGTCGGGGACGTGGAAGAACCGCTCGCGCGCGGAGTCGGCGTAGAGAGTGCGTCCGCTCATGATAGTCTCCCTTCGGAAGGATAACTTCCGGAGCGATGAAACGACCGGCGTGTGCAGGACTGTGGTCGACCCCCATGGTGCACGTCAACGGCGACGTCACGACGTGCTGCCTCGACGAGCACCTGGAGAATCGCATCGGCAACGTGCGGGAGACACCGCTCGCCGCTCTGTGGACGGGCCCGACGGTGGAGCGCTGGCGCGCCGCGCAGGTGGAGGGACGCTTCGAGGACAGCGGTCCGGCCTGCACGCGCTGCAACTGGCGGAGCGCCGGCGAGGTGCCGACGGACATCCTCGCGGCATGGCGCGCCCGGAGGGCCTCGTGAGCGCGCCCGCGATCCGCACGGAAGGCCTCGGGAAGGTGTACCGCACCGGCTTCCTGCGGCGGCCGATCCCGGGCCTGGCGGACCTCGACCTCGAGGTGCCCGCCGGCGCGAGCTTCGGCTTCATCGGACCGAACGGCGCCGGCAAGACGACGACCCTGAAGATGCTGCTCGGCCTGCAGGCCGCGACGTCCGGTCGCGCCTGGCTCCACGGCGTGCCGGTGCCGACGCCGGAGTCGCGGCGTCGCGTGGGCTTCCTGCCGGAGCGGCCCTACTTCTACGAGCACCTCACGGCGGGCGAGTTCCTCCACTTCTACGCGCGGCTGAGCGAGGTGCCGCGACCGATGCGCGCGGAGCGGGTGGACGCGCTGCTCGAACGGGTCGACCTCGCCCGGTTCCGCGACGTGCCGCTCCGGAGTTTCAGCAAGGGCATGCTGCAGCGCGCGGGCCTTGCCCAGGCCCTGGTCGCGGACCCCGACCTGCTGATCCTCGACGAGCCGATGTCCGGCCTCGACCCGCTCGGCCGCGTGCTGGTGCGCGACCTCATCCTCGAGGAGCGCAGGCGCGGCAAGACCGTCTTCTTCAGCAGCCACGTGCTCTCCGACGTCGAAGCGGTGTGCGACCGCGTGGCGATGGTCGTCGGCGGCCGGCTGCGCGGGCAGGGAACGGTGCGCGCCCTGCTCGGGGAGACCGTCGCCCACGTGGACGTCCACGCCGTCGGCGTCGCGCGCCTGCCGACCGGCGCGTGGGCCGCGTCGCCCGGCGCGGACCTCCGCGTGCGACTCGCGCCGGCGGAGGTGGACGCCGCGCTCGACGGAATCCGCGGCGCCGGAGGGTCGGTGTTCTCGGTCACGCCCGCCGTGCGCACCCTGGAGCAGGTCCTTCTCGACGAGGTCGAGCGCGCGCGGCCGGTCGACGGGAAGCGGCTCGGGGTCCTCGCATGAGCCGCATCGTCACCATCGCCGCCAACACCGTGCGGGAAGCCATCCGCGACAAGGTCCTGGGCAGCATCGCGCTGTTCGGTGGGCTGCTCGTGGTGGTGTCCCTCGCCATGCGCGACCTCTCCATCGGGGACACCGACAAGGCGGTGCAGGGGCTGGCCCTCTCCGCGATGGCCTTCATCGGCGCCGTGCTGGCCGTGTTCCTCGGCGTGGGCCTCGTGTGGAAGGAGCTGGAGCGCAAGACCATCTACACGCTCGCCAGCAAGCCCATGCCCCGGTGGCACCTCCTCCTCGGCAAGTACGTCGGTCTGTGGGCCACGCTGATGGTGGAGCTCGCGGCGCTGACGGCCGTGTACGTGGCGGTCACCGCCCCGACGCTCGGGATGCCCGGCCCCGCGTCGTGGATCGCCCTCGCGGCGCTGGCGCTCGAGCTCACCTTCCTTTGTGCGTGGGCGACGCTGTTCTCGACCTTCGCTGCGCCGGCGTCGGCCGCCGCGTACACCGTCTCCGTGTACGTGATCGGCCACTTCGCCGACGACCTCCAGCGTTTCGGGCAGGCGTCCAGGGACCCGGCGTTCCGGGAGACCGCCACGACCCTGTACCGCCTCGTGCCGAACCTGGAGATGTTCAACCTCCGGGCCGAGGCCGTGCACGGGGTGCTGGTGCCTGCCGGAGAACTGGCGTCGATCGCCGCCTACGGGCTGGGTGGAACGCTCGCGGTGCTGTCCGTGGCGGTCCTCGTGTTCGAACGACGGGACTTCAGCTAGTGGCCCGCCACGCGATCCGCATGGCGGACCTCGCCGGCCGCCACGCGGACGTGGCGGGCGCGACCGAGACGGCTGTGCTGGACGTCCTTCGCTCCGGACGGTTCATGGGCGGACCGGTGGTGACGCGCGCCGAGGAGTCTCTCGCGCGCTGCTTCGGCTGGCCGTTCGGCGTGGGCGTCGCCAGCGGCACCGACGCGCTGGCCATGGCCCTGCAGGCCGTCGGCGTGCGTCCCGGGGACGAGGTGATCGTCCCGGCCGTGTCCTTCTTCGCCACGGCGGGCGCCGTGCGGCTGGTCGGTGCGGAGCCCCGCATCGCGGATGTCCGACCCGATGTCCCCCTGCTCGACTCGGACACCCTCCCGGTGGGTCCGCGCACCCGCGCGGTGGTGGCGGTGCACCTCTTCGGGGCGGCGTGCGTGCTCCCCGACCCGCCGGTGCCGGTCGTGGACGACCTTGCGCAGGCGGCGGGCGCGCCACCGCGCCACCACGGCATCGTGGGCGCCGCCAGCTTCTACCCGACGAAGACCCTCGGCGCGGCGGGGGACGGGGGCATGGTGTTCGCCACCGACGCCGCGCTGGCCGCCCGCGTGCGCGCCCTCGGCAACCACGGCATGCCGGCGCCGCACGTCCACGAGGACATCGACGGGCTGACGGGCCGCAACAGCCGACTCGACGCGCTGCAGGCCGCCGTGCTCCTCGCGCACCTCCCTCACCTCGACCGCCGCGTCGCACGACGACGGGCGCTGGCGGCCCGCTACGACGCGCAGCTCCCGCCCGACGTCCGACCGCTCCCGCGCGACGAGGGCCATCCCGTGCACCACTACGTCGTCCGAAGCGCCCGCCGCGACGCGATCCGCGCCCACCTCGCGGAGCGGGGGATCGAGACGGCGGTGTACTACCCGCGCTCCCTCGCGGCGCAGCCGGCCCTGGCCGCGTGGTCCAGGCCCACGCCCAACGCCGACGCCTTCTGTGCGGAGGCGCTCGCGCTGCCGGTCCACGAGGGACTGGACGAGGCGGACGTCGACCGCGTGTGCGACGCGATCCGCGACGCCTGCCGCGCCCTGGGGGCCGCATGAACGCCGCCGACACCGCCTACGCCGTGTTCACCGCGATGGCCGGCGTCTTCGGCGCGCTCTTCGGGAGCTTCCTGAACGTCTGCATCCTGCGAATCCCCGAGGATCGCAGTATCGTGTGGCCGGGATCGGCGTGTCCGGCGTGCGGGACGCCGATCCGGGCGTACGACAACGTGCCGGTGCTGGCATGGCTCTGGCTCCGCGGCCGCTGCCGGGCATGCTCCGCGCCGATTTCTCCGATGTACCCGGCCATCGAGGCGCTCGCGGGCGTGCTGGCGATGCTGCTGTTCCGACGCATCGTCCCCGACATCGCGGACCTCGACACGGCGCACCTCGTCGCGTTCGGCTGGTACGGCTGGCTCCTGTTCGCGCTGCTCGCCGGCACCTTCATCGACCTGCGCCACAGCATCCTGCCCGACGGGTTCACCATCCTGATGGTCCCGGTGGGCGTGGCGGGGGCGGCACTCCTCGGGCACCTCGGCTACCCGCACGCGCCGACCTGGCAGCAGTCGGTCGTGGGCGCGCTCGTCGGCGGGGCCACCCTCGGCGCGGTGAGCGGGATCGCGTGGCTCATCTACCGCTACGAGGCGATGGGACTGGGCGATGCAAAGCTCCTGGCGATGCTCGGGGCCTTCTTCGGGGCCCTGCCGGCCGTTCCGTTCATCCTGTTCACGGCCGCCACCGTCGGAAGCCTCGTCGGGGTGACGCTCGCACTGGCCCGGGGACGCGGCCTTCGGACCGCCATGCCCTTCGGGCCGTTCCTGGCACTCGGCGCGACGGTGTGGCTCTTCGCCGGGAATGCCGTCACGGTGCGCTTCGTGCCGCTTCTCCTGCCGGGCTGGGCACCCTGAGGGCCCTGCGACTCACCCGCCGGCTGTGAAGAGGCAGCGCGCGAGCGGCTGGTAGATGTCGCGCAGCACGTAGAGGTAGTAGGTCGTGCCGGCTTCGAGCGACGCAGGCGCGCCCGTCTCGGGAAACGCCTGGCGCGCACCGGACGGCACCGTGCCGTAGCTGACCTCGCCGCTGCCCAGCGCCGCCGCGTCGGGGGGCACGTCCACACGCCACACCGTGCCGTCGGGAAGGTCGAGGTTCGGCGGCACGCCGGGCGCGTCGCTGCCCTCGGAGAGGACGTAGACGTAGCGGGCGCCGCCGCCGGTCCAGCGGATCACGCCGTCCGCGTCGATGCCCACCCCGGACGGACAGGCGGAGGGGGTGAAGATGAGCTGGTCGTAGAGGGGCCCGCCGAAGGGCGCGGTATCCGTGAAGTCCGCCTGCCCGAGCCCACGTCGCGCCAGCTCGCCCGCCAGGAAGGCCTGCATGCGCGCCGGATCGGTCGTGGGCACGCCGCTCGTGTCTCGGTGGAAGCCGTTGTTGTCGGCGGCCGGGAAGGCCCCGAACACGGAGCTGTCAACCCAGCCGGCCATGACGGCGAGCCCGTCGTCATCGAGCGTGTCGAGCCAGATGGGACCGGCCTCGAGATACCACCCCGAGGGTCCGGACGAGGGTGCCGCCTCCGAGGAATGGCAGCACACGCACCCGGTGGACTCCACCTGCTCCGTGGCCCAGGCGTACTCGGCGACCCACGCGGTGTCGGACAGGCGCGGATCGTCGGACGGGGTCGTGGACGTGACCGTGGCCGGCCAGTACGGCCGTTGGGTCAGCACCGGCTCGCAGGAGGCGTAGTCGACGTACCGGCGGCCCTCCTCGGTCGCGCCG
>JBDLRI010000042.1:0-7719 GCA_039800105.1 Pseudomonadota bacterium
CCCCCCCCCCCCCCCCCCCCCCCCCCCCCCCCCCCCCCCCCCCCCCCCCCCCCCCCCCCCCCCCCCCCCCCCCCCCCCCCCCCCCCCCCCCCCCCCCCCCCCCCCCCCCCCCCCCCCCGCCCCAGGAGCAGGCAGAGACGACGCCGTGACCCTCGCCTGCGCGCCGATGTCCCGGACACGCACGCGGGCGAGGCGGGTGAGATCGTCGGGCAGTTGCTGATCCTCGCGGGCGTAGCGACCGTGACCCTGGTCGGCGAGCCACGCGAGCAGCGCCGTCGGGGGCACCTGCAGCTCCGCGGCAAGGCGGTTGATTCGCATCGGCATGTGCGGGGTCTCCGGGGTCAGCGGCGGGCGGCGCGAAGGACCTCGTCGAGGGCCTTCTGGAGTTGGCCCGCGCGCGGTCGGGCGAGGGTGGCGAGTTCGACGGCGAGCGCCGGCTGGTCTTCGTTGAGCGCGTCCACCGCCACGGCGTAGAGCGCGTAGACGGCCCCCGCCTCCTCGGGCGCGAGGCCGAAGGCGGTGCGGGCGTGCCGTGCGCGCTCGGCGAGGTCCCCGGGACGCTCGGCGAGGGCGCCGTGGCAACGAGCCGCGATCTCCCGGAAGCCGAGTGCCTCGGCGCGGCGCGTGCACTCGGCCAGCCGGGCGCCGGGGTCGCCGCGCTGGGCCTGGTGGTCGGCGAGCGCGGAGGCCGCGTAGGTCCGCAGGTACAGCTCGGGCTCCTCGAGCTGGGCGGTCTCCTCCACGAGCGCGGACCACTTCGGCGCGGCCTGGGCGGCGGGCGTGGACACCAGGGCGTTGTAGGCGGCCCAGCCGGCCGCGCGCCGGGTGCGCGTGACGTAGCCGGTCTCGCCCAGGCGTTCGAAGGCCGCCCGTGCCGTGGCGAAGCGGGCCTGGGCGCGGGCCCAGTCCTGCGCCCCGTAGGCGGCGAGACCCGCGTCGTAGGCGCCGAAGCCATCCCGCAGGGCCCGCTCGCGCCCCACGATCTCCGTGAGCCCGCCCTCGGCGGCACGCTTCGCCGCGTCCGGCCCGTCCCCCATGCGGACGAGCACGCGGGCCGCGTTCTCCTTCGCCACGCGCGCGACGGTGGCGCCCCGCTCGCCCGCGCGACCCTGCGCCGCCGCGGACGCCTGCGCGAAGGCGGCGAGCGCGACGTCGTCGCGACCCGCGCGGGCGGCTGCGAGGCCGCGTGCCATGCGCACGTGCGCGGGTCCGAGCGGGTCCCCCGCGCGCTGGAACATCGCCTCCGCGCGGCGGCTCCAGCGGTCCGCGGTCGCGTCGTCCCGGGTCTGCCACGCGGCGGCCGCCCACGTCGCGGCGCGTGCGGCGTCGAGGAAGCGGCCGCGCTGCTCGTAGGCGTCCACCGCGCGTTCGAGCGTGGTGTCGGCGCGTGCGGCGTCCCCGCGGAGCGCGGCGATGACCCCGCCCAGCTCGGCCTGTCGCACCACACCCTGCGGATAGTCCATGGCGGCGAGCAGCGCGCCCGCCGTGCGTTGCGCCTGCTCCGCGCCGTCGAGGTCATCCCCGCGCGCGAGCGTCATGCCGAGCTCGCAGAGGGAGTCGACCTCCACGACCCGGTAGCCGCCGGCGCGCGCCAGTTCGATGGAGGCGCGAAGCGAGTCCAGCGCGAGCGGGGTGCGGCCCGAGAGGCCCTGCACCAGGCCGAGGTTCCCCATGGCGATGGCGGCTTCCCGCAGGAGGGACCCGTCCCGCGCGAGGGTGGCGGTGGCCTGGAGCCGCCGTGCCGCCTCGTCGAGACGGCCCTCCGCGCGGTCCACCGCGGACAGCAGGATGCCCGCCTCCGCGCGCGCCCGCCGGGTCGTCGCCGCGTTGTCGCGCTGCACGGCGGCCGTGCGGGCCGCGCCGAGATCGCCCCGGGCCAGCAGCGGTCCCACGCCGACGTCGTTGCCGTCGAGCGCCGCGAGGGTGTTGCGTGCCGCAAGCAGCGAGTCCTGCAGGAGCTGGATGCCGGAGGCGTCCGGAGCGGCGGCGTCGAGGAGCGCCCGCGCGGCGGCAGCCTCGCCGCGGTCCGCGCGCGCGAGCGCGAGGTTGATCCGCACGCGCGCGCGCCAGGGTCCGTCCGCGTTCCGGAGCGCGCGCTCCAGCGTGGCGATGCCGGCCTCGACGCGCCCCGTGTCCACCTGCGCGATGCCGAGCAGGTTCAGTGCCGGCACCGAGGCGGGCTGCTCCGCGACGACCCTCTCGACCGCCGCGCGCGCGGCACCGGCCGAACCTCCCTCGTAGAGCGCCACGGCTTCGCCGAGGCGCGCCGGCCAGCCACCTCCCGCCTCGGCGAGTGCGTGCCACGCCAGGGCCGCGTCGGCGAAGCGGCCCGTCCGCAAGGCGGCCTGCGCGGCCTCCACGGCGTCGGCGGGCTGGTTGGACACGACGAGCTCTCCGGCGTCCACCTCGAAGGCGGCGGCGTCGTGGAACCAGGCGACGAGGAGCCAGCGCATCGGAGGAGACTATCCGACCTCGTCCGCAATCCGTACCAGCAGCTCGCGCGCGTGCACCATCGGCCAGGCCCGGACCGCGAGGACGACCCCGTGGCGTGTCGCGCGGACCTGTTCCTGCATCTCCCCGCCGATGGGGTGGCGGACGGTCCCGAGGAGAGCCCCGGTCTCGATACGCTCTCCGGGCGCGACCTCCGGCACGAAGAATCCGCCGCTCTCCGCGCGGAGATCCGTGGTGCGCGCGGTCTCGAGGCCTGCGGCCGCCTGCGCGCCGTGGTCCGTTCCGTTCAGCATGCCCAACGCGCCGAGCATGCGCGCCAGGCCGCGCGCCATGCGCGTGGCGTCCCCGACGTCCAGGGCGCCGCCGCGTCCGCCGCGGACCTGCAAGGCCGTGCGTCCGGCGTCGGTCCAGGCGTCGACCAGGCCGCCGGAGGAGGCGTGGGACGCGCGCCGCACCGTCACGGGGAGCGCCATCGCCCGGGCGAGCTCCAGTCCGCGCCCGCCGAGCGGGGCGCGCGCGTGAGGCAGTTCGTGCAGGCGCGACGAGCCGCTGTGCACGTCGACGCACACGTCGGCCGCCGTGGCGTCCATCACCGCCGCGGCGATCCGGTCGACCGGCTGGCCGTCCGGGTCGCCCGGAAAGGCGTCGGCCAGGTCCCGATCGTCGAACGGCCAGCGCTTGCGCGCCTCCTCGGCACCCATGGTGTTGACGAGCGGAAGGAGGTGGACCGTGCCGCGGGGCCGCTGCATGCGAAGCATGTTCGCGACGAGGTTCAGCGCGTGGGTCCCGGCGACCTCGTTGCCGTGCACGCCGGCGACGATCGCGACGCGCGGTCCCGGGCCGCCGCCGAAGCTGAGCCGGTGCAGCGCATAGGCACCGCGGTAGGGCGCCTCCAGGGAGAACACGACGCTCATGGAGGGTCCGCCACGACCCGCGCGACGAGGGTGCCGGGGTAGACGACGGGCTGTTCGCGCAGGGCCAGGAGGCGGCCCGCGGTCGGCGCGGTGACGGTCTCCCGCACGTCCCCGCTGACCGGGTCGACGACCTCGCCCAGGATCTCGTCCGGTGCGACCTCCGCCCACGGAGCCATGCTGGGCAGGAACAGGCCGGCGCGCCCGGCCCGCACGCGCACCACGCGGCTGTCGTCGGCGACGACGGCGCGCTGGATCGCGGCCCAGTGGTAGGGGAGGTCGTCCTCCGGCAGCACGCCGAGCGTGACGAGAACGTTCAGCACGCCGTCCACGAGCTCGATCCCGACACCTTCGGTCAGCCGGTTTCCGACCCCGCCCTCCAGCGCGATCAGACCGGGCACGCACGCCATGAGCGTTCCGGAATCCGATGCCGGCGGGCTGCGCTTCCACACGACCCGCACGTTCGCCGAGGCCGCGCGTTCACACGCCTCGGGCTGGTCGGCCCGCACGTGCGCCTGGGGCTCCTCCCGGAACGCGGGGTGGGCGCCGCGCAGCTCGATCACCTGCGTCGCACCCTCCATGGCGGCGATCAGCGCGGCCGCCACGGCGTCCGGGGCGTGTCCGTCCGCACGACCCGGAAAGCGTCGGCTCAGGTCCACGTCGAACCCGGGCACGGCACGCACCCCGAGGTGCGCCGCCAGCGGATTGGCACACGGGATCACGTCGACGCGCCCGCGCATGCGGGACAGGCGCGGCTGGAGGAGCCGGGCGACCCCGACGGCGACGCGGGTGCCCTCCGGCGTGTCGCCGCGCACCCCTGCGACCACCACGACTCGGGGGCCCTCGCCGCCCTCCCCGTGGAAGCTGCGGCGCACGACCGGGACCGACTCGCCGGTCGGCAGGTCGAGTGCGCTCAGGACGTCGCGTGTTTCGGCCACCTCGGGGCAGATTAGCACAGTCCCGGTGCGCGCGCGGCCAGCGCGGCGCACAGGGCTTCGGCGTCGGTGGGCACGCCGTGGATGCCGGTGCGGGCCACCGCGTCGCGTGCGGCGCGCCGCACCGCGTCGTGGTCAGACGCCTCCACGCGCAGGGCACAGAGGACTTCGCCGGGGGTCACCTCCTGGCCCGGGGCGCATCCGAGCGTGGCGCGGACGCCGTCGGGGAGCTCCACGTCCTCCAGGAGTCCGGCCTCCACGGCCCGCACGCGAACCTCCAGCGCGTGGCGCTCGACGCGGTCGTCGGGCGGCGAAGGCACGTCGCGGCCCGCAAGGATGTGCACCGCCGCGAGGGCGAGCGGAAGGTCCTCCACGACCACCAGCGCGTGCCACCTCGGCAGCCCGGGCACGAGCCGGTCGGCGCGCGGGACTCCGTGCGCGTCGACACGGAATCGCGCGACCGCGGGCCCCGCGAGGCCGGCGTGCGCGGCCCACGCCGCCGCGCCGGTCCGCAGGGTGGCGCGCACGTGCGCGTCGAGTCCGGCCGGGCTGATCGTCCATGCCGACCCCACGCGGGCGTCGGCCCAGGCCACCGCGTGGCTGCCGTCGCCCAGCAGCGCGAGTTCCAGGGTGTCCGCGTCGGCCCCGGTCGCGTCGTGAAGGATCGGCAGGCCCGCGGTCGACGCGGCGTCGCGCGCGGCCGGGAGGTCGGCCACCCGCTCCGTCCACGTGGGACCGGGCGCGATCCACGCGAGGCCGCAGGCCCCGACCGTGCGGGCCGCGTCCGTGTCGGCAGCCAGGGAGCCTTCGGACTCCGCGGGACCCGGGAGGATGGCATCCGCGCCGGCGTCGAGGGCCTGATCGCAGAGCACCGCGGCATGCCGCTCGGCGGGATGCTCGGGCAGCGGCGCGGCCCAGGAGGCGGTGTCGAGGTGCGGCGCCTCCGCGTCACGCGCGTCGAAGACCGCGACGGTCTCGATGCCGTGGCCCTCGAGCAGCTCCACGAGCGTCGCCGCGGGCTCTCCACGTGCGGCGACGAGCACCCTGCGGATGGTCCGTTGGACCCGTTCCTCGGTCATGGCGGCACCCGCGTCAGACGGTGAAGTCGATCTCGACGATCCCGCGTTCCGGGGTGGGTGTCACGGTGGAGGGCCGCACGTCCGGCATGGGCTCCGGCCGCGGAACCTCGATGCGGAGACGCTCGCGACGGTCATCCTGCTCCGCGCGCTCGCGGTCGCGACGGATGCGGTCGATGATGAAGGCGTCGAGCATTCCGCACCTCCGGCGTGGGGGATCTCACCTTCAATGTAGCACCGGAAGGCCCGACGGCAACGGGACGTTCGACGCTTTCCTCGCACCGCGGGCCGGCCGGCGTCAGCCGCGCCGCAGGCGGTGGCGCAGGACGCCCGAGAGCAGGCCGTACACCTCCGCGGCGTCGCCGTCGAGGCTGGCGCGGTGGACCGCCTCGGTCGCGGTGTCGCCCCGGGCGGCCGGGCCGGTGAGCGCCCATGGCCCGCGTTCGGACGCGGCACGGAGGGACTGCACGGAGAGCGGCAGCAGCGCACGACGCGCGGTCGCCTCCGGGATCCCGCCGGCCACCATCGCGTCCACGGCGGTGAGCCACGCGGCGGCCAGGTGTCCGCTCGCGAGGACCGCGGCGGCGTGCCAGCGGGCCGGGTCGGGCACGTCCACCGGAGTCATGCCAAGGCGTCCGCAGAGCGCCTCGGCGACGGCGCGCGCGTCGGGGTGGCCGCCCACGCGCGCGTGCACCCCGTCGAGGGGTGGAAGCTCGAGCTCCGGCCCGGCGAAGCTCTGCAGCGGATGCAGCACGCCTGCGCGCAGGTGCCCGCCGAGGGCGTCGTCGGGGAGCGCCCCGCTGGCGTGCAGGGCGCACAGTCCCGGCGGCAGGGCGGCGCCGACGCCGGCCACCTCGCCGTCGCGCACGGTCACCCAGAGCGCGTCGACGTCCACGGGAACCGCATCCCCACGGCCGAGCAGGGTGGCGCGAATCCCGTGGCGGGGCAGCAGGACGGCCAGCGTACGGCCCAGCCGCCCGGCACCGAGGAGCGCGACGTGCACGTCGGCGGTCTCGTCGCAGCCTAGCCGAGCGCGGCGAGGACGTCGGCGGCGTGGCCCTCCGGCTTGACCGGGTCCCACACGCGCGCCACGTTGCCGTCCGCGTCGATCAGCACGGTGATGCGGGCGATGCCCATGTAGGCGCGCCCATAGAGCTTCTTCTCGCGCCAGGCGCCGTAGGCCTCGCAGAGGCCGCCCTCGTCGCTCACGAGCGGGAACGGGAGGCACTCCTTCGCACGGAAGCTCCGGTGCTTCTTCACGGGATCCTTCGACACGCCGAGCACGACGGTGTCGCGGGCAGCGAAGGCGGCGTGGAGGTCCCGGAAGCCGTGGGCCTCCACGGTGCAGCCGGGGGTCGCGTCCTTGGGGTAGAAGTACAGCACGACGCGCTTTCCGCGCAGCTGCGAGAGCGTCACGGTGCCCTCGTCGGTCGGGGCGGTGAAGTCGGGGGCGGGCGAGCCGACGGCGAGCATGGCGTCTCCGGGAACGCGTGTCCCTAGCACGCGCGGCGCCCGTGGCCACGCCGCGCGGCGTGCGAAGGCTCTCGGCAGGGACGCTGGGGCGGAGGGGGGCATCCCCCTCCGCAACGCCTCCCCCGGGAGGCGCGATGGGATGGCTCGGATGGATGCTGGCCTGCGCGGGATGGGAGGGCTTCCGGTTCGTGCAGCCGGAGACGCTCCCGCTCGTGGGCACCTGCGCGGCGGAGTCCGACGCCACCGTGCTGTACGCGGATCAGGACGGCGACGGCGTGGGCTCCGACGCGTCCGCCGCGCGCGGGTGCCTGCCGGCGGACGGCTGGGTGGCGGCACGCGGCGATTGCGACGACGAGGACCCCCTGGTCCACGCCGGGGCGCCCGAGCGCTGCAACGGTGCCGATGACGACTGCGACGCCGCCGTGGACGAGATCCCCGCGCGCATCTGGTGCCGCGACGAGGACTCCGACGGGTTCGGGGATCCCGACGACGGCATCCACGCCTGTGCGCAGCCGTCCCACTACGTCGAGGAGTGCACCGACTGCGATGACGGGGACGCCGCGATCGGCGGGGGGTGCGGCGCGGCGGCCGACAGCGGGCGCTGACCCTCCGGGCTGGCTGGACTCCGTCGCGCGCCTCCGGTAGTGTTCTCGACGGGAGAATACGCCCATGCGCGCCATGACAGGTCTCCTCGTGCTGGCCGCCGTTGGCTGCACTCCCGCGCCGGATGCCGCGCGCGACGCGGCAGCGTCGCCCTCGTCCGCGCGCGTCGCCAGCACGGACACCGCCGCGCCGACGGGGACGGTGACCATCGCGGAGGGCGCGGCCGCGGTCGGGACCCTGCGGGTGACCCTGGGACTCTCCGCGACCGAC
>JBDLRI010000043.1:0-5908 GCA_039800105.1 Pseudomonadota bacterium
CAAAGAGAAACCCCCGGTCCGAGGACCGGGGGTCGAGGTGGTGCGCGGGGAGGGACTTGAACCCTCACAGCATTTCTGCCACAAGCACCTCAAACTTGCGCGTCTACCATTCCGCCACCCGCGCAGGGCACAGCCATGTAGCGTCCCGGACGACCCAGGTCAAGGTCGGCCGTGCAATTGTCAGGGCGCCGGGGGCGCCGCCGGTTCCGACGGCCCTGTGGGGCTCGCGGGCTCGGTTGCCGGTGCCGTGGGCGCGACGGGCTCCGCCGCCGGCTTGCTGCCGCCGAAGCCGGATCCGGCCTTGCCGGCGGGCGCACCGCCCTCGAGGTGGGTGTCCACGCCGCCGCCGCCCGCCGAAAGACTCGGGGTGCTGTACCAGTACAGCGTGAGGCTCGTGACCATGAACAGCCCGGCGATGATGCCGGTGCCCTTCGTCAGGAAGTTGCCGGGTCCCGCGGCGCCGAAGAGCTGCGTGCTCGCGCCGCCGCCGAACGCCGACGACACGTCCCCGCCCTTGCCGGGCTGCATGAGGATGATGAGGACGAGCAGCACGCACAGGACGACGTGCAGGGTCACGACGAAGGTCAACATGGGGCCCGGCTACCGTGCCGCCGCAACGATGGCAAGGAACTCGGCCGCATCGAGCGAGGCGCCGCCCACGAGGGCGCCGTCGATGTCGTCCTGGCCGAGCAGCCCGGCCGCGTTCGCGCCCTTCACCGAGCCGCCGTACAGGATGCGCACCCCGCGCGGCACGAAGGCCGGATAGCGCGACGCGAGCCAGCCGCGGATGAACGCGTGCATGTCCTGGGCCTGCGCCGGCGTGGCGACCTTGCCCGTGCCGATGGCCCACACCGGCTCGTAGGCGATCGTGACGCCCGGCAGCTGGTCGGCGTGCAGGCCCGCGAGCGCCACCTCGAGCTGGCGCGCCACGACGGCCTCCTCGCTGCCGGCCTCGCGCTCGGGCAGGGTCTCGCCGACGCACAGGATCGGCAGCAATCCGCTGCGGAAGCAGGCCTGCACCTTCTTCGCGACGACCGCGTCCGTCTCGCCGAACAGCTGGCGACGCTCGGAGTGGCCCACGAGCGCCCAGGTGACACCCACGCTGCGGAGCATCTCGCCGCTGACACAGCCCGTGTAGGCGCCGCTCGCGGCCTCGTGCAGATCCTGCGCCGCGACCCCGACCCCGCTGTGCTTGAGCCGCGCCACGACAGCGGGGATGGAGAGAAACGGCGGGGCCACCGCCACGTCCACCGCAGCCTCCTCGACGAGGACCCGCTTGAGCGCCTCGGCGAGGGCGTCCGCCTCCGCCGGCGTCTTGTGCATCTTCCAGTTGCCGGCGACGAACGGACGGCGGCTCACCGGCGGCTCCGGTCGCGCAGCGCCTTGATGCCCGGCAGGTCCTTGCCCTCGAGGAACTCGAGGCTGGCGCCACCGCCGGTGCTGACGTGGGTGAAGCGCGCCGCCAGGCCGAAGGCCTCGGCCGCCGCGGCCGAGTCCCCGCCGCCCACGACGGTGTACGCGCTGCTGGCCGCGCACGCCTCCGCGACGCCGCGGGTTCCGCCCGCATAGGCCTCCCGCTCGAAGACGCCCATCGGGCCGTTCCACGCCACGGTCTTCGCGCCGGCGATGGCCGCAGCGTAGCGGGCCACCGTGGCGGGACCGATGTCGAGACCCATGTCGCCCTCGTCCATCGTCGCGACCACGCGCGGAGGTGCCTCGCTGGCGAGGGAGTCGTTCACCACGTGATCCTCGGGCAGCATCACCGTGACGCCGCGCTCGGCGCAGCGATCGAGCAGGCGTCGCGCGAGCGAGATCTTGTCGCTCTCCACGCGCGAGGCGCCCACCGGCAGCCCGCGGGCGGCCATGAGCGTGTACGCCATCGCCCCGCCGACGAGGAGGGTGTCGACGCGCTGGGCGAGGCTCTCGATGACGTCGATCTTGTCGGAGACCTTGGCCCCGCCGAGGATGGCGACGTAGGGCCGCTCGGCGCCGTGCAGGCAGCGACCCAGGGCCTCGAGCTCCTTCTGCACGAGCAGGCCGACGCCGGTCACCTCGAAGTGCTTCACCACCGCGACCATGCTCGCCTCGGGGCGGTGCATCGTGCCGAAGGCCTCGTTCACGAAGACCTGGCCGAGCTTCGCCAACTCCGCGGCGAAGGCGTCGTCCCCGTCCTTCTCGCCCGGGTGGAAGCGCAGGTTCTCCAGCACCATCACGCCGCCCGGCGGAAGCTCCTTCGCGAGCAGCTCCACGTCGTCGCCGACGACCTCGTGGCTGAAGATCACCTCGTCGTCGAGCAGCTCCGCGAGGCGCGCGGCCGCCGGCTCGAGGCTCTGGGAGGGATCCGGCCCCTTCGGACGCCCGAGGTGGCTGGCGATGACGAGGCTGCAGCCGGCGTCGCGAAGCCGCTTGATCGTCGGCAGGGCGGCGCGGATGCGCGTGTCGTCGGAGATCTGGCCGTGGTCCATCGGGACGTTGAAGTCCACGCGCAGCAACACACGGCGCTGCGCGAGGTCCATCGTGTCGAGCGTGCCGATACCGGAGAGGGCGTCGCTCATGCGCGGCCTTCCATCTTCGCGATCTTGGCGCACAGGTCGACCATGCGGTTGCTGAAACCCCATTCGTTGTCGTACCAGGCCAGCACCTTGCCCATGTGCGTGCCCATGGTGCTGGTCAGCTCCAGGTCGACGATGGAGGAGTGCGGGTTGCCGTTGAGGTCGAGGGACACGAGCGGCGCGTCCACGGCGGCGAGCACGCCCTTGAGCGGCCCGGCCGCGGCGGCGGACAGCGCGGCGTTGATCGACTCCTTCGTGACGGGCTCGCGGCTCGTGAAGACGAGGTCCACGAGGCTCACGTTCGGCGTCGGGACGCGGATCGCGAGCCCGTTGAGCTTGCCCTTGAGCTGCGGCAGCACCAGGCCGACCGCCTTCGCGGCCCCCGTGCTCGTCGGGACCATGCTGAGCGCGGCCGCGCGGGCGCGCCGCATGTCGCCCTTCTTGTGGGGCGCGTCCAGCAGGTTCTGGTCCATGGTGTAGCTGTGGATGGTCGTCATCAGGCCCTGCACGAGGCCGAACTGGGCGTCGAGCACCTTCGCGACCGGCGCGAGGCAGTTCGTGGTGCAGCTCGCGTTGGAGACGACGAAATGCCTGGAAAGGTCGAGCTGGTCGTCGTTCACCCCGATGCACAGCGTGAGGTCCTCCTCGGTCCCGGGCGCGGAGATGATGACCCGGCGGGCGCCTGCGTCGAGGTGCAGCGCCGCCTTCGCCCGCGCGGTGAACGCGCCGGTGCACTCGAGCACGATGTCGATGCGCTCGTCCTTCCACGGGAGCTTCGCGGGGTCCTTCTCGGCCGTGACCTTCACCAGCTTGCCGCCGATCTCGAGGCCGCCGTCCACCACCTTCACCGACGTGCCCCAGTTGCCGTGGACGCTGTCGTGCACGAGCAGGTGCGCGAGCTGGTCGGGGCTGGTCAGGTCGTTGATGTGGACGATCTCGAACGCCGGGTTCCCGAGGGCCGAGCGGAACACGCAGCGACCGATGCGACCGAAACCGTTGATGGCGACACGCAAGCCCATGGTTCTCTCTCCGGGAGACGCGGGCGCATAACCCGCGCCCCCCGACGCGCCCCGCGGCCGGACGACGAGATAGGACGCCCGCCATGGCGCTGCTCGTGTCGAACGTGAAGCTGCCCGGGGAGTTCCCGGAGGACGCCGCGCTGCGCGACACCGTGGCCGCGCACCTGCGGCTGCCGGCATCCCGTGTGGCCGAGGTCACGCTCGTGCGGCGCGCGCTGGACGCCCGCCCGCGAACCCCGGCGTGGGTCGGCACCGTCAAGGTCGCGCTGGACGCCGGAGAGGCCGAGCTGCTCGCCCGCAAGCTGCCGGGCGTGCGGGCCTTCTCCCCCCGGGACGCCGCGCGCCTGACCGGCGACTTCCCGATCCCCGACGGGCTGCGCTGGACGCAGCGCCCCATCGTCGTCGGGGCCGGACCGGCGGGCCTGTTCGCGGCCCTGCGCCTCGGCGAGGCGGGCGCGCGACCCATCCTGCTCGAGCGCGGCAAGGCCGTGGAGGATCGCGTGCCGGCGGTCAACGGCTTCTGGCGCGGCGCCCCCATCGACCCTGACAACAACATCCTCTACGGAGAAGGCGGAGCCGGCACCTTCTCCGACGGCAAGATCTACACGCGACGGCGCGACGGGGAGCTGGGCTACGTGTTCCGGGCGCTCGTGCAGGCCGGGGCGGACCCCGGGATCCTCCAGGAGAACCTGGCGCACCTCGGCACCGACAAGGTGCGCGCCATCCTTCCGGCGATGCGGGCCCGGCTGCGGGGGCTCGGGGTGGAGGTGCGCTTCGACGCGCCCGTGGCCGCCTTCCTCGTCGAGGACGGCCGCTGCGTCGGCGTCCGCCTGCGCGACGGAGAGGAGCTCCGGGGCGGCCCCGTCGTCGTGGCGACCGGACACTCCGCCCGCGACACGATGGAGGCGATGCTGGCGGCCGGAGCGTCCGCGGAGCTGCGCCCCATCGCGATCGGCGCGCGCATCGAGCATCCGCAGGTCCTCGTCGACTCCGCGCTGTACCCCGCCGGGCGCGGCGAACTCCCGCCGGCCAGCTACCGGCTGGCGGACACGCCGGAGCGCGGCCGGGCCGCCTACACGTTCTGCATGTGCCCCGGCGGCATGGTGGTCCCCGCGCAGGAGCAGGACGGGCGCGTGGTGGTGAACGGCATGAGCTTCTCGGCGCGCCGCGCGATGTGGGCGAACAGCGCGCTCATCGTGCAGGTCGGCCCCGAGGACTACGGCGCCGACGACCCGCTGGCCGGGGTGCGCTTCCAGGAGACCATCGAGGCGCGGGCGTGGGCGATGGCGGGTGGACGCTACCTCGCCCCGATGCAGCGGGTGAGCGACTTCCTGGAGGGTCGCGCGAGCGTGGACCTCCCCCGCACCAGCTACCCCTTCGGGGGGTTTCCGTGCGACCTGTCGGAGCTGCTCCCGGCCGGCGTCATCGACGCGATGCGCCGCGCGATCGTCCAGTTCGAGAAGGAGGTCCCCGGCTTCGCGGGACCCGAGGGCGTCCTCATCGCGCCGGAGACGCGCACGACCAGCCCGGTGCGCTTCCTGCGCGGCCCGGACCTGCAGAGCCCCGGCCTTCCCGGGGTGATCCCCTGCGGCGAGGGAGCCGGGTGGGCCGGCGGGATCATCTCGGCGGCGCTGGACGGGTTCCGCGCCGCCGAGGCGATCGTGGCCCTCACCCCGACGACGCCTCCACCTTGAGCGGCGTGACCAGGTAGCGTCGGCCGTCGGCGCGGGCGGGCGGAAGCCGGCCGGCGTCGATGTTCACCTGCACGCTCGGAAGGAGGAGCCGCGGCGCGGAGAGGGTCGCGTCGCGGGCGCGGCGCGCCGCCACGAACCCGGGGCGGCTCGTGTCCGCCTGCAGTTGCACGTTGCCGGCGCGCGACTCGGCGATGGTGGTCTGCCACGCGACGGGGCGCCCATTCGGCTGGTAGTCGTGGCCGACGAAGACGCGGGTCTCCGGCGGCAGGGCGTAGAGGCGGTCGTGCACGGAGGTGTAGAGCGCGTCGGCGTCGCCCGCGGGGAAGTCACAGCGCCCCACGCCGTAGTCGGGCATGAACAGCGCGTCACCGGTGAACACGGCGTCGCCGAGCACGTAGCTCATGCACGCCGGGGTGTGGCCGGGCGTGTGGAGCGCGCGCACGACGAGGCTCCCGAAGCTGCGGACGTCGCCGTCGGAGAGCAGCAGGTCGAACTGGCTCCCGTCCGGCACGAAGGACTCGCCGAGGCCGAAGACGGGCTTGAAGACCTGCTGCACCGTGCGGATGTGCTCGCTGATGCCCACCGGGATGCCGAAGCGCGCCCGCAGGACCTGCGCCCCCGACAGGTGATCGGCGTGGGCATG
>JBDLRI010000044.1:0-29180 GCA_039800105.1 Pseudomonadota bacterium
GCGTAGACGGTGAGCGCGTGGTCGCCGCCCACGACGGCGACCGCGCGCGTTGCTCGCCGCTCACGATGATCGCGTCTTTGCTTGCTCGCCGGAATGCGGCGGGGGGTGGGCGTCGGGAACACCAAAGCGTCGCAGTTGTTGTCCAGTCCGTCGCACGACTCGGCGAGACCGGGCTTGCGCAGGGCCGTGGAGTCGTCACAGTCGGAGGTGTTGCCGACGTAGCCGCTGGGCTGATCACAGGCGGTGGTGGACGTGGCACTCGTGCCCCAGGAGTCGCCGTCGGCGTCCCGGTAGAAGCTGACCTTGCCGCTCGCGCCGCCGCTGTCGCCGTCGTCGGCGTACCCGTCGCAGTCCTCGTCCACATTGCCGGCGTCGCAGGCCTCGGCGCCGCCGTTGGCGACAGGGCGGATTCCGGCGTTGGCGTCGTTGCAGTCGGTCGCGGAGGCGTACCAGCGGCTGGGCGCGTCGCACCAGGCGCCGGAGGTTCCGCCGGCCGCACCGTCGTTGTCGCCGTCGTAGTAGTGGGTCACCTTTCCGCTCGCGCCGCCCGAGTCGCCGTCGTCGGCGGCTCCGTCGCAGTCCTCGTCGATATTGCCGGCGTCGCAGGCCTCGGCGCCGCCGTTGGCGACGGGGCGGATTCCGGCGTTGGCGTCGTTGCAGTCGGTCGCGGCGGCGTACCAGCGGCTGGGCGCGTCGCACCACGCGGCGGAGGTTCCGCCGGCTGCGCCGTCGTTGTCGCCGTCGTAGTAGGCGGTCACCTTTCCGCTCGCGCCGCCGCCATCGCCGTCGTCGGCAGTTCCGTCGCAGTCCTCGTCGACGTTGCCGGCGTCGCAGGCCTCGGCTCGCAGCGGGCTGCGCGCGGGGTCGTGGTCGTCGCAGTCCAGCCTCGGCACATCGCGGGTCGCCTCGCCCGCGTCCCGGTTGCACCACGCGTCCATGCTGGCGACGGTGGCGTCGGTCCGCGCACCGTCCTGGTCGGCGTCCACGAAGCACAGCTCCATCGTCGCGCCGCCGGAGCAGTCGTCATCGCGCTCGTTGCCTACAACCTCGTCCACGCCGGGGTTCACGTCCGCAGCGTACGCCGACACCTCGTCGCAGTCGGTGGAATCCGCCACGAACCCCTCCGGCTGGACGCAGGCGAGGTCCGGGAAGAAGTCGTTGCCGTAGCCGTCGCCGTCCCCGTCGGCGTACCACGTGGCGGGGTCGGACACGTCCAGGTCGTCGTCATCCACGAGGGTGTCGCAGTCCTCGTCCGCCGGGGTCTCTCCCGGCAGGGCGCAGCGCTCCAGCGCGTCGGGATTCACGTCGGGACGGGTGTCGTCACAATCGGTGACGGCGTCGTACCATCCGACCGGGACGTCGCAAAAGGCGCCGGCGATCGCACCCGCGTGCGAGTCCCCGTCGGCATCCCGGTACTGGGTCGTCGTGCCCGTGGCGCCCTGGGCGTCCGCGTCGTCGGCGTACCCGTCGCAGTCCTCGTCGACGTCGTTCGCGTCGCAGGCTTCGGTGTGGGTCGGGCTGCGGGCGGGGTCCCCGTCATCGCAGTCGCCGCCGGGCGTCTCCGCGGGCGCCTCGCCGTCACCCGGGCTGCAACGGGCGTCGAGGCTGGCGACGGTGGCGTCGATCCGCGCCCCGTCCTGGTCGGCGTCCACGAAGCACAGCTCCGTCATCGCGCCGCCGGAACAGTCGTCATCGCGTTCGTTGCCCACGATCTCGTCGTGTCCGGGGTGAACGTCCGGCGCGACGTCGTCGCAGTCCGTATCGAGGGCGACCCAGTGCGACGCGGCCACGCAAGCCTCGTCGGGGACCCCGGGATCGCCGAAGCCGTCGAGGTCTCCGTCGAAGAACCACGTCCGTTGGTCCGACACGTCGGGGTCGGCGTCGTCCACGAGGGTGTCGCAGTCCTCGTCGGTCGCCTCCGCGCCGGTGGGCGTGCACCGCTCCTGCGCACCCGGGTAGACGTCATCGCGGGTGTCATCGCAGTCGAGACCGACGGGAACACCGTCCCCATCTGCATCGAGCGTGCCCCCGCCGGTGCCGGTGCCCGTTCCGTCCCCGGTGCCGGTGCCCCCGTCGGTGCCGGTGTCCGTTCCCGACCCCGCGTCGGTGTCGGACCCGGTGCCCGTGCCCGAGCCCGTGCCGGTCTCCTCGACGATGTGGAGGGTCGCCCCGCTCGCGCTGGACGACTCGAGGGTGATGAAGATCTCCCCGCGGCGTGCGACGTCCACGACGAGCCATTCCTCCATGCGTGCGGATTCCGGCACGCACGTCACCTCCTCGCCGCACGCGGACGCGCGCAGGCTGACCACCACGGGCCCGCCGACGCCCTCCGCGCCGATGCGCCACCGGCCGGCGCGCGGCGCGATCCACCGGGCGGTGACGTCGGGGCCCTGCGACCCTGCACAGCCGGTGACCACCTCGTCGCGCGAGGGCTGGAGCACCGCCTGCGCCACGTAGTAGCCGACGGTGTCGCCGAGCTCGAGGGTCCAGCACGCCCCGGCATCCGTGCCGGAATCTCCTTGCCCCCCGGTGTCCGACGTCGTTCCCGTGGCGGAGCCCGTCGTGGAACCGGTGTCGTGCGCCGTCTCGCTGCCCGTGCCGGTGTGCGTCCCGCTTCCGGTGCGCGTTCCCGTGCCGGTGTCCGGAGCGGTCGGGTCGTGCGCGGTGTCGATGTGGGGCGCGCTGTCGGACGGCACGGGGCCTTCGTCCGCGACCTGGCTGGCGCAGGCGACGAGGGAGACGCAGAACGCTACGGTGCGGGGCGGTCGCATGGGCGTGAACCCCTCCTTGGGATGCGGGCGCGAGACGTCAGCAGTACGGAAGATAATTGCAGCACACGCTCTCGTCGGCGTCGATGAGCCCATCGCAGTCGTTGTCCCACCCGTCGTCGCATTCTGAGGAGGTCTGCTCGCGGCCACCCGGACGGACGGTGGCGCGCGTGTCGTCGCAGTCGTTCGCGTTGGAACGGTAGCCCGACGGCGTGGTGGAACTGCAGGATCGGATGGACACGCCGGGGTTGCCGTAGCCGTCGGTGTCCGCGTCGCGGTAGTAGAGGGTCCCCGCGTTGTCGTCGATCGTGCCGTCACAGTCGTCATCGACGCCGTTGCACGTCTCCGTGGCGCCCGGCTTGATGGACGCCGCGCCGTCATTGCAGTCCCCGCTCGTGGACCGGTAGCCGCTCGGTGCCGAACAGCCCGTCACGGTGGTGCCGGACGTGCCGAACCCGTCGTTGTCCGCGTCGCGGTAGTAGGTGCTCCGTACCCCTTCGTCCGTGGAACCGTCGCAGTCGTCGTCGACGCTGTTGCAGGTCTCGGCCCGACCGGGGTGGACGAGCGCGCTCGAGTCGTTGCAGTCTCCCGCGACGGCGCGGTAGCCGCTGGGCGCGCTGCACGCCTGCACGGTGAGCGACGGGGTGCCGTACAGGTCACCGTCCACGTCGCGGTAGTAGGTGCTCCGTACGCCTTCGTCCGTGGAACCGTCGCAGTCGTCGTCGACGCCGTTGCACGTCTCCGTCGCGCCGGGCTTGATCGATGCCGAGGCATCGTTGCAGTCGGCGGTGTTGGCGACGTAGCCGGAGGGGGCGCTGCACGCGAGGGCGGGCGTCACGGTGCTCGTCCCGTACGTGTCGCCATCCTGATCGCGGTAGAAGGGGGAACGCACGCCCTCGTCCACCGTGCCGTCGCAGTCGTCATCCGCCAGGTTGCACGTCTCGTCGGCGGTCGGCCTGACCGCCGCGTTCGTGTCGTCGCAGTCGTTGTTGCTCGTCACGTACCCGCCGGGGGCGGCGCACGCGAGCACCGCCGTACCGCCGGCGACGCCGTGGGTGTCCCCGTCCTGGTCGCGGTAGTAGGACGTCATCACGCCCTCGTCGACCGACGTGTCGCAGTCGTCATCTCGGCCGTTGCAGGCCTCGTTTGCGCCCGGGAACACTGCAGCGTCGCCGTCGTCGCAGTCGTCGCCCGTCGGGAAGGCACCGACCGGCGGCTCGCACGCGCGGGCGCCCGGTCCGCCGGCGCGGCCGTCGTGATCGCCGTCCAGATAGTACGTGACCGCGTCGACCACGTCGGGGTCCCCGTCGTTGGCCGTTCCGTCGCAGTCCTCGTCCGTTCCGTTCGCGTCGCATCGCTCGGCGGCACCGGGATGCAGGTCGGGATCCTGATCATCGCAGTCGCCGTCCACGGCCACCCTGTTTGCGGGCGCGCCGCACGCGAACTGGATGTCGTTGGGGTCGCCGTAGGAATCCCCGTCGTGGTCCATGTACCACGGGGTGTTTCCGCCCTCGTCGACGACACCGTCGCAGTCGTCGTCGATGAAGTTGCACGTCTCCGGTTGCGTGGGCCAGCGATTCGGATTGGCATCGCACGCGGTCGGCTCCAGGTGCGTCACGTACCCGGGGGGTGCCCAGCTGCTGCACGCGTTCAGCGTGCGCGTTTCGTCTCCGAAGCCGTCCTGATCCCCGTCGAGGTACCAGACGATCTCGGGAAGGCCGTCGTCCGCGAGGTCGTCGCAGTCGTTGTCGAGGCCGTCGCACGCCTCCTCGGCACCGGGGTGAATCGAGGGCGCCGAGTCGTCGCAGTCGTCGTCGAGCGCCGCGTGGCCGTCCGGCGGCACGCAGGCGGCGACGAAGACGGCCGGGTCGCCGTGGCCGTCGCCGTCGGAGTCCGGGTACCACCGCGTGTCGGGCGAACGCGTGGGATCGGAATCGGCGCAGTCTCCCGCCCGATCCACCGTTCCCGCCTCCATCGCGCAGGCGTGGACCGGGGCCTCCGGGTCGCCCCATGTGTCCGCGTCGGCGTCCATGTAGAACGTGCGTGTGCCCTGCACGGCCGGATCGAGGTCGTCGGCGAGGCCGTTGCAATCCTCGTCGCGGCGCAGCGGATCGCAGGTCTCGGTGGCCCCGGGGTGCGCCGCGGCGCTCGAGTCGTCGCAGTCTCCCGCACGCGCCACGAAGCCCGCCGGGAGCGCGCAGGCGTCGTGCCAGCCGTCCGGGGCACCGTAGGTGTCACCGTCGGCATCCGCGAAGTACCGCGTGCGCAGGTCCTCGTCGGTGCGGCCGTCGCAGTTGTCATCGCGGTCGTTGCAGGTCTCGTCGGCGTAGGGGCTCACCGCGGGGTCCGCGTCGTCGCAGTCGCCGCCCAGTGCCACCGCGCCCGCAGGCAAATCGCACGCCACGTCCTCGCGCGTCGCACCGCCGAATCCGTCGTGGTCCGCATCGTCGTAGAGGGTGAAGGCGTCGATGACACCGGGATCCTGCGCGTCGGCGGCCCCGCTGCAGTCCTCGTCCACATCGAGGGGGTCGCAGCGCTCGGGCGCGCCGGGGGACACCGTCGGGTCGGTGTCGTCGCAGTCGGACGCGTCCCCCACGTGTGCCTCCGGCGCCGCGCACGCCTGGGCGAGGATGCCCGGGTCCCCGAAGCCGTCGTGGTCCCGGTCGGGGTGGAACGTCCGCAGCACGCCGTCGTCCACGGCGCCGTCACAGTCCTCGTCGCGACCGTCGCAGATCTCCACGGCGCCAGGATGCACGTCGGGGTCGGCGTCGTCGCAGTCCACGGGCGCGGGCGTGCCGTCCCCGTCGTCGTCGGGACCGATGGCGCAGGCCGGAGCGTCGACGCAGTCGGCATCCGCACAGTCGGGGCCGCCATCCTCGTCCTCGTCCAGACCGTCCCCGCAGGAGGACTCGAAGGCGGGAACCGGCACGACGTGCAGGAGGTACGCGCGGCTGCCGGGCGCTTCCACCGCGAGGACGAAGGATTCTCCCGCCTCCGACGCGTCGAGGAGCGCCCACGGCGACGCGCCGCCTTCCGCGGCGGCGCAGGCCAGCACCTCGTCGCAGGTCGTGGCGCGCACCGACACGACCACGTCCCCGGCGGATCCCTGCACGCTCGCGTGCCAACGCCCCGCGGCGGGCGCCGTCCAGAGGAACGTGCGCTCCGGCCCGTCGGCGTTGCCGCAGCCCGCGGCCAGACGGTCCGGGGCACCCGCGGTCGTTCCGTAGGCGAGGTCGGTGCCCGTCGCCGTCCCGAGGTCCGCCTCCCAGCAGCCCGACGTGGCGGTGTCGGTGCCGCCGGTGTCACCCGTGGCCGTCGAGGTGTTCGTGGCCGTCGACGTGTCCGTGGGCGTCGTGGTGCCCGTGGACGTGGTGGTGCCGGTGGCCGTCGAGGTGTCCGTGGGCGTGGCGGTGCCCGTGGACGTGGTGGTGCCCGTGGAGGTGGTCGTATCCGTCGCGCCGGAGTCATCCGCCGTCGCGGTCACCGTCCCGGTCGCGGACCCGGTGGACGTGGGGGTCGCGACGTCCGTGTCCGGGGGAGCGGGCTCATCGAACGCCACGGTCGAACGGCAGCCGATCGTGCACACCAGGGCGAACCACGCGACACCGCGCATGAAGACCTCCGCCCCGCGAGTGTAGCACCCACGGGGCGAAAGATGGAGAGGACCGCGCCGCGGCGACGCTCCCGACAGGCGGTCGCCGGTGTCAGCCGAGGCGCGCGCGCGCCAGCTTGGCCTTGCGTGACGCCTGCGTGTGCGCGACGGTCCCGTCGGCGGCGGTGCGCAGCACGGCCTCTGCATCCGCGAGGTCCTGCTGCGCGGCGGCACGGTCCACGTCCTCGAGGGCCTCGCAGGAATCGACGAGCAGCACGACGCGGTCCGGTCCGGCCTCCGCGAAGCCCTCGCCCACGGCGAAGGCCTTCACCTTCCCGTCGACGCGCACGCGGGCGATGCCCGGCGTGAGCACGGTGAGGAACGGGATGTGCTTCGGGAACACCCCGAACTCCCCGAGCAGGCCCGGGGCCTGCACGTCGCTCGCGGTGCCCGACCACGCCACGGCGCGGGGGGTCACGATCTGGACGGAGAGCGACATGGATCAGCCCTCCGCGATCTTCTTCGCCTTGGCGATGGCCTCGTCGATGTTGCCGACGAGGTAGAACGCCTGCTCCGGCAGCGCGTCGTGCTTGCCCTCGAGGATCTCCTTGAAGGCCTGCACCGTCTCCTGCTTGGAGACGAACTTGCCCTCCATGCCCGTGAACTGCTGCGCGACGAAGAACGGCTGGCTGAGGAAGCGCTGGATCTTGCGGGCGCGGGCCACGGTGAGCTTGTCCTCGTCGGAGAGCTCGTCCATGCCGAGGATGGCGATGATGTCCTGCAGCTCCTTGTAGCGCTGCAGGATGCGCTGGACCGCGCGCGCCACCGCATAGTGCTCCTCGCCGAGCACCTTCGGGTCGAGGATGCGGCTCGTGGAGTCCAGCGGATCCACCGCCGGGTAGATGCCGATCTCGGTGAGCTTGCGGCTCAGCACGGTGGTGGCGTCAAGGTGGGCGAAGGCCGTGGCCGGCGCCGGGTCGGTCAGGTCGTCCGCCGGCACGTAGATGGCCTGCACGGAGGTGATGGACCCCTTCGTGGTCGTCGTGATGCGCTCCTGGAGCATGCCCATCTCGGTGGCGAGCGTCGGCTGGTAGCCGACGGCGCTCGGGATGCGGCCGAGGAGCGCGGACACCTCGGAGCCCGCCTGCGTGAAGCGGAAGATGTTGTCGACGAACAGGAGCACGTCCTGGCCTTCCTCGTCGCGGAAGTACTCCGCGGCGGTGAGGGCGGAGAGCGCGACGCGGGCGCGGGCGCCGGGCGGCTCGTTCATCTGGCCGTAGATGAGCGCGGCCTTGGAGAGGACCGTCGACACGCCGTCACCGAGCTTGGATTCCTCCATCTCGTGCCAGAGGTCGTTGCCCTCGCGGGTGCGCTCGCCGACGCCGGCGAACACGGAGTAGCCGCCGTGCTTCTTCGCGACGTTGTTGATCAGCTCCATGATGAGGACGGTCTTGCCGACGCCTGCACCGCCGAAGAGTCCGATCTTTCCGCCACGGCTGTACGGCGCGAGCAGGTCGATGACCTTGATGCCCGTCTCGAACATCTCGACCTGCGTCGACTGCTGCGTGAACTCGGGCGGGGCGCGGTGGATGGGCCACGCGACCTCGTTGCCGATGGGGCCACGCTCGTCAACCGGCTGCCCGATGACGTTCATGATGCGGCCGAGCACCTTCGGCCCGACCGGAACGGTGATGGGCGCGCCGGTGTCCTTGACGGCCTGGCCGCGGCGGAGGCCGTCGGTGACGTCCATCGCGATGCAGCGCACGGTGTTCTCGCCGAGGTGCTGCGCGACCTCGACGACGAGGTTGTCGGCCTGATCCGAGATGAAGCCGTTGCTCAGCGTGAGCGCGGACATGATCGCGGGGAGCTTGCCAGGCGGGAACTCCACGTCGACGACGGGGCCCATGACCTGCTTGACGATGCCGGTGTTCGCTTCCATGGGGTCTCCTACAGGGCTTCCGCGCCCGAGACGATCTCGATGAGTTCCTTGGTGATCGCGGCCTGGCGGCCGCGATTGTATTCGAGGGTGAGCGCCGCGATGAGGTCGCTCGCGTTGCGCGTGGCGTTGTCCATCGCGGTCATGCGCGACGCGTGCTCGCCCGCCTCGGTCTCGAGGAAGGCCTGGAGCAGCTGCATGCGGAGCGCGAGCGGCAGGAGCGTCGCGAGCATCTCCTCGCGGGCCGGCTCGAACACGTACTCGGGACCGGCGGAGTCGCCGGACGTGTCGAGCGTGAGCGGCAGGATCCGCGTGGAGGTCGGCACCTGCACGAGGGTGTTCTTGAAGCGGTTGTAGCTCAGCCACACCTCGTCGAAGCCGCCGTCGACGAAGGCGACGGCCAGCTCGTCGGCGAGGCGCACGGCCTCGTCGCCGAACTTCGCCGGGGTCATCTCGATGACGGAGCTCGCGGCCGGGTAGCGGGCCTTGTAGAAGTCGCGGGACTTCTTGCCGTAGGTCCGGACCTCGACCTGCTTGCCCTCGGCGCGCAGGCGCGTGACCAGCTCGAGGCTGCGGCGGTTGAGGTTCGCGTTGAAGCCCCCGCACAGCCCGCGGTCGCTGGCGATGACGACGAGGAGGACCTTCTCGACCGTCTCGCGCGTGGCGAGCAGCGGGTGCGAGACCTCGCCGGACGCCGCCGCGAGGCGCCGCAGGGTGGCCGTCAGCGCCTCGTGGTACGGACGCGCGCGCGTGGCCGAGTCCGTCGCACGCTTCAGCTTCGCCGCCGACACCATCTTCATGGCGCTGGTGATCTGCTTCGTGCTCTTGACCGATCCGATGCGGGTGCGGATGTCGCGGAGGGAGGCCATGGGCTGCTCCCTACTTCCAGGTGGAGCGGAAGCGCTTCACCTCGGCGAGGATGCGGTCCTTCAGGTCGCTGCCCTTGAAGGTCTGCTTCGTCGCCAGCTCGGTCGCGATCGGCCCGCCGTCCATGGACGCCGCGAGGTCGCTCAGGAAGCGGCGCACGTCGGCGACGGCGACGTCGTCGAGGAGGCCCTCGGTGCCGGCCAGAATCTGGATGATCTGGATCTCCATCTTCACCGGCGCGTACTGGTCCTGCTTGAGCAGCTCCACGAGGCGCGCGCCGCGGTCGAGCTGCTTGCGCGTGGCCTCGTCGAGGTCGGAGGCGAAGGCCGAGAAGGCCTGCAGCTCGCGGTACTGCGCCAGCGTGAGCTTCAGCGTGCCGGCGACGGCCTTCATCGCCGCGACCTGCGCCGAGCCGCCGACGCGGGACACCGAGATGCCGACGTTCACGGCGGGACGCACGCCCGAGTGGAACAGGCTTCCCTCGAGGAAGATCTGGCCGTCGGTGATGGAGATGACGTTCGTCGGGATGTAGGCCGACACGTCACCGGCCTGCGTCTCGATGATGGGGAGCGCGGTGAGCGAGCCCGCGCCGGCCTCGTCGGACATCTTCGCTGCGCGCTCGAGGAGGCGGCTGTGCAGGTAGAAGACGTCGCCCGGGTACGCCTCGCGGCCCGGGGGGCGGCGGAGGAGCAGGGAGAGCTGGCGGTACGCGGCGGCCTGCTTGGAGAGGTCATCGTAGACGATGAGGCCGTGCATGCCGTTGTCGCGGTAGTACTCGCCGAGCGTGGCCCCGGTGTACGGCGCGAGGAACTGCAGCGGCGCGGGGCTGGACGCGGGCGCGCTGATGACCGTGGTGTACTCCATCGCGCCGTTCTGCTTGAGCTTCTCGACGACCTGGGCGACCGTGGACTGCTTCTGGCCGACCGCCACGTAGATGCAGTGCATCTTGCGCTTGGGGTCGTTGATGAACTGCTTCTGGTTGATGATCGTGTCGATGGCGATCGCGGTCTTGCCGGTCTGGCGGTCGCCGATGATCAGCTCGCGCTGGCCGCGGCCGACGGGGATCATGCCGTCGATGGCCTTGATGCCGGTCTCGAGCGGCTCGTGCACGGACTTGCGGAGCACGATGCCGGGCGCCTTCAGCTCGACCGGGCGCATGTGGTCGCGGGGGATGGCGGGGCCGCCGTCGAGCGGGTTGCCGAGCGCGTCGAGGACGCGGCCGAGCGTGGCCGGACCGACCGGCACGGACACGATCTGGCCGGTGCGCTTGACGCTGTCGCCTTCCTTGATGGTGCGGTCGTCGCCGAAGATCGCGGCGCCGACGTTGTCCTCCTCGAGGTTCAGCACCATGCCGACGAGGCCGCCGGGGAAGGCGAGCAGCTCGCCGGCGAGGGCGTTCTCGAGGCCGTAGATGCGGGCGATGCCGTCCCCGACCTTGAGCACCGTGCCGGTCTCGCTGACCGTCACGCGCTGCTCGTAGTTCTCGATCTGCTGCTTGAGGATCTGGCTGATCTCTTCGGCGCGGATGTCCATGGTCGTCTCTCAGGCCTGGGCGGCGGAAGGAGTGAGGAGGTCGAGCTGCAGCTGCGTGAGGCGGCTGCGGAGCGAGGCATCGATCAGGCGGCTGCCGACCCGCACGGTCAGCCCGCCGAGAAGCGAGGGATCCACGGCGCTGTCGAGCACGACGGTCTTGCCGGTGCTCGCCTCGAGCGTCTTCGCGATCGTGGCGCGGAGCGCGTCGGAGACCGGCGCGGCCATGGTCACGGTGGCGCGCACGCGACCGGCCACGTCGTCGGCCAGCTCGCCGTACGCGGCCACGATGTCGGGAAGCGCGCCCATGCGGTCCTTGTCGAGCAGGAGCCGCAGGAAGTTGGCGGCCATCGGCGCGAGCGTCTGCTTCGCGAGGACGGCGTCCAGCACGCGTCGGCGCTCGTCGCGCGTGTAGACGGGGTTGGCCAGCGTGGCGAGCAGCTCGGACTGGCGGGCCGTCGCGAGGAACGCGGCGATGTCGGCGCCGAGCGCATCGACGGAGCCGGCCTGGCGGCCGATGTCGAGCAGCGCGCGCGCGTAGCGGCGGGCGATGGAGCCTTCGACCATCTCAGGCGTCTCCGTGGGAGGTGGGGCGCTCGACCGCGGCGAGAAGCTCGCGTGCGAGGCGGTCCTGGTCCTCGGCGGTCACCGCGCGGGTGAGGGTGGCGTTCGCGAGCTGCACCGCGAGCGCGACGGCCTCGTTGCGGAGCTCGTTGCGGGCGCGCGTGACCTCCTCGCGGACGGTGCGCTGCGCGGTCTCGGCGATGCGTGCCGCGTCGGCCTCGGCGCGCTCCGCGATCCGCGCGGCCTCGGCGTCGGCGTCCCGGACGGCGTCGGCGCGCATGCGCTCCAGCTCCGTGGAGAGCATGGCGAGACGCGCCTCGACCTCGGCGGCGCGCGCATCGGCCTCGGTCTTGAGCGTGCGCGCTTCCTCGAGCTGGTTGCGCACGGTGGCCGAGCGGTTCGCCATCGCGTCCCGCAGCGGGCGGCCCGCGAGCTTGGCGAGCACCGCCACGAACACGATCAGCGCGCCGAGCTGCATGAGGAGCACGGCCGTGTTGGGGCCGTGGTGGACGGCGGCGTCCCCGTGCGCGCCGGGGGCGGCCTCGTGGGCGGGCGCCGCGGTGTGGGCCTCTCCGGCGGGGGCCTCGGGCGCCACGGGCGCGAGGGCGGGCGCAGGCTCCGCGGGAGGCGCCGGCGCGAGCGCCGGCATCGTGGGGTCCGCGGGCTTGGCGGGGGCGTCGCCGCCCGCGGCCTCGCGGGCCGCCTGCTGGGCGGCCTTGCGCTTGAGATAGGCGTCGGCGGCGAGCGCGGGCGCGGACAGGAAGGGATTCATGCGCCGGCCTCCCGGGAGAGCGGACGGCCGAGCACGCGCTCGGCCATGTCGGCGGCGAGGGTGCGGGCACGGCCGGGGAGTTCGGTGCGTGCGGTCTCGACCTCGCCGCGGAGACGCTCCACCGCGGCGCGCGTCTCGGCCTCGGCGGCGGCGCGGGCCTGCGCCACGCGGCGGGCGTGGACGGCGTTGGCCTCGGCCCTGCGGCTGGCGCGCAGCTCCGCGATCTCGGCACGGGCGGCAGTCAGCGCCTGCTCGTAGCGGTCGAGGGCTGCACCGCTGCTGCCCTGGAGGCGGGCGGCCTCCGCACGCGCCCCGTCGGTCGCGGCCTGCCGCGCCTCCAGGTAGTCGAGCGTGGGCTTGAACAGGATGACGTGCAGCCCTGACAGGAGCACCAGGAACGGCGCCAACTGGACGAGCACGAGCATGGGATCCGGAAAGATGTCCATGAACCACCAGCGGGGGCGCATCGCTATCCGCCGGGCGGGCGTCCGGCAAGCCGCCGGCCGGGGGGCGTTGCGGGGGGCCGGAAGCCCCCCGCCCCAGGAGCTGGAGGCGTGCTAGCATGCGGCGTGGAGATCGCAGCCATGAAGTTCCTTCGGTTCGTCGGCCCCGTCGTGGCCCTGCTCGCCCTCGGCACCGCGCGCGTCGCCGCGCAGGAGCCGGTCACCCTCAAGCTTGCGTCCGTGGCGCCGGAGGGGACGCCGTGGGCGGACGGGCTGGTGCAGTACCGCAAGGAGGTCGAGGGCGCGGGCTCCGGCGTGGCGTTCAAGGTCTTCCTCAACGGGGTGCTCGGCGACGAGAACGAGACGGTGCAGCAGACCAAGCGCGGGCAGATCCAGGGGGTCGGTGCGTCGACCGGCGCGCTGGCGAGCGTGGTGCCGGAGCTGGCGGTGCTGGAGCTGCCGCGCCTGTTCCGCTCGGCGGAGGAGGCCGACTACGTGCTGGACAAGGTCATCCTGGCCGACGCGGAGAAGGCCTTCCGCGCGCAGGGCCTCGTGCTCGGCTTCTGGAGCGAGAACGGCTACCGCTGCTTCGGGAGCCGCACGGCCTTCCTGAAGACCCCCGACGACCTGAAGGGACGGAAGATGCGGGCCCAGGAGAGCAAGGTGCACCTGGCGATGTACAAGGAGCTGGGCGCGCTCGCGAGCCCCATCCCGGTGACCGAGGTGCTCACCTCGCTGCAGACCGGCGTGGTGGACGGCTACGACAACACGCCGCTCTTCGCGTTCGCCGCGCAGTGGACCAGCGCCACGAAGTTCTTCACGGTCACCAACCACATCTACCAGCCGGCGGCGATCGTCTTCAACGCGGCGGCGTTCGACCGGCTCGGCGAGGCCCAGCGCAAGCTGCTGCTCGGTGCCCGGAGCGGGCTCATGCAGCGCATGCGCCGCGAGATCCGCGCGCTCACGCCGATCCTGCTGCAGAACCTCTCGGCCATGAAGGTGCAGGTCTACACCCCCACCGCGGAGGAGGTCGCGCGCTTCGAGGTGCCCGCGAAGAAGGCCCGCGAAGCGTACATGGCGACCGCGTCGCCCGCCGAGAAGGCCCTGTACGCCAAGATCGACGCGGGCCTCGCGGCGTACCGCAAGGGCGCCCGGTGAGCGCGCTCGACGCGCTCGACGCCGCCCTGGCGCGGTGGGAGCGCCGTGCGGCGGGGGGCATGCTCGCGCTCATGGGCGTCGTCGTGTTCGCGTCGGTGGTGCACCGCATGGCGGCGGCGGGCCTTGCCCGCGTGGCGCCGTCCGTGCGCGTGCCGGGCCTCGGCATGGACGCCGCCCAGCCCTTCGCGCTGGCCCTGACGCTCTGGGTCGGCATGCTGGGCGCGAGCCTGGCCGCGCACGAGCGTCGGCACCTCGCGCTGGACATCGGCAGCAAGCTGTGGCCCGCCGCGTGGCGTCCCAGGGTCGCGGCGGCCGGGCACCTCGTCACGGCCGCGTTCTGCGTCGGCATCCTGTGGCTGGCGGGGCGTTCGGTGGCGGATCACCTCGCGTTGTGGCGGGACACCGACGGCGCCGCGGGGACGCTCTCCGGGACCTCCATCCCGCGCTGGCTGGCCGTGGCGGCCATCCCGTGGGGCATGGCGACGCTCGCGCTCCGGTTCTCCGCGGAGGCCTGGCGCGCCTGGACGGGCCGCCGGGTCGAGGACGGCGATGACACCCTCCACCAGCTCGGCATCGCCACGGGGGAGGACGCATGACCGGCGTGCTGCTGCTCCTGGGCGTGCTGCTGCTGGGGCTGCTCGGGTCGCGCCTGTTCGTCCTCGTCGGGGGCGCCACGGCCGGGTGCTTCCTGCTGTTCACCGACTACGCGGATCCCGTGCTGCAGCTCGAGCGCATCGTCACGAAGATGGAGAGCCTGACGGGAAAGAACGTGTTCCTGTCGATCCCGTTCTTCCTCGCGTCCGGCGCGATCATGACGAAGGGCGGCATCGCCACGCGCCTGACGGCGCTGGCCCGCGCCGCGGTGGGCTGGCTTCCCGGCGGGCTGGCCGTGGCGAGCGTCGTCGCGTGCATCGTCTTCGCCGCGATCAGCGGCAGCTCGCCCGTCACGCTCGTGGCGGTGGGCGGCGTGATGTACCCGGCGCTCGTCGCCAACGGCTACCCGGAGCGGTTCAGCATCGGCTTGCTCACCAGCGCGGGCAGCCTCGGGTGCATGATCCCGCCGGCCATCGCCATGCTGGTGTACGCCATCAGCGTGCAGGGCACCGCGGCGGTGGACCCGTCGGACCTGTTCTTCGCCGGCATCGTGCCCGCGCTGTTCATCGCCGGGCTGCTCGCCGGCTGGGCCGTGTGGGTGGGCCGCTCCGTGCCCGGGTCGCGCCTGCGGTTCGACGTGGACGCGCTGCGCGTCGCCCTGCGCGACGCCGCGTGGTCGCTGACGCTCCCGGCGCTCGTCCTGGGCGGCATCTACGGCGGGGTGTTCACCCCGACGGAAGCGGGCGCCGTGGCCTTCGTCGCGAGCGTGCTCATCGCCTGCGTACTGCACCGGGACGTGCCGTTCGGCCGCCTGCCCGCCATCCTCGCGGAGGCCGCCACGCTCATGGGCAGCCTCCTGCTCATCGTGGTGCTGGCCTTCGGGCTCAACGACTTCCTCGCGGAGATCGACGCGCCCGGCGTGATCCGCGGGTGGGTCCAGGCGGCGGATCTGAGCGCCTGGCAGTTCATGCTGCTCGTCAACATCGTGCTCATCGTGCTCGGCGCGCTGATGGACAGCATCTCCGCCACCCTCGTCTTCGCGCCGATCCTCGCGCCGGTGGCGGTGCACCAGTACGGCATCGACCCGATCCACTTCGGCGTCGTGTTCGTGGTGAACATGGAGATCGGCTACCTCGCGCCGCCCGTCGCCACGAACCTGTTCGTCGCCGCCGCCATCTTCCGCAAGCCCTTCCTGGAGGTCACGCGGGCGGTGCTGCCCACGCTCGGGATCATCTGCGGCGCGCTGGTGGCGGTCATCTACCTGCCGTCCATCGCGACGGGGCCCCTGAACCTGCGCGACGGCCGGCCGTTCTGGCAGCCGTTCCCGTGGGATGGCGCGGCCGCGCACGCCGACGCGCCCGTGCCCGCCGACGGTGCGGCGCCCGCGGTGGACACGCCCGCGCCCGGCGCGCCGATGACGCTCGAGCAGATGATGCAGAAGGCTCGCGAGCAGGCGGCGCAGGGTGCCGAGGCCCCCTCGACGGTCCCCGCGCCGTGACGCTGCTCCTGCTGGCCGCGCTCGCGCGCGGTGTGCACGCCGCGGAGTCGGAGCCTCCCGTGCCTGGGGCGGAGGGGGCTCGCGCCGCCCCCTCCGCAACGCCTCCCCCGGCGCACGAGGTGCTCCTTCGGGTCGCGTGGGCGCCCGCCGGGACCGGCGCGGTCGATGCCGCGCTCGGGACGTCCGCGGCCGCCGGGGCGCTGGACCCGGTGCTGCGTCCGCCGCTGCGCGTCGCGGTGGGGCAGGCCGGCGCGCGCACGTCGTGGCTCATCGGCGGCGGACTGGCGTGGTTCGACACCACGCGGCTCTCCGACCGGGTCCGGCGTCGGGCGATCGGCGCGCTGCTGCTGGAGGTCGAGGCGCGGAGGGCCCTTCGCACGCGTGGCGCGTCCGCGCTGCAGGGCTGGGCGGCGCTGCACGGCACGCTGCCCCACGTGGGGCTCTCGGACGCCGCGTGGACCGCGGACGAGGCCGAGGACGCGGCGGACTCGGCGCGCTCCCTGGAGCGGGCGATCGGCGGGGTGGGTGTCGCGGGCGGGGTCGCGGCGAGCTGGCGCCCGGGTCCTGACGTTCCTGCGCTCGGGGTGCGTGCCGGGCTGCGTGCCCATGCGTCGCGCGGCTCCACGCAGGAGGAGGGCCTGCTCGCGCTCGGGCTCGCGCCGGAGGCGCAGTGGACCGTCGAGTGGTCCTACTGAGGCGGCGTCCGTAGCCGCGGGATGCGGGTGAACGGCGCGTCGACCACGCGGGCGTCAGGCCCGGCGAGCGCGTCCGCCGGGGTCGTGGTGGCCTCGAGGCCGCAGGCGCGCAGCGGCGACGGGTCCAGGACGCCGCACACCACCAGCCGGAACCGCCGGGCCAGCAGCGCCAGCATCACGGCCCGCTGCGTGCCGGCGCCATGGGGTGCCGGTCCGTCGAGCAGGTCGTTCCACGGCGGCGCGTGCCGCGCGAGCACCCGCGCGAAGGCGCGTTCGCCGTCTCCGTCCCCCATGCCCTCCGGGCAGGCCGCGTCCAGCAGGATCGTGCCGCCCGGGAGGAGCGGCGGGGCGTCCGAGAGGCCCACGTAGGTCGCCGCCCGGCTGGCCTGGTACAGGTTCGCCGCCTTGGGGCCGCGCACGCGCACGACGAGCTGCCGGGACGCGTGGTCCACGTCCTCCCAGCACGGAAGGCTCGCGGCGGCTTCCCGCACCACCGCGCGCGGCTCGCCCGCGAACCATGCGGACCCGGTCGTGCAGAGCACCCACGCGCAGCCCGCCGCCTCGCCGAGCGCGTCCACCGCGGCGCGGAAGGGGTTGCCTTCCAGCGTCCCGAGTGCCACGCCGGGCGCGACGACGCGGTCCCGGTGGTGGAGCGCGTCGAGCGTCGCCCGCCCGCCCAGGCCGACGGCCACGGCCTTGTGGCCGCCGCTGAAGCCCGCGTACTGGTGCAGCTCCACCACGCCCACGCCGAGGATGGCCCCGGCGCCGGCCAAGTGACGGGACACGGCCCCGGGAATCCCGTCGATCGTGGCGGTGGCCACGGTGTCATCGGGGTCGTGCTGCACGACCCGCATGGAGGTCACGGGCAGCTCGTCGGGACGCATCGGCCGGTGCAGTCCGAGTCCGACGATGGCGGTGGGGTCGCGCCCCAGGCACGGCCGAAGGGCGTCGAGCGCCGCGGCCACGGGCACCGGCCGGGTGCCATCCGGCACCGCCACGCACGTGCGCGGGGCGTGCGGCGGCGGGCAGGCGGCGATGGCGGTCGCGGGGTCCGGCCCCACGCCAACGACGCGGGTCACGAGGCGCGCACCCACGCGAGCCAGGCGCCCGTGCTCGCGGCGCTGGTGTACAGCGCGATGCGGAGGGCCTGTGTCGCGCGCCGGTCGGCCCGGACGCGCCAGCGGAACCACGCGGCCCAGGCGAGCAGGGGGGTCACGAGCAGGCTCGCCGTGGCGAGGACCAGCAGCGCGCCCGGCCGCAGGACCTCGGCGCGTGGTGTGGCGTCCGGCGCCTCCAGCAGCGCGGCGGCGCGTGCCCGGAGCGCCGGGGAGGGGTCCAGCGTCTGTCCGTCGCGGATGCGCCGTTGCAGGGTCGCGAGGGTCTCCGCGTCCACCATGCGTCGGGAGGCGCACATGCTCCGCATGCGGTCGCCGCCCTCGGGCAGCAGTCCGCAGGACCCGCAGCGCGCGAGCGGAACGTCCTTGGCCGCACCGCACTGCACGCATACGGCGTTCATGGGTGCGCGACCCGCACCAACGCGCTGAGACGGCGCACGAATTCGCTGGGTGCGAACGGCTTGGCGAGCACCGGTACGGCGGTGGGGTCGCCGAGCACGTCGGTGGGATGCCCGCTGACCAGCAGGAACGGCAGGTTCGGCCAGACCCGGCGCGCCTCGGAGGCCAGCTCCGTACCGCCGCGGCCCGGCAGCACCGCGTCGGCGACGACGGCGGCCAGCGAGTCCGCGTGGGTGCGCAGCAGCGCGGAGGCCTTGATGCCGTTGTCGGCCTCGAGCACCTTCCAGCCGGCTCGCCGGAGCGTGGCGGACATGAGCGCGAGCGTCGCCTCGTCGTCGTCCGCCACGAGCACCGTGCCCGGGTTCGCAGTCGCGGGCACCGGCGGCGCGTAGGCCGGAAAATCGAGGGTCAGCCGGCCGGCCGCGCGCAGCAGTGTTCCGCCGTGGGCGGTCATGAACGTGGTCATGGCGTTGAGCGCCGGTTCCCCCACCTGCGCCGCGGCGGGGGTCAGTCCCTCCAGCTCGATGCGCGCGCAGGCACCGGCCTGCACGGCGCGCAGCACGAGCGGGTCGGCGCCCTGGGGATCCGACAGCGACCCGACCAGCTCCACGAGGTGCGCGAACGCCCGGGACACGTCCAGCTCCGCGATGGCCTCGTCGCCGCCGGCGTCGATGCGGATGCACGCGGCGGGCACCGCCCCCGCGACGGCATGGAGCAGGCCCGGGAGCGCCACGGGCTGCCGCACCACGTTGGCGTCCCCGGTCAGTGCGGTCACGTTGTGGCCGATGCGCGCGAGGTCATCGGCAGCTGCCAGCACCTGGCGCAGGCCGGCCGCGACCTCGGCGTCCGGCGCCTCCTCGAGCGCAGCGTGCGCGTGGGTGCGCACCGTCTGCTCGACCTCCGCGAGCGCCTGGCCCAGCGCGCGGGCGAGCGTGGGCAGGGTGGCCACGTTCGGCGGCGCGGGCGTGGCCAGCCAGCCTCCGCCGACGAGCGGCGTGACCGTGAGCCCGAGCTGGCGACCTCCGCCGAGCATCAGCAGGCCGCGCCCGGCGTGGATCAGGACGTGCGCGTCGGCGGGTCCGTGCGGCGCCAGGCCGGACCATCGGGCGAAGGCATCGTTCCGGGACGCGAGGTGTCCCGTGGCGGACACGATCGCGGCGGGTGCATCGATGTGCGGGAGCAGGGAGTCCACGGATCCTCAGCAAACATCCAACGTACGGAACCTTCGCGCGACGAGCAACCCCAGTCCCGCGATCCAGCCCGCCAGCGCGACCATCGCGCCAAGGTCCCAGCTTCCGTTCCAGCCTTCCCACGCGCCGAGTGCGCGGGCGAAGGTCAGGTTGGCGACCTGCTCCGTGCCATGGACGCCGAGCATGCCGAGCACGGCGCAGGCGCCGCGCACGCCCGCGTCGGCCGCGAGGAGGAGCAGGAGCGCCACGACGACGCTCCCGGTGCCGCGGAGCCACAGCGACAGCGTGGCCGCAGCCAGAACGAGCGCGACGTCGCTCGGGAGGCTCGCCGCGTATCCGAGCCCCAGCGCGCCGAGGTCCGCCGGATCGTGGGGCAGGCCGAACGCCGCGAGCCCGAGCGCCACGGAGGGGACGAGCGTGGCGACGAGGGAGAGCGCCGCGAGGATCCCGAGGGCGCCGAGCCGGGCGGCCAGCAGGGCCTCGCGCGCCATCGGTTGCAGCAGGGTGTCGCGCAGCGTGCGGTCCTCCCGGTCCCCGGCGAACCCGGCGGCGGTGGCCAGCACCAGCAGCATCGGCAGCACGAAGAAGTTCCGGGCGCGAAGGGCCCAGCCGGACACCACGGCGCCATCCAGTTGCACCAGTTCGGAGACGGATTGCCCGTTGAACCGCGGTCCAGCGGCACCCCAGGCGTGGACCCGCCATGCCGCGAGGACCGCGCCGACCCCCACGAACAGCGCGACGAGCAGGACCGCGCGCGCGGCCCCACGCGAGGCGAGGAGCCGAAGCTCCGTGCGCAGCAGCGCGGCGGCGCGGCGCGTGGTCACGGGTTCACCCGGGCGTCGTCGGTGGCCGCCCCGCGCTCGGTCACCGAGAGGTAGAGCGCCTCGAGGGAGCGGGTCTCTGGCACGAGCGCGTGCAGCTCGGCACCGGCGGCGACGATCGCGCGCGCGACGTCGGGCGCCGCGACGCCGCCGCGCAGCGAGAGCGTCCATGCACCGTCCGGCGGGGCGTGCTCCAGCGTCACGCCGTGCAACGCCGCCAGGACCTCCCGCACCGTCCCGGCCGGCCGCGCCACGAGCGTCACGCGGTCGACGACGTCCGTGTCATGCCCGGGCGGGGACGCGGACAGCAGGTCGTCCACGCGGCCCGACGCCTCGAGCCGGCCATCCTTCAGGATGGCGACGTGCGTGCAGGTGCCCTGCACCTCCGCGAGCAGGTGGCTGGCCATCAGGATGGTGACGCCGTCGCGCCGGGCGAGGTCGACGAGCAGGGCGCGCACGTCGTGCATGCCGCGCGGATCGAGGCCGTTCGTGGGCTCGTCGAGGACGAGCAGGCGCGGGCGCGTCACGAGTGCGCGCGCGATGCCGAGGCGCTGCCGCATGCCGAGCGACCAGCTACGGACGGGGTCGTCGGCGCGGTCGGCCAGGCCGGTCCGCGCGAGGGCGTCGCGCACCGCCGCGCCGATGTCGCCCGGCGCCATCCCGGCCCAGCCGCAGGCCAGCTCGAGACAGGTGCGTCCGGAGAGGTGCCCGTGGAAGGCCGGGGTCTCGACGAGCGCGCCCACGCCCCGTCGTCCCGCGACGGGGTCGGTCTCGCCGAACACCTCGATCGTGCCGGCGTCCGGCGCGGTGAGACCGAGGATGCAGCGCAGCGCCGTGGTCTTTCCCGCGCCGTTGGGACCGAGGAACCCGACGAGGGTGCCCGGCTCCACGTCGAGGTCGAGGTCCGACACGGCGGGGCGCGTGCCGAAGCGCTTCGTCAGCCCTCGCACGCGCAGGGCCGAAATGTCGCTTGCCACCGACCCGCCTCCCGTGTATCCACCGGCCGTCGGCGCGATGGTCCCCGCGGGGATAGCGCGTCGCCCTCCAACCCGCACGCGGAGTTCCCATGCGCCTCGCCCCGACGCTCGTCCTGCTCCTGTCCACGGCCTGCAACCTCGCGCCGAAGGCACTCGACCCGGACAGCGGCGCCGGCGGCTCCGGCGGGAGCGGCGGCCCCAGCCCGTTCCAGGTGAACGACGGCACCATCCTGCCCGGGGAGGTCGTGACGCTGGAGGGTCTCGTCGTGACCTCCGGGATGACGCGCGACGGCGAGGGCTTCTTCGTGGCCGACCCCGCCGGCGGCCCGGGCAGCGGCCTGTACGTGTGGGGCGGCAACCGCTTCGGCGACGTCACCGTGCCGTTCTCGGTCGGCGACGAGGTCAGCGTGACCGGAGAGGTCCAGGACTTCTACGGCTGGAACGAGTTCGTCGTGAACGGGCTCGACGCGATCACCGTGACGGGCACGGCCACGGTCCCGGAACCGGTCGATCTCGGTGACGGCGCCGGGGTGGACTGGAACGCCTACGAATCCGTGCTGGTGCGCCTCACGAACCAGTCCATCGAGAGCGTGGACAGCTACAACACCGCCACGCTCTCGGGCGGCGTGAAGCTCGACGACGGCTTCCAGTACCTCGAGCTGCAGTGCGGCGGGACCTTCGATCGCCTCGATGGCATCGTGTTCTACCGCTACGAATCCCACTCCGTGAACCCGCGCTCCGACGCCGATCTCGGGAACGTGAGCGGGGGGAGCGCCGGGGGCGCCGCCTCGCTCGCGCAGGTCCAGGCCGGTGCCGTGTGCGGCGGCGTGGAGCTGACCGGGCTGGTCGTCACCGCGCCCGACTTCGGGGAGAGCAAGTCGACGTTCTTCGTGCAGGAGCCCGGGACGCTCGACGGCGTGGCCGTGTACGTGCAGGCGGGCCTGTTCGACGTCGCCGTGGGCGACGTGGTCAGCGTGACCGGCTCGGTGACCGAGTTCAGCAGCCGCGACTACGACGGGTCGCTCACCGAGATCGTCGTGAACGACCTCGCCAACGTGACGAAGACCGGGACCGCCGCGCCGGTGGCCGTGGAGCTCACGAACGCGCCGAGCGACTGGGAGCCCTACGAGGGCGAGCTGGTCACGATCTACGATGTCGCCGCCACGGGCGCGCCCGACACCTACGGCCAGGTGGCGATCGACTGGGCCGGCATCGTCATCGACGACCTGTACGTGACCGACCTCACCGCGACGACCAGCACGCAGTGGGCGAGCGTGACCGGCGTGGTGAACTTCGCGTTCGGGCACTTCATGCTGCAGCCGCGCACCGCGGCCGATCTCGTCGCGCCCTGACGGGCCGGGGGCGTTGCGGGGGCCGGCCCCAGGCCCCCGCCCCAGGACTCAGGCGGGCAGGAAGCCGTCGACGGAGAGATAGCGCTCGCCGGTGTCGTAGTTGAACGTCAGCACGCGGGCGCCCTTCGGGAGCGTCGGGAGCACCTGGCGCACGGCGTCGAGCGAGGCGCCCGTGGACACGCCGACGAGGATGCCCTCCTCGCGGGCGCAGCGGCGGGCCTGCTCGTACGCGTCGAGGTGGTCGACCTGCACGATGCCGTCGAGCAACTCGGGGCGCAGGATGGCGGGGACGAAGCCGGCGCCGATGCCCTGGATGGGGTGCGGGCTGGGGCTTCCGCCGGAGAGCACGGGGCTCTTCACCGGCTCGACGGCGAGGACCTTGAGCGCCGGCCAGACCTTCTTCAGCTCCTCCGCGACGGCCGTGATGTGCCCGCCGGTGCCGACGCCGGTGACGATGGCGTCGAGGCCCTCGGGGAAGTCCCGCAGGATCTCGCGCACGGTCGTGCGGCGGTGCACGTCGACATTGGCGGCGTTCTCGAACTGCTGCGGGATCCAGCTGTCCGGGGTCGCGGCGGCCAGCTCCTTGGCGCGCTCGATGGCGCCCTTCATGCCCTTCTCGCGCGGCGTCAGGTCGAAGGTGGCACCGTAGGCCGCCATCAGGCGGCGTCGCTCGATGGACATGCTCTCGGGCATGACCAGCACGAGCTTGTAGCCCTTCACCGCCGCGACGAGCGCGAGGCCGACGCCGGTGTTGCCGCTCGTGGGTTCGATGATGGTCGTGTCCTTCGTGAGCAGGCCGCGGGCCTCCGCGTCCTCGATCATGGCGAGCGCGATGCGGTCCTTGATGCTGCCGCCCGGATTCTGCCGCTCCAGCTTCATCCACACGGTGTGGTCGGGGCCGAAGAGGCGCTGGAGCCGCACGTGGGGGGTGTCGCCGATGGCGCCGAGGACGGTGTCGTGTCGCATGGAATCTCCGTGGGGTGGGGTCAGATGACGAAGTCGAGGACGTCGAGGGGGGCTGCGCCGCGGGGGCGCACGTCCCCGGTGCGCCCGACGAGGGAGTCCGGCGGGACGCTGCGGGTGACGAAGGCGTTGCCGGCCACCACGCTGCCGCGGCCGACGACCGTGGTGCCGCCGAGGATCGTGGCGCCGGCGTAGAGGACCACGTCGTCCTCGAGGGTGGGGTGGCGCTTGTGGCCCGCGTGGGCCTTCCGCACCGTGAGCGCGCCGAGGGTGACGCCCTGGTAGAGCTTCACGCCGTCTCCGATGACGGTGGTCTCGCCGATGACGACGCCGGTGCCGTGGTCGATGCAGAAGCGGCGGCCGATGGTGGCGGCGGGGTGGATGTCGATCCCGGTGCGTGCGTGCGCGTGCTCCGTGAGCAGGCGCGGCACCGTGGGCACGCCGAGCGTGTGGAGCGCGTGCGCCACGCGGTACACCGCGATGGCGAGGAAGCCGGGGTAGGTGAGCAGCACCTCATCGAGGCTGCTGGCCGCGGGGTCGCCCTCGCAGATGGCGGTCGCGTCCTCGTCGAGGCGCGCGAGCATGTCCGGGAGCGCCGCCATGAACGCCTCCGAGACGTCGGGCGCACCGAAGGCGCGCAGGATGCGCCCGAGGGATTCCTGCACGTGGCGGAGATCCTCGCGTACGGCGGCTTCCCGCGGGTCCACGCCGCGCGCGAAGTGCGGGAACAGCACGCCGAGAACCTGCGCGACGAAGTCCTCCACCAGCGGGAGGACCGGGGCGGGGTAGGGGTGGCGGCGACGCCGGTCCAGGAGGTCCTGCACGAACGCGTCGGGAAGGTGGGACAACGGGGACTCCTCGGGTCGAACGCGACCCTGGGCGCGGGGGATTCCGTCCGGGCGAGGTGCGAGGGGCCGACGGCGCGTGCCCGTCGGGGCCGGCAGTCAGGCGGGGGACGGGACCTGCCACGCTGCCGGCCGACGACACCCGCGACAACACGCGCGGGGGAGGGGGGCGCCAGGCAGGGTGGGGAGGAGGTTCACAGCATCAAGGTATGGGGGGTGGGTCAGGCGGTCAAGCGGGGTGGGCTACGGGACTCCCGCTCCTGCCGTGGACGCCGCGTCGAGCGCGGCGCGCAGCATCTCGGCGGCGTCGATCCAGCCGGGACCGGGGTCGCTCACCACGATGCCGGGCAGCTCCACGAGGGTCCCGCCAGGGCCGCAGGCGCGCAGCGTGGCGAAGGCATCGCGGGCGCACAGCTGGGCACGCAGCCCCGTCTCGCCGACGAGCACGTCCGGATCCAGCGTGTGGAGCTGCTCGGCGCCGAGCTGCGGCCAGCCGCGCAGGCCCGCTTCGGTGGCCGCGTCGCGGAGCCCCGCGGCGGCAAGGACGTCGTGGTACGTCGTGCCCTGCGCGCCGCCCCAGCACGCGTCGCCTGCGACCGACAGGTACACCGCGCGCGGCCGCGGCTCCAGCGGGCGACGCCGAAGGTTGTCGACGCGTCGCGCGAGGCGCGCCAGCAGCGCCTCGCCGCGTTCGGACGCCCCCAGCAGGGCGGCGACGTCGCGGATGACGCGGGCGGTCACCGCGGCGTCCCCGACGGGGCCCACGTCGAAGACCGCGGCCCCGGCGGCCTGGAGTCGCGCGCGGGCCGCGGCGTCGCGCAGGTCGGACACGATCCAGAGGTCGGCCCGCAGCGCCAGCAGGGCCTCCGGGCCGGCGCCCGGGTCCACGCGGGGCAGGTTCGCCAATCGGTGGGCCTGGGGGTGCGGCGGCGCGAGCCAGCCGGTCGTGGCGACCACGCGCCCCGGCTCCGCCAGTTCGGCCAGCACGCCGTCCGCCACGATGGACGCGGAGGCGACGCGCGTCCACGGGCGCAGCGCCACGGTGTGACCCGTCCGGTCCGTGAGGGTGGCCGTGGCACGCGACGGGGCTTCGGCCGGCCGGGAACGCGCCGCACCCGTGCCGCGCGCCGCCAGCACGGTGAAGGTCACGGCGACCAGCAGCCCGAGCACGTGGCGCGCGTCGGTGCGGTTCACGGCGTGCCCGGGGCGAGCGGGTCGAAGGCGGGCGCGCCGGCCTCGACCCAGCGCACGCCCCAGGTCTGGGCGAGGCGCGCGGGCGTGAGCACCTCGGCCATCGGGCCGGCCGCGTGGGTCCGCCCGCCGGCGAGCACCACCGCGCGATGCGCGTGGCGCAGGGCGTCCGGGATGCCGTGCAGGACGGCCAGCACGGCATGGCCGTCCTCCGCGAGCGCGCGCAGGAGACCGAGCACGCGCAGCGACCCGGCCAGGTCGAGGGCGGCCGTCGGCTCGTCGAGCAGCAGCACGGGGGCCTCGGTCGCGAGCGCCCGCGCGAGGAGCACGCACTGGGCCTCGCCGCCGGAGAGGGTGGCCACGTCGCGGTCGACGAGCCGCGCCGCGCCGACCCGCGCAAGCGCGGCATCCACGTGCTTCCGGGCGGTGCGGGGACCCTCGCCGTGGGCATGGCGCCCCTGCGCGACGACCGCGTGCACGGGCAGGGACGCACGCAGGGCGGAGCGCTGCGGCACCCAGGCCATCGTGCGGGCGCGGATCTCGGGCGGAAGGACGCGGGCGTCGACGCCGTCCACCCGGACGCTCCCCCCCGCGGGCACGAGTCCCAGCACCGCGCGCAGGAGCGTGCTCTTGCCGGCGCCGTTGGGGCCGATCAGTGCGGTGAAGGCGCCGCGCGGGGCGAGGAGGGACACGTCCTCGAGCACCGCCCGTCCCCGGAGGACCACGCCCAGCCCCTGGACCTCGAGGCCGTCCGTCACGATTCCTCCGCGAGTCCGCCGCGCCCGAGGAGCAGCGCGACGAAGACGGGCGCGCCGACGAGACCCGTGACGGCGCCGAGCGGCACCGTGCCGCGCGTGGGGAGCAGGCGCACGAGCAGGTCGCACGCCAGCACGAAGGCACCCCCGCCGAGCGCGGAGGCGGGAAGCAGCCATCCGTGGGCGTGGCCGACGTGGCGTCGCGCCAGGTGCGGGACGACCAGGCCCACGAAAGGGACCTGCCCGCCGACGAGCGTGGCGGCCGACGCCAAGGCCGCGACCCACGCGACCGACCACCGGCGCACGCGCGCGACGTCGACCCCGAGGGCGTGGGCCTCCTCGTCGCCCGAGAGCAGCACGTCGAGGGGACGCGCGAACGACGCGGCGGCGACGGCCCCGCCGACGAGCCAGGGCAGCGCCGTCGCGATTCGACGCGGCCCGGTGCCGTCCACGCCGCCGAGGGTGAACGCGACGAGCGCCCGGCCGACCTCCCAGGACTCCATCGCGAGGCTCGTCGCCAGTCCGCCGAGCGAGGCGCACACGGTGGAGAGCAGCACGCCCGTTAGCAGGAGCGCGAGCCGGTCCCGCGCAAGGCGCCCGGCCGCCGCCACCAGCCCCAGGGCCACCCACGCCCCCGCGAGGCTTCCGAGAGGCACCAGCAGGTCGCCGGGGACACCGAGCGCCGCGGCACCCGGCGCGAGCGCGCCCCACGCGAGCAGCGTGGCCTGCCCGCCGAGCGTGGCGCCGGCGGTGGTCCCGAGCACGTCGGGGCTGGCGAGCGGGTTGTGGAAGACGCCCTGCACGAGCACGCCGGCGACGGCGAGGGCCGCCCCCGCCACCAGCGCCGCGACGGTGCGCCAGGCGCGCAGCGTCAGGAAGGTGTCGCCGAGCGTCGGGTCCCGCAGGTCGCCCGGGCCGACGAGGCACGACGCGGCGGCGAGCGCGACGCAGGCCAGCGCGAGCGCGACCAGCGCACGCACGGGGGGCGTTGCGGGGGGATGCCCCCCCGCCCCATGCGGAGGGAAGCTCACGCCGGCACCACGAAGGCGAGGCTGTAGGGCGGAAGGCGCGTCCGGACGGCCGGGGCGCGGGTGCAGGCGTCGAGGTCCACGCGCACCGCACCGAGTTCGCCGGCTTCTCCCGCGTAGGGCGGGCGCTGCAGCAGCCACGCGGCGCCGTCCGGATCGAGGACGGCCTGCGGGATGAACGCGCCGGCGTCCCAGGCCTCGCCGAGCGTTGCGGTGCCCAGATCGAAGCACGCGGCGGACCAGCGCGTCCCGTCATCGAGCGTGAGGATGCCGCGTCCGTCGTCGCGGAGGACGACGTTGCCGAGGTTCCCGCCCGCCTCCGCCTCGGTGAACACGGGCGGCCCGAGGGTCTGCGTCGCCGTGTCGAACACCTGCAGGCGTCCGTCGAGCGACGCGGCGCCGTCCGCGTCGAAGTAGTCCCCGCCGAAGAGCGCGATGCGCGGCCCGGTGCCGATGCGGATGGCGTGCGGGTTCGGTCCCACGTCCCACGACGCCGACACGGCCCACGTGGAACAGTCGACGCGCACGAGGGTGCCGGACCCGTCGGTGGAGCGGTAGGTCCGCAGGTAGTCGAGCTGGTTGAGCGTGACCCACACCGCGCCGCCGATCGCGAGCACGCTGTCGGCCTCCGGCGCGCCGTCGGCGTCGGCGAAGGCGCGCAGGTCGACCTCGCCGAGCACGGTCCCCGTGGCGGCGTCGAGGACCGCCATGCTCGGCAGCAGCAGCCGCGCGACGAAGACCTTGCCGTCGCAGGTGGCGAGGCCGGTGGGGTTGGCACCGTCGCCCACGTTGGTCTCCCATGCGGGGACGTCGAGCGCGCCGTCGTCGTAGGCCCGCACGACGTTCGCCATGCGGTCGAGCAGGAACAGCCGGTTGCCCTCGGCGAGGACGATGCTGTCGCCCCCGGTGGGCAGGAGGTCCGGCGCGATCGTGCCGTCGAGGCCGAGCCGCGCGACGCTTCCGGCGACGTAGTCGGTGGTGACGAGCACGCCGTGCGTCGTGTCGGGTGCTGCGTCGTGACCGGTGTCGGCACCGGACTCCGGTGCGGTGCAGGCCAGGGCGAGGAGGAGGATCACGGAGCGCTCCGGGAGGGGGGGGCGCCGTGCGTCCAGATCAGCGAGACGAGGACGGTGCGCCCGGGCAGGGGATAGCCCGCGAAGTCGGTCAGTCCCTGCGGGACCGGCGTGTCGTCGGAGGCGGTGAGCGGGTTGCGGTCGACCCGGGCCGCGTGGGTGTCGCGCGCGTTGCGGACGTCGAGGGCCACGGAGAGGCCGGGTCCGGGAGGGTCCACCCGTGCGGTGAGCGCGTGCAGGCTCCGTGGCGCGGTCCGCTCCAGGTTGGCCGCCTCGAGCCAGGTGGCCGTCGCGAGGCTCCAGGTGTGGCCGAACGCGCCGGTCCATCCGCCGCCTACGGGCACGCGCAGCGTCGTGAGCTGCTGCACGTCCCAGGCAGGCAGCCGCGGCAGGGCGTTGCCGGCGTAGGCCAGGTCCGCGGAGAGGTTCTCGGTGCGCATGTGCGTGACGGCGGTCCGCGAGGCGAGCCAGCGCCCGGCCTCGACCTCCAGCCCGAGTTCCGCCGCACGGATCCGCGCCCGGTCCAGGTTCACGGCACGCGTCGTCTGCTGGCTGTTCTGCACCCAGACGATCCGGTCGTCCGCGTCGATCCGCGCCCAGGTGGCGTCGACCGCGAAGCATGCCGCGGCGGGTGCCGCGCGGCCCAGCGTGCCGACCCAACGGACGCCCGCGTCCCATGACACGCCGCGCTCGGCGCGCAGGTCGGGGTTGCCGACGCTCGTGCCGCGGTCGCCGAAGCGCTCGAGGGTGTCGGGCGGGCGCAGGTAGCGCCCCGCGTTGCCCTTGAGCGCCAGCGGGCCGAGGGGCCGCACGAGCACGCCCACCCGCGGGCTCGCGAGCGCGACGGGCGTCGTGGCGGCGGGTGCCCCGTCCCGGAGTTGCTCCGCGACGAGGGCGGGCGTCAGCGACACCCGGCCGTCCCGGGTGGAGAGATCGGCGGACAGGGCGGCGGTGCCGGCCAGGCGGGTGCGCGCGGGGCCCGGGTCCGCCAGCGCGTCGACGGGGGTCCACACTTCCCGCCGCGCGCGGAGCAGCGCCTCGAGACGCAGGCGTG
>JBDLRI010000045.1:0-36702 GCA_039800105.1 Pseudomonadota bacterium
TGGAAGGCAACCCGATCCCGCTCGACGACGAGGCATGGGCGCGGAGTCTGAAGAACCACCTGATGGTGGACTGCGTTCCGGATGCCAAGGCGAACGCCGCGCGGGTGATCCGGGCGGTCGACGCGTTCGATGAGGACGGGTTGCGCCAGCTTTGGCGGCAGGACCGGCGACGTCGTGGCCGCGGACGGTGAAGTTCGTGCGCCATCCCAACGTGAATTTGTGTTATGAAAACGACACGGTTGCGTAATACGAATTGCGCGACCATGCTTCGTATGCTAATGGGTGGTTGGCCTAAGGTTCCTGTTGCTGGAGGATGAATGCCCTGTCCTGTGCTGTTCAATGACCCCGGACCGTTCGAGAGCGCGGTACGGTACAACCCGAAGGAGTGGCCCTACCCGCCTAGCGTCAACTCACGGCACACCGACCGGGGGCCGCAGAAGCGCAAGCGCAGTGGCTTCTGGCAAGACCCGCGCACGCTCACCGTGTTGCGCTGTGCTGCGGGGGGATGCATGACCTACGCTGCGGCGGTGCGCCGGTTGCTGGTATGCGACGACGACGTCCAGTACTACATCGCCGAGTACCGACGAGATGGCTGGCCCCCCGGTGGTCAGGGCTGCGCGCCGTAATCGCTCCGCGTCCGTGGCGCGGCGATTGCCCCGTCACGGTCGCGGATGACGTCCTATTCTGCAGTGTCACACGATCCAGAGGCTCTCCCCATGCCCACTTTCGATACCTTTGTCGCGCCGTTGTCCCCCCGGGGCGGCGCGGCCCTGGCGCTCTCGCTCCCGGAGACGCCCGGCCTGTACGTGCTCGCCATGCGACTCTCCGACGGGCGGAGTGTCCCGCTGCGCGTCGGCATCGCCACGGGCTCGGGGGGCGTGCTGTCGCGGATCGTCACGGCCTCCACGTCCCATTACGCGTCGATGCGCGCTGCGGCGGGCTCTCCCCTCGTGCGCGCGTACCCTGCCTACAAGGCGTTTTTTGAGGATGCAGCCGCGATCCCGGGTGCGACGACCTGGTGGTCCGTGGTGCAACTCGAGGCCGACGACGCACGGTTCGGCACCCTCAAGTCGTTGGAGCGCGCGCTGATCGAGGCGCTGGACCCCGTCTTCGAACGGCTGGATGGGCGCACCGCGTACAACCGGCAGGCGCTGTTCCGCGCGGAGCGGCCGAATCTCCCGCGGATGATCGGCGCCTGGTGGAGCGAGCATGGGACGCAGGCGGCGTGGGAGGACCGGATGCGCGCCATCGTGCACGCCGTCACCTCTGCGCCGGCCACGCCGCTGGAGCGCGTCACGGTCGAGTTGACCGACCACGCGGCGCGGCTGCTCGAACATGACGCGCGCGACCGCAACGAGACCATCTCCGAGGTGGTGGAGCGCCTGCTGCGACGTCATGTGCGCCCGGTGCCGACGCCGCCCTCGGGTGCGCCCGCAGGCGGTCCCACGGTCCGGGAAGCCGGCTGGGAGGACTTCCTCGCACGGCTCGCGCGGCTGGGTCTCGTGTGGGATGGGGCCGCCTCCCGCGGGAACGTGCGGAACCCCCGGACCGGCCGCAACGTCATCGTCGACCTGAACCCGAGGACGCTCAAGGGCTACGCGTTTCCGCCCGCCGGGTTTCCACGTCCCGCGTACGTCCGCGCCTACGCGGCGAACAACGCCATCAACGTCGGGGAGTTGACGTGCGCGGACTTCGACGCGCTCATGCGGGCGATGGGGGCCGTCGGGTCCTCGTGAGGTGCGGCGTGCGTCCTGCTCAACGCACGTCGGGCGCGCTCGTGCGCGTCGCAGGTTGCGTCTCGGTGGCGACCCAGGACGCGGCGGTGCCGTCGCCGTCGGCGTCCAGCGTCGCGTGCAGACGCACGTGGTCTCCGTCCACGACGGCCCACGCGCCCCCGATGGAGACGCAGCAGGTCGCCTGCGCGCCCATGCGCACGGCGTTGACGTCGGGCGTGGTGCGGCGCGGGGCCTTCACGCCCTGGGCGCGCGCCGTCGCCTCGTCCGCGATGGGAAGGAACACGCCGAACTTGTTTCGCCAGTCGAGCTCCGCCGCGCGAAGGTGGTCGAGGTCGCGCGCGACGAGCGCGTGAAGAACGTCCCAGTCCTCCAGCGACGGACGTCTCCAGATGCGCGGCGTCCCGTCCGGCGCGGTGAGCCGGACGGCGGAGTCACCCTCCTGTGCGATCGCGTCGCAGCGGGACGTCGCGGGGTACGGTGTGTCCGGCGGCACGAGCACCGGATTGTCGAGGCACGCCTCGTTGCCCGAGACGCGCAGCGCGTTGCGCACGAGGTAGTGCCGCAGCGTCCCTTCGTGACGGTCGACGATGTGCTGCTCCATGTCGTACAGCTCCGGCTGGCGAAGGCGCACGGTGAGGAAGGTGGTGCGCTCGACGTCCTCGAGCGTGGCGCGGCTGACCCATCGTCCCTCGACGTCGGGCGGCAGCTGGAGGGTCACCTCGTAGGAGCCCAGCACCTCGCCGATGCGGGCGATGACGCGCACCGTGCCCGAGCGCAGCGGGACGAGCAGGCCGTCCTCGAAGCGTGCCGCGTCGGGCGGATCGAGCGCGAGCTCGGGGCGGGTCTCGTCGACCATGGGGGAGTCCCACTGGTCCAGCAGCTGCGGCACCCGTACCGCCGCGGGAATCCGGCGCGTGAGGGTGGTGTCGGCGTCACCGGACCACGTGATCCGCGTGGGAACCGGCCGCGCCCACGCCCACACCCCGAGCCCGGTCAATGCGAGCGCTGCGGCAGCGAGTCGGATCCGTGGCGTGGCGTCGGTCAGGCTGGAGCGGATCGCGTTCGGGTCCATGGGACGGATACATAACGGGAGATGTCGTTCGCCCACCTCCACGTCCACAGCCAGATGTCCCTCCTCAACGGGGTCCCGTCGCCCAAGGATCTGGCGAAGGCGGCGGCGAAGCTCGGGATGACGAGCCTGGCGCTCACCGACACCTGCAATCTCTACGGCGCCGTCACCTTCATGAAGGCCTGCAAGGACGCCGGCGTCCATGCGGTGCACGGCGTGGAGCTGTGGGTCGATCCCCGCGGCATCGGGCACCGCGCCGATCGGCTGGAGGAGGCCTGGCAGCTGGTGCTGCTCATCGAGGACGCCACCGGCTACCGCAACGCCTGCGAGCTGGTGACCCGCGCCATCTTCGACGGCATCCACTACCGTCCGCGCGTGGACCTGGCGCTGCTCGAGCGGCATGCGGCAGGGCTCATCGCGCTCACCTCCGGCGAGGCCGGACCCATCGGTCGGGACCGCGCGGCGTCCGTGGCGCGCGTCGAACGCCTGGCCGGCATCTTCGGGCGTGACCACCTGTACTGCGAGCTCATGGACCATGGGGTCGAGGGACAGCCCGGCTGGTGCGACGAGGTGCGCGCGGTGGCCGCGCACGTCGGCCTCTCCACGGTGGTGACGAACGACGTGCGCTACGTGGCGCCGCAGGACGCCGTGAATCTCGATCTGCTCAACGCCATCGCGTGGGGCGCGAGCATCAACGACAAGGCGCGTCCCCGGCTGGTGACTGACCAGCAGTACCTCAAGAGCGAGGCGGAGATGCGGGAGCTGTTCGCGTCGGACGCCGAGGCGCTTGAGCGCACGGCGCAAATCGCGGAACGCTGCCACTTCAAGTACGACACGAAGACGTACTACTTTCCCGCGAGCACGCCCCCGGATGCCGCCGCGGACGCGGACACGGACGCGAACTGGGCGTTCTTCTACGCGGCCTTCCCGCCGCCCATCGACTTCGGGCTGCCTTTGCACCCGGCCCCGCCGCGCCCCGAGGGTGCGGGCAACCTCGACGGCTACTTCCGCTGGTACGCGCGCCGCGGTCTGGAACTGCGGCTGCGCGACGTGCCCGCCGAGGCGCACCCGCCGTACGTGGAGCGGCTCGAGCGCGAGCTCGGCATGATCCTCAAGATGGGCTTCCCGGCGTACCTGCTCATCGTCGCGGAGTTCATCAACTGGGCGAAGGATCGCGCCATTCCGGTGGGTCCCGGTCGCGGATCGGCGGCAGGGTCCCTCGTGGCGTACGCCATGCGCATCACCGACATCGACCCGGTGCGCTTCAGCCTGCTGTTCGAGCGGTTCTTGAACCCCGAGCGCATCTCGATGCCGGACATCGACGTCGACTTCGCGCAGGATCGCCGCGAGGAGGTCATCGAGCACGTCCGCGAGAAGTACGGAAGCCCGCTCGTGGCGCAGATCATCACGTACGGGAAGCTCCAGGCGAAGGCGGCGCTCAAGGACGCGGCGCGCGTGTGCGATCTGGCGTTCGGGGAAGGGGACCGCATCACCAAGCTCGTCCCCAACCAGCTCAACATCACGCTCGCCGAGGCCTGGACGCAGGAGCCGCGCCTGCGCGCGCTGGTGGAATCCGACCCCAAGGTCCGCCGCGTGTGGGCGCTCGCGACGCGGCTTGAGGGGGCGGTGCGGCAGACGGGCGTACACGCCGCCGGCGTCGTCATCGCCGATCGTCCGCTCGTACAGCTCACGCCGCTGTACCGGGACGGCCCGGAGGGCGGGCCGGTCGTGCAATACGACATGAAGTCGGCCGAGACCATCGGCCTCATCAAGTTCGACTTCCTCGGGCTGAAGACGCTCGACCAGGTGCGCGACGCCGTGGCGATGGTGGCGCGCAACACCGGCGAGACCATCGACATGGCGCGCATCGACGTGGACGACGTGCCGACGTGGCAGATGCTCCAGAAGGGGGACGCCCTCGGCGTGTTCCAGGTCGAGTCGAGCGGCATGCGCGAGCTTCTGACGCGCCTGCGGCCGAGCTGCCTGGACGATCTCGTGGCGCTCGTGGCGTTGTTCCGGCCGGGCCCGCTCAGCTCGGGCATGGTGGACGACTTCATCGACCGCAAGCACGGGCGCAAGCAGGTCGAGTACCCCTTTCCCGAGTTGGAGGAGATCCTCGGCAGCACCTACGGCACCATCGTGTACCAGGAACAGGTCATGCAGTGCGCGCAGGTGCTCGCGGGCTACTCGCTCGGCGAGGCCGACCTCCTGCGCCGCGCGATGGGCAAGAAGGACGCCGCCGAGATGGGGCGGCAGAAGACCCGCTTCGTCGATGGCGCCGTCGCCAAGGGACATCCCGAGGGCAAGGTCACCGAGCTGTTCGACCTGCTCGCCAAGTTCGCGGAGTACGGCTTCAACAAGAGCCACTCGGCCGCCTACGGCTACGTGGCGTACCAGACGGCGTTCCTCAAGGCCCACCACCGCGCCGAGTACATGGCGGCGCTCATGACCATCGACCGCGGCGACTCCGACAAGATCCTGGTCTACACGAGCGACTGCCGGCGCGCCGGCATCGCCATCCTCCCTCCCGACGTGCAGGAGAGCGTGGGGGCCTTCGACGTGCCGGCCTCGAACCGTCGGGCGATCCGCTACGGACTCGGTGCCGTGAAGGGCATCGGCGACAACGCGGCCGACGCGATCGTGGAGGCCCGCGCCGCGGCAGGCGGACGCTTCGCGGGGTTCCTCGACCTGCTGGAGCGCCTCGACTGGAAGCGGGTCAACCGCCGCGTGGTCGAATCGCTCGTGAAATGCGGGGCCCTCGATGGGTTCGGGGAGCCGCGGGCGCGGCTCATGGCCGCGCTCGAGGGCGCCATCGCCAGCGCGCAGGACGCCCAGGCGCGCCGCACCGCCGGACAGGTGGGCCTGTTCGGGGCGGTTCCCTCGGGAGGGTTGACGTTCCAGATGCCGAAGGTGGGCGAGTGGCCCGTCGGGGAGCGCATGCGCCACGAGAAGGACGCCCTCGGCTTCTTCCTCACGGGGCATCCCGTGGAGGACTACGCCGACGAGGTCGCCCGCTGGGCGACCGCGCCGCTGGACCAACTCGAGCGGGTGCGCGAGGAGGCCGACGTCGCCGTGTGCGGCATGCCCGCCACGCTCAAGATCATCAAGACCAAGAAGACCGGCGAGCCGATGGCGTTCGTGCAGCTCGAGGACCTCGGGGGCAGCGTGGAGGTCGTGTTCTTCCCGCGCGCCTTCGCGGCCTCGCGCGCGGTCCTGGAGAGCGGGCGCCCCATGCTCGTCCGCGGCAAGCTCGAGCGCAAGGCGGAGGGCGTGAAGGTGCTGGCCGAAGGGGTGGAGGCGATGGACGAGCTGCGGGAGAAGCGCACGCGCGCCGTCGCCATCCATCTGCGCCCGGACGAGCTCGCCGACGACGGACTGGACGTGCTGCGGGCGCTGCTCGAATCGAACCGCGGCGCGTGTCCGGCGCATGTCGTGGTGGAGGACGCCGCGGCAGGCTACCGGGCCCGCGTGCGTCTCGGCGAGGGTTGGCGCGTGACCGCGACGCGGGCGCTCGTCGACGGGATTCGCGGCATGGCGGGCCGCTCGGACGCGGTGAGGTTGTCGTGATGGTGCACCTGTTCGTCATGGGGGCCGCGGGCCACGCGCTCGCGGGGGGCGCGGACCCGCTCTGGGAGGACCTCGGCGGCGGTCGTGTCGACTGGGCGGGCGAGACCGTGGTCTCCACCGCCCGGGGCGAACGCGGCGGCAACGTGGCCGGGCTCGAGATGATGGAGGGTTCGGCGCGCACCCAGCTGGGGCCGCGCATGCTCACCATGGCGCGTCGCGTGCGGGTGCGGAGCGACGCCACGGCCGACGATCTTCTGGGCGCGGGCGACCTGATCGCGGACCGGCTGGACGACAACCTCGCGACCTGGGAGGCCACCGAGGTCCGCTACCACACCGGTGGCGACGTCGAGGTGGACGGTGCGCTCGGCTTGCACGGCTGGCTCCGGCCCGCCCTGGTGCTCATGGTGACGGGACGCGAGCGGGCGACGCCCGTCACGGGAACGGTCACCGGGCTGGTGGTCGACGCCCGCGGCCTGCGTGTCCGGCCCTGCGTGGCCCCGCGGGTCCTCGACGGCGGCGGCCAGGCGCTGTATTCGCTCGAGGTGCTGACGCCGTCCGCGGCGGCGGCGCGTTCTCCCGCGCAATGGGTCGGCGATGCCGGAGACCATCGCGCTGCGCGCCGCGCCGGCGAGAACCCCGTTTTTGCGCGCGCGAAGGATGTCGTCGACGGGTGTGACGTGGTGCTGGCGGACGCGGACGCGGCCGCCGTGCGCCGGGAGGCCGAGGCGGCTCCGTTCCTGCTCGGCGGCTACGTGGTGATCGTGGTCGATCCGCCGTGATCGGCGCGGAGTGGTGGGGCCTCGTGCCGTACCGGGACGCGCTGGAACGGCAGCGGGCACGCCGTGACGCCGCACGTGCGGGCAGCGCGGGGGAGGTGCTCTGCGGCGTCGAGCACCCGCCGGTCATCACGACCGGGCGGCGCGCGGTGGACGACGTGGACGCGGACCGGTGCGCCGCGGCGGGCTTCGACATCGTCGCGAGCGAGCGTGGCGGACTTGCGACGTGCCATGCCCCGGGTCAGCTGGTGGTCTACTGCATCGTCGATGCACGCCCGACCGGCGTGCGGCGGCTGGTGGAGGCGCTGGAGGGCGGAGTGCTCGATTGGCTGCGCGCGCGGGGCGTGGCGGCGGGTCGTCGCGCGGGCGCGCCGGGGGTGTGGGTGGAGGACCGGAAGCTGTGCGCGGTGGGGTTGCACGTGTCGCACGGCTGGACGATCCACGGCCTCGCGTTGAACCTCGTCAACGATCTGTCGGGCTTCGGACTGATCGTGCCGTGCGGATTGCGGGACGCGCGCGTCGGTCGGTTGGCGGACCTCATCGGGCCGTCCACGCCCGCGCCTGCCGCGGCGTGGGCGTCTCTCTCGACCTGCCTGCGCGCACGGGTGCTTGACGCCCGCGCCCGCGCCCGCTAAGGGGCGCGGGTCGAAGGCACGTAGCTCAGTGGAAGAGCACCGCTCTGACACGGCGGGGGTCGCCGGTTCAAGCCCGGCCGTGCCTACCACCTCCTTCGACCCGACCCCGGAGCATCCGCGTGAGGCTCCGGGGTCGTTCCGTTCCGGGGGCCCACGGGGGTTGACGCGCGACGCCGCCATCGTTAGCGTCGCCGCTTGTCGGCCGCCCCGCGTGTGCGTCCGTTCTCCTCCCTCCCGATCATCCCGGAGCGTTCTTGCGGAGTCCCCCGTCCCGTGAATTCCCGTCGGCGCCAGAGCGCGCCAATGAGCCGCGTGTCAACGAGCGCATCCGCGTGCCGCGGGTGCTGGTCGTGGACGAAGAAGGCAACAAGCTCGGGGAGTTCCTTACGGAGGATGCCCTCGCGATGGCACGCGAGCGTGCGCTCGACCTCGTCGAGGTCGCCCCGATGGCGCGCCCGCCGGTGTGCCGCATCACGGACTTCGGCAAGCTGAAGTACGAGAAGAAGAAGCGCGACGCGCAGGCCCGCAAGAACCAGTCCGTCGTCGAGATCAAGGAGATCAAGCTCCGTCCGAAGACGGACGATCACGACCTCGGCGTCAAGGAGCGCGCCATCCGCGGGTTCCTCGACGACGGCGACAAGGTCAAGGTCACCGTGCGCTTCCGCGGCCGCGAGATGGCGCACCGCGACATCGGCGAGGATCAGTGCCGGGAAATGGCCGAGCGCCTCCAGGACTGCGCCGTCGTCGAGCAGGCCCCGCGCATGGACGGCCGGCAGATGGTCATGATGCTCGCGCCGAAGAAGAAGTAGACGCTTTCCTGTTCCTGGAGACCACGATGCCCAAGATCAAGACCAACCGCGCTGCCGCCAAGCGTTTCCGCGTCAACGGCGCCGGCAAGATCAAGTACAAGAAGCGCGGCCTGCGCCACTGCCTGGAGCACGTCTCCAAGGACACCAAGCGCGGCCTCGGCCAGACCGGGTACATCGCGGACGTCGACTACGACAACGTCCGCCGCCTGATCCCCTACAAGTAGACCCACGCACCGCGCCGCTACCGCGCGGGGGAGGCGTTGCGGAGGGGGATGCCCCCCTCCGCCCCACGAACTTCCCCGTGACTGGGACCCGGCAGGCCCCGCACACTGCGGGAAACCACCAAGCAGGAGACCACCATGGCTCGTATCAAGCGCGCACAACTCTCGCGCGTCCGCAAGAACCGCCTCTACAAGCGCGTCAAGGGCTTCTTCCTCGGCCGCCAGCGCCTCCGCCAGGCGATGGAGCACAGCGACCGCGCCAAGCGGTTCGCGTTCCGTGGCCGCAAGGAGAAGAAGCGCCATTTCCGCGGCCTGTGGATCGTGCGAATCAACGCCGCGCTCGCGCCGGCCGGCCTGAGCTACAGCCGTTTCATCCACGGCCTGAAGCTCGCCAACATCGGCCTGGACCGCAAGATCCTCGCGGACCTCGCGCTGCACGACCCGAACGGCTTCGCCGCGGTCGTCGAGAAGGCGCGGGCCGCGCTCTGAGCGTGGGCCTCCGCATCGACACACCCACGACGCCGCGCATCCTCGGGTGCGCGGCGTTGCTGTGCATGGTCGGCTGCGCCTCCGACGAGGAGGTCACCTGGGTGGCCTTCAACGGCGACGCCGACCGTGTCGAGGTGCGCGTCGGCGCGGAGGAACCCGCGGACGCGGTCTCGGTGGCCCTCACCAGTTCCACCGGGGCGGTCGAGGTCGGAACGGGAAGCGTCGAACCCGGCGCGGTGGCCGTCGGTGAGGTGCTTCGGATCGACGTCGCGGTCGGCTCCGAATGGGCGACGACCGTGGAGCGGGTGTCGGTGGACGTGGACAGCGGGACGCGCGGCGCGCGCGCGTTCGAGCTGGCGCAGGACAGCGCGGGGGTGGGGCTGTGGACGATCGCGCTGGAAGCGGTCGGAGACCCCGGCGAGACCCGGACGGACACGGTGACCTTCCGATTGTGGACGAAGGACGAGGGAGACGGGACATGAGCAAGGCGGACACCAGCGACACCCTCACGAAGGCCGACATCGTCGAGCGCGTGCGCGATGCGACCGGCCTCAGCTGGGCCGAGAGCGGGGACGTGCTCGAGGCGGTGCTCGAGGTCATGAAGGAGACGCTCGCCGGCGGCGAGAACCTGAAGGTGTCGGGCTTCGGCAGCTTCGTGGTGCGCGCCAAGGCCGCGCGTCGTGGACGGAACCCGCAGACCTCCGCGTCGATCGTCATTCCGCGCCGCAAGGTGCTGACGTTCAAGCCGAGCCACATCCTGCGGGATTCCTTGCAGCCCCGCGAGGAAGGCTGAGCGGCCATGTCCGAGATTCCCGACAAGCTCTACTTCCGCATCGGCGAGGTCGCGGACCTCGTCGGAGTGGAGGCGCACGTGCTGCGGTACTGGGAGACCGAGTTCCGGCTCCGGCCGGCGCGGTCGAGCAGTGGGCAGCGGCTGTACCGCAAGGGCGACCTGGCGCGGTTTCTCCGCGTGCGACAGCTGCTGCACGAGGAAGGCTACACCATCGCGGGCGCGCGCAAGCTGCTGCTGGACGGCGGCGAGCCCGCGTCGTCCACCGGTCTCGGCGTGGAGCGCCAGGCACTCAAGGATGCGCTGGAGCGCGCGCGTCGGCTGCGCAAGGCGGTCGCCTCCCTGGCGTCGGAGCTCGTCGAGGGTTGACGCGGGGCCCGCGCAACCATAAGCGGTGGGCGGTCGCGGGGTATAGCTCAGCCTGGTAGAGCGCTTGAATGGGGTTCAAGAGGCCGCACGTTCGAATCGTGTTACCCCGACCACCTTCCCACCTTCGGTGAGAACGCAACGAACCCCACCGTCCCCCGGCGCACTCCGCCGGGGGTTCTGGTTCTTGCGGTTCCCGCGGTTTGGCCTCAGCCGCGCGACGCGTAGATGCGGACCGGCGCCGGGATGCCCTTGAGCGCGTGCTCGCCGGTGTCGACCAGACCGCCGTCGCCGAAGCGCTCGGCCGGCAGGTGTCGGGCCACGGCGTCGCTCACGACGACCGAGGCCCCGAGGGGCCTGCACATCCCCTCGAGCCGGCTCGCGAGATTCACCGCGGGACCGATCACCGTGAAGTCCAGTCGCGTGGGCCCGCCGATGTTGCCGTACGCGATGCGTCCCATGTGGACGGACAGGCCGATCGAGAGCGGCGCGTGGCCGGCCGCGCGTCGCCGCGCGTCGGTGTCGCGCGCGCGCTGCAGGGCGTTCGTCGCCGCGGTCCACGCGCGGTGCGCGACGTCACGACGCGATTCGTCGTTGTCCTCGGCGCGAAACACGGCGAGCACGGCGTCGCCGATGAACTTCAGCACGTCGCCCTGCTGCTCCTCGACGGCGCCGACGACGGCGTCGAACGCGTCGTCGAGGAGGGCGAGCAGGTCCGGCCGCGAGAGCTCCTGCGACAGCGCCGTGAAGTTGCGGAGGTCGCAGAAACACACCGCCGCCTCCACGTCCACGACGTCGCCGCGCCGGATGTGGCCGTCGAGCACGCGGCTCGCCGCGTCGTCCCCGAGGTAGGTGCGCAGGAGGGTCCGCGTCTTCCGGCGGTGTCCGTGCACCCCGAGCACCAGCGACAGCAGCGGCACGAGCGCCTGGAGCGCGGCGACCTGCGCGTCGGAGAAGCCTCCGGGCGTCCGCGTGGCCCACGTCATCGGCGCCCGCTCCCAATGCGTCGGCGCGTCGGCGCAGAGGGCGAGGTAGTCGGTGAAGCCCTTCGCGTGCAGCTCGTCGAGGATTTCGTAGGCGCGCGGGCTCGGGTCGTCGTCGCGCAGCCGATGACGGATCTGTCGCGTGGTGCCGTCGTAGAGGGGACGCATGGGGCTGCGGTCGTACAGCGCCGTCGTGTCCTTCGACGCCCCGCGCAGCAGCTCGCGCGCTCCTGCGTCGTCGCTCCAGATGACCTGCGCGCTGCGCAGCTCCGGGTGCATGAGCGGGATGGAGATGCTGGCGCGCGCCACGGGGATCCCGTCCAGGTCGCGAAGTGCGCGCGTCAGGGCCTCCAGCAGCGACGGCAGCGTGCCGCGCGTGGCCTCCGTGCCGAGCAGGAAGGCCGCGGCGCCTCGGGGGAGGGGATCTCGGTCGGCGATGGGTACCATCGGGGGAGCGTCGCGCGCGCGGCGCCGTTCGTCAAGCGGCGCGGCTACCGCGTGAGTCGTACGCGCTGGTTCACGGCCACGGGCGCGTGGCGCGTCTCGCTTCCGTCCGGCCAGGTGATGACGATGCCGGCGATGTCGGTCTCGTCGCCCAGTCCCACGTGCACCTCGGGCGGGCCGGACGATGCGTACCCCGGGCCGCCTGCGGTGACCCACCCGGTGCGCGTGCCGCTCGCGGTGTCCACGCGCACGCGCGCGCCGATGGCGTGCACGTTCGGGGGTGCGTCCTCCAGCTCCACGACCAACCAGTGCGCATCCCCGCAGAGACTCAGGTCGAGCAGGGGCGGGCCGAGCACGTCCCGACGCACGAGGTCGAGCCAGCCGTCCTGATCGAGGTCGGCGAGCACCGAACCCCGCCCGCCGAGCGGATCGGCGAGGCGAAGGTCTCCGGCGGACTCGCGCAGCACGCCCGCGGAGTCCGCGAGGAGCACGGAGTAGGGTTGACGCAGCGGATTGAGGAGGTTCCCCATGTGGTCACGGTCGCCGCCCGCGTCGTGGGGGCCGTACGCGACGACGGCATCCACGTCCCCGTCGTTGTCGAGGTCCCCGGCCAGCGCGCCCCAGGCCACGTGACGCCCGTTGGCGGGATCCACCACGAAACCGCGTGCCGCCGCGCTGTCCACCCAGCCCCCCTCGACGCTCTCGGCAGCCGACGTCTCGCCGTAGGCGGGGTAGAGGAAGTCAGGCCGTCCGTCCCGGTTGAGGTCCGCCTGTGCCGCGCCCATGACCGACGCCACGCGCCCGGACAGCTCCGCGTCCTCGTAGGGCACGAGCGCGCCGCCCTGCCAGCGGTGGACGGCCGGCAGGATCTTGTCGGTGAACACCAGGACCTCCTGGGCGCCGTCCCCGTCCACGTCGACCGGCAGCATCGCGAAGGTCATCCCGCCTGCGAGCGGGCCCGTCAGCGGGGTGGGGTGGGGGGTCGTGCCGGCATCGCGCCAACGCAGGATCCGGTTTGTCGTGACCCCCTCCAGTTCGACGTAGTTGGACACGAACGCCAGGAGGGCGTGATCCTCGGGATCGACACCGAAGGCGATGCTGCTCGTGCGGAAGGTGTCACCCGCGGACGGATCCGTGCCGGGCAACGGTGAGAACACGCCGCTGCCGTCATTGCGGAGCACCACGTCCGCGCCATCGGTGCCGAGAAACAGGTCGGGATCGCCATCGCCGTCGAAGTCCGCGGCGGCGGCCGCCCGGGCGCGCGCCGCGGTCAGATCGGGCAGGCGCTGCGACGTCTCGTCGAGGGGGCGCCACGTCCCCTCGTCCAGCTGCCCGATGAACAGTCGCGTGTCGCCGTCGGGGGAGGGGACAAGCACGTCGAGCACGCCGTCCCCGTCGAGGTCCGCGACGGCCACGCCCTCCCCGCCCGGGGCCTCCGGCGTGCCCGCGTGCTGGTCCGTCCACGCGGCGTCATCCAGACGCCGGAACCACGTTCCCTCGGCGCGCAGCCGCGCCTCCTCCGCGGGGCAGGTCATGACGGGCTGCAGGGGCTCCTCGACCGGGGCGCGTGTCGCGTCCCCGTGGTCGTGCGCGCACGCCGAGAGCAGCCACCACATGGAGTCATCGTAGCGCATCGGCCGGTGGCCGGACACCCCGCATGATACGCGGGCCGGCATGTCCCACCTCCTCGACACCATCTCCTTCGGCGCCATCGTCACGGTGCGCGACCGTCTCCTGGCCCAGGCCTCCGCCGGCCGTCGGATCTACCGCCTCGAGAGCGGCGATCCGTCGTTCGACACGCCCCCGCACGTCCGCGAGGCCATCGAGAAGGCGCTGCGCGACGGGCACACCCACTACACCGCCTCCACGGGCATCGCGCCGCTGCGGGACGCCATCGTCGCCAAGCTGCGCGACGAGAACGGCCTGCAGGTCGACCACGCCGACCAGGTCGTGGTGACGAGCGGTGGCATGCACGCCCTGTTCCTCGTGTTCGCGGCGCTGCTCGATCCGGGAGACGAGGTCCTGATGCCGGACCCCATGTGGACGGAGATCGCCGAGAACATCCGCCTCGCGGGCGGGGTGCCGGTGCGCGTGCCGCTGCGGCTCTCCGGCGGCGATCCGTGGACCGTCGAGGACCTCGAGTCGCGCATCACGCCGCGCACCCGCGCGATCTTCGTGAACACGCCGCACAACCCGACGGGCGTGGTGTTCGAGCGTCCGCTGCTGCAGGCGATCGTCGACCTGGCGGTGCGGCGGAACCTCGCGATCGTCAGCGACGAGGCCTACGAGCACGTCATCTTCGACGGCGCGCAGCACGTGAGCATCGGTGCGCTGCCCGGGGCCGCGGACCGCACGATCTCCCTCTACTCCACCTCCAAGAGCTACGCGATGAGCGGGCTTCGCGTGGGCTACGTGCACAGCCGCGACGCGACGGTGCTCGAGCGGATCAAGAAGCTCCTGCGATGCTCCACCAACGGCGTGAACTCGATCGCGCAGTGGGGCGCCGCGGCGGCGCTCAAGGCGGGCGGCGCGGCGTCCCGGGCGATGTCCGACATCTACCAGGCCCGTCGCGACGTGCTCGTCGAGGGGCTGAGCGGCCTCGGCGTGCTGCATCCCTACGTGCCGCGCGGCAGCTTCTTCCTGTGGGCGCGCATCGACCCCGCGTGGGGCGGCTACCGCGGTCGCACCGACGACGAGGCGATGACCGACTTCCTCATCGACGGGCAGGGCGTGGGTTCCGCGCCGGGCACGGCCTTCGGGCCCGGCGGCGCCGGGCACGTGCGCTTCGCCTTCTCCGCGGCCACACCGGAGATCGAGGCGGCCGTGGCGGCGCTGCGCGCCATGCTCGCGTCCGGGGCCTAGGCGCCGATGTCGGCCCGCGACCCGCACCGCTACGACGCGGCGACGATCGACCGCCACGCGGAGATGATCGCCAACCGCGTGCGCAAGGCGTTCGCGGGGATCGGGGCGCGCATGCGGCGGGACGGCGTGGGCGCGTGGCGCGCCTACGACCGCGACATTCCCGAGGTCCGATGCATCGTCGACGTGTACGAGGGCGCGCGGTTCGGGGGAGGCGTTGCGGAGGGGGGTGGACCCCCCTCCGCCCCACGAACCGAGGCGCAAGGACACGAGCGGCATCTCGTGCTGTCCGAGCACGTCCGCACGCAGACGGAGGGCACGCCGTACCTGGAGGTGCTGTCCCGCGCGCTTGCCGATGCCGCCGGAGTGTCCCCGGAGCGGGTGCACCATCGCCTGCGTCGCACGCGACCGGCGGAGGGCGACCGCTACGCGCAGCTCGGCGCGCGCAGCCTGCGCCTCGTGGTGGAGGAGCCGCCGTTCCGGTTCGTCGTGAACCTCACGGATTACGTGGACACGGGCCTGTTCGTGGACATGCGGCCCCTGCGGGCGCGCATCTGGCAGGAGGCGTCCGGCCGCACGCTCCTCAACCTCTTCGGCTACACCGGCGCGTTCACCGTCGCCGCGGCGGTCGGGGGTGCCCGGGGGACGACCACGGTGGACGCCTCGGGCAACTGGCTGCGCGTGGCCGAGGAGAACCTCCGGTTGAACGGCGTCGCGGAGGTGGGCGACGGACGCGCGGCGCGTCATCGGCTCGTGCGCGCGGACGCGCGGGCGTGGCTGCTCGACGCGCAGGCGGCGGGTGCGGCGTGGGACACGGTGGTGCTCGACCCGCCCAGCTTCTCCGACCACGGCGGGCAGAGCCTCGACCTGCAGCGGGACCACCGGTTCTTCGTCCGCGCCGCGCTCGGGGTCACGAAGCCCGGAGGGACGCTCTGGTTCGCCACGAACCACCAGCGGTTCGCGCCGGATCTCGGGGGCCTCCACGAGGCGTCCTCGGTGGTCGAGTGCACCGAGGAGACGCTCCCGCCGGACGTGCGCAACCGCGCGGCGCATCGTGCGTGGCGGATCGTCAAGGGTTAGGAGCGTCGACATGGGTGCACAGTGGAAGCATGCCGGCCGCGTGGAGGCCGGCGCGAAGAAGGGCGCGCTCTTCACGAAGCTCGCCAAGGAAATCATCGTCGCGGCCAAGTCCGGGGATCCCAACCCCGAGAACAATGCCCGGCTTCGCGCGGCCGTGGAGGCGGCGCGGAAGCAGTCCATGACGCGCGACACGATCGAGCGCGCCATCAAGAAGGGCGCCGGGCTCCTGGATCCGGTGCACTACGACACGGTGGTGTACGAGGGATTCGCGCCGCACAACGTGCCGGTGATCGTCGAGTGCCTCACCGACAACAAGAACCGCACCGCGTCGGAGATTCGCGTGCTGTTCCGGAAGGGCCAGCTCGGCACGCAGGGCAGCGTGCAGTGGATGTTCGACCGCAAGGGCGTGGTCGAGGCGACGCACGCGGGCGGCATGGACATGTTCGAGGCGGCGGTCGAGGCGAACGCCGCGGACGTGGAGGCCGACGAGGACATGGCCGTGTTCACCTGCGACCCGGCCGACCTCGGCACGATGACCGCGGCGCTCACGGCGCTCGGCTGGGTGCCCAGCAGCTCCGAGATCCGCTGGATCCCGAAGACGCCGGTCGACCTCGACGAGGCGTCGCGTCAGGAGGCCGTGGCGTTCCTCCAGGCCATCGACGACTACGACGACGTCCATCGTCTCTACGCCGGTCTCGCCTGAGCCCGTGGGGCGCACGCTCCTCGTCGGGGACGTGCACGGCTGTGCCGGGCCGCTCGCGCGCCTGCTCGCCGAGGTGCGGCCCGACCGGGTGATCCTGCTCGGGGACCTCTTCGCGAAAGGTCCCGATCCGCGCGGCACCTGGGAACTCATCGTGGCGCACCGGGCCGAGGCGGTGCTCGGAAACCACGACGCCCGCATGCTGAAGGTGTGGGACACGCCGGGCGACAGTCCGCACCACGCGGCGTGCCGGGCGCTGCCGCAGGAAGCACGCGCGTGGATCGACGCGCTGCCGCTGTTCCTGCACGGGACGTGCGCGGGGCGTCCCTGGCTGGGCGTGCACGCCGGGGTGGACCCTGACGCCGGTTGGGCCGGCACCGCCTACCGCACCGCGCTCGTCGTGCGACGCTGGCCGGACGACCAGGACCTCTCCCATCCGTTCTGGTGGGAGCGGTGGCGCGGACCCGAGCACGTCTACTACGGCCACGACGCCATGCGCGGGGTGCAGATCCATCCCCATTCCACCGGGCTGGACAGCGGGTGCGTCTACGGCGGTCCGCTCAGCGGCTGGATCCTGGAGGAGGGCCGGCTGGTGCAGGTCCCCGGGTGGAGCCCGACGGTCGGTTGAAGGGCGCGCGCGTCTCCCGCGTCTTAGGGAGCACGTGGAACACGCGGTGATCGTCCCGAAGCGCCCGATCCTGGCCCTGGTCGCGAGCCTGGCGCTTCACGCGCTTCCGGCGCTGCCACGCGTGTGGGGGCCGAGCGCCGACACGCCGGAGGTGCCGCCGACGCCGCCGGAGGAGGACCCCGCGCCGGGTGTCGCGACCACGGCGCCGCGCCCCGAGGACGTGGTACCGGCGTCGTTGTTCCACCTTTCGCTGCATGTTCCGCCGCCTCCGCCCCCACCGCCGCGCGCACGGCCCGTGCCCGTGCCGGTTCCCGTCGCCGAGGTGACGGTGCCGGACGAACCACCGCCGGCGCCGCCGCCCGAGGAGATCGCGGTCGCCGCGGAGGCGCCGCCCGAGCCGCCGCCCCCGCCTCCCGAGCCGCCCCCCGTCGAGCCGGAGGCCGTGGCGGACGTGGCGCACGAGGCAGTACCCCAGGCGGACGAGCCGGGGGACGTGCCGGTGGAGGACGACGCGGGAGAGGCCTTCGAGGCGCATCGGCGTCGTCGCGCGCGGGATGGCACCGGCCGCCGGGGCCGCCCCGCCGACGCACCCTGTCCGGGCCCGCACCCCTCCGTGGAGCAGCTGGATTCAGCGGCCTGGCGGGTCCAACGCGCGCTGGTGGACTTCTACGCCTCCAACCTGAGGGAGCTGGCCAAGGTCGGCACCGTCTGGACCCACCGCGGGCGTGATGGTCGCCCCGACGGGTTCCGCGTGGCCCTGTCGCGCTGCAGCATCCTCCGTCAGGCGGGGTTGAAGAGCGGCGACATCGTGCACGACGTGAACGGACGCCGCATCTCCACGCTCCTGCAGGCCGTGGCGGCCTACTTCGTGCTTCGCGACGACCCCGAGATCGTGCTGCACGTGTCGCGACGCGGCGAGGCGCTGGTCTTGCGGTACACCCTCGACAAGGGCGACCGACGCCTGAGCCGCCAGGAGCGCAAGGCGGCGGCAGCGGCGGCCGGTGCGCTGCTGTTCCGCACGCGCGGCAAGGCACCCGCCAAGGCACCCGCACCCTGAGCGTGGCCCTCGGCCGCCGTATCCGCTCCGGCCCGCGGGCATGCCGCAGGGCGTGTCGTGACCCGTCCCCGCGTCGTGGGAAGGCTTCGGGCAGGAGGGATCCGTCCATGCCCATTCCGCTTCTCACCGCGCCGCTCGCGCTTCTTCCCGCCCACATCGTGACCCTGGCCTTCGATCCCGTGGGGCTCGTGCGAAACGAGGTCATCGTGGGCGGTGAGGTCGCCCTCGGCGATGACCGCAGCCTCGCGGTGCGCGGGAGGGTCCCGACGAACCTGCGTGGAGCCCTGCCGTGGCGGAACGGGGGGTGGCATGCCGCCGTGCAGCTGCGCCAGTACGTGGTCGGCGACTTCGACACGGGGGTCCACGTGGCGGCCGAGGGCGGATGGAACGTGCCGGCCCGCGGCCTGAAGGACCCCGTGGGCCACGCCCACGTCGGGGCCTACCTCGGCGCCAAGGCGACCCTCGCCCTGTTCAGCCTGGAGGCGCGCGGCGGCGCGGTGCTGGTGGGGCCGGTGCACGACGTGACGATCGAGCCGCGTGCCCAGTTCGGGGTCGGCGTGAGCTTCTGAGGCGTCGTTCTCGGCGGGGGGACATCCCCCCGCAACGCCCCCCGCCTCATCGCGGAAATCGCATGTCGAACCACGCTCGACATCGGTCGAAGTGGTCGCGGTGACAGGTCAGATGCCCGTCGTCGGGCAGGCGCTCGAGGGTACACGCGTGGGAGGGCGAGCCATCGAGACGATGGCAAAGACGCTCGATGGGGGCGGCCGGGATGATGTCGCCCGTACAGGCCGGCCTCGCGCTCCCGCATTCGAACATCGTGAACGCGTCGATTGCGAACGTTGCGGTCGGGATCTCGGTAATGGAGTCGAGCGCAGCCCTCGGTTCCAGGGCGAGGTCACACGTCGCGGCGGTTGCCCCGTCTCCGCAGTATCGCTCGAGCCAGCGCGCGTGCGAGACCGGCGCCGTACACGCCCGTCCGCCGACGCCACCCGTCCGGAGCAACTCGGCGGTCGCGACTTGATCGTAGCTGCCGTCGAAGAAACAGCCGGCCGTCGCGCGGCGCCCTCGCCAGTGGGGTTGCTCATCGAGAGACGTCCGTGCCATGAGGATCATGGGGGCCGTCGCGCCATGGCTGATGCCCTCGATCAGCAGGTGCTGGCCGTTCCAGTACGTGCGCGCCCATGCACCCGTCGTGGCTTCGCGCATTGCGATGTCGAAGCGTCCGGCCTCGTCCACGAAGGGCGCCGCGCCGGATCCCGTTGCCGTATCGAACGCGTTGATGCACACCGCCGCGTAGCCGTGCCCGGCGTATCCCCGGAGCACGCGTTCGTAGCCATCGCCGCTGTCGCACGCCATGTCCCCACCGGAGAAGACCACGACGAGGCGGTCGCAGGGGGCCGACGTGCATGCCGTCGCGTCCGTCACGAGCGTGCATCGCTCCGGGACGCCGGTCTCGCCGAGGCATGCATCGAGCACGATCCGCCCGGCCGGGGGCGGCGCACCGATGGCATCCTGTCCGGTGTCCTCACCGTCCCACGGCACGGGCACACGGGCTTGTCCGGCGCACGCGCCAAGTACGGACCACCCGACGAGTGCCCATGCGGCCCGGTGGGTGCCGGGTCGGAACACGGCGGGTCCGATGCTCACGACCCCATCGCCTGCGCAGGGTGTTCCCTGCGTCGCGTCGGGGCCGCAACCCGCCTCATCGCGGCTCGACCTCCGTGGGGTCGTCCACCTGGAGCCGCTCGGCGAGCAGCATGGCGGGGCGGTGGGAGGGCTCCTCGGCCCGGAGCCGCAGCTCCAGCACGCGGGAGCGGGCACCCGCGTGGTCACCGTGGCGCGCGAGCCGTGCGGCATCCACCGCGAGCGCGCACAGGCACACCTCCAGCCAGCGGCACTGCATGGCGTCGTGGAACACGCGGCTCCACGTCGAGGGTGCCACCTCGGTGACCCATCCGGCCACCACCTCGGCGTAGAGCTGCAGCTCCCGGTATCCACCGCCGCGGGCGAGGGCGCCCGCATGGGCGGCGCGCCGCGCGGCCTCCGCGGGGGCACCCCCGCGCTCGGCGAGCGTGCGGGCCTGTTCGACCAGCAGCTCCGCCGCCCGGTATCCGGTGGCGTGGGGGGACTCGACGAGGCTGCCGTCGCCCCAGGCACGCGACCAGCGCTGCGCGGCGACCGCGAACGCGGGCGACCGCGCGCTCTCCGTCTCGGCGAGGCACTGCGCCGCCAGCTCGGCGTCGTTGCGAACGGTCGCCACGTCGAGCAGCAGCGCCCACGCGTGATGACGCACCCGTACGAGGCCCAGCCGCTGCGCGGCCGCGAGCGCCTCGCGGGCGAGACCCGACGCCGAGGGAGAGTCGCCCCGGCCCAGGGCGAGCTGGCCGAGGTGCAGCGCCGTCACGGCCGCGAGCGCACGCTCCCCCGCACGCAGCGCGAGCCGGCGGGCCTCGGTCTCGGCCTCGTCCGCCTGCGGGCGGTCGCCCACGAACAGGCTCGCCTGTCCGAAGCGCTGGTAGAACCCGATGAGTCCACGGGTCCATCCGAGCTGTCCCGCGGCCCGCAGGCCCGCGTGACACGTGCGCACGGCGCCCTCGATGTCGCCGCGCGCCATGGCCACGTCGGCGCGCAACTGGTCCAGCATGACGCCGGTGCGGTCCACCCGCACGCCTGCGCCGCGAAGCTCCGCCGCCCGGTCGAGGTGCAGCTCGGCGTCATCGGGTTGCCCCAGCTCCAGCCGCACCTCCGCCGCGGCGAGCAGGGCCCGCACGCATCGGGTACGCGCGTCCTCGTCCACGGGCTTGCGGGTCCCGGCGTAGCGCAGCAGGAGCGCCAGGGCGCCCCGGGGGTCCCCCTCGCGGCGTCGGAGGTCGGCGTGCAACAGCTCGACCTCGTCGTGCTCGGCGGGCGAGACGGCCCGCGACGCCGCCAGTGCCACGAGGTCCGGCCGCGGCCGCTCCGAACCGCTCTCCGCGGCGACGGTGGCCCGGCACCAGGCCAGCGGGAAGCGGAGGCGCGCGTACACGTCGGACTCCCGGTCGCGCGGCAGGGTGTCCACGAGGTGAAGCCAGGTCCGGGCGACCCGCAGGTTGCCCTCGCGTTCCGCGTGCAGGGCGGCCGTGACGGCCGGCTCGAAGGCGCGGGTCGTCTCGCCGAGCAACAGGAGGGCCCGCGCCCGGGCACCCGCCGTGCGTTCGCGGTCGGGGTCCGCCTCCAGCGCCTCCAGCAGCCGCCGCGCCGCGGCGACCCGGTTCGGCATGCGGGCCAGGGCGCCGCGCCGTACGGCCGGGTCGCGAATCGCCCACCTCCGGCTGCCGGCGATGGACAACGCCCCGCGGGCCATCCAGATGTTGGGCTCCACTCCGAGCACGGCCCAGCTCGAGGCGTGCAGGGGGACGTCGATCAGGGCCGCGGGGATGGCGGCGAGCGGAAGGCTGGGGAAGCGCTCCCCACGCACGCCGGCCAGTGCCTCCCACCCTGCCTCGACCGCACGGAGCGGGGAGCCCGTCTCGGTATGGACCGGCGTGTCGTTCGGCACGAGGTCCATCGCGAGCGCCCGCGCCTCCTCCTCGCTGAGGTCGGGCATGGGGGCCAGGGTGGCGAAGCGCTCCGCCACCAGTCCGTCCACGAGCTTGCGCGCGCGTCGCACCGCACCGCGGTCGTCGTAGGTCCACACGAGGGAGAGGTGGGGCGGCCGCATGCGGGCCAGCTGTGCGAGGACACGGGCGGTGAGCGCGTCCACCTCGTCGATGTCCTCCACGACGATCACCAGCTCGTCGTTCGTGGCGGCGCGCGCCAGGGCGTCCGCGCAGGCGCGGACCATGTCGCGGGGACTGTCCACCTCGTGCGGTGCCGTGGAGGTGAGCGGCAGGTGCGACCACATCTCCAGCAGGGCCGCCGCGTCCGGTCCCGCGATGCGCTGACGCCACGCCTCGTCCGTCGGCGTCGCGAGCAGCGCGTCGAGGATCTCCTCGAGCGCGCCGCCGGGGCACTCGATGCGGCAGCGTCCCCGGACCGTGCGGGCGCCCGCCAGGGTGGCGCGGCGACGGATCTGCTCGGCCGTACGACGCTTGCCGCTGCCCGCCGGTCCGGCCAGGATGCGGACGATGGGGGCCTCGGGCCGCGGGGCCTGCCAGGCGGGCGCGGGACCCACCCACGTGCCGGGCGCAGGCCAGTCGTTCGCGGCGCGTCCCTGCGCGCAGGCGCGCAGCTGCGCGGCTGCCTCGTCCGCGTGGGGCCGATCGTCGGGATCGAGGGCGGTCATGCGCTCGAGCAGGTGCCCCAGGGCGCGCGGCACCTCCACGTGGCGCGCCGCCAGCGGGGTCGGGCGCTCGAGGCACTGGATCCGCAGCCAGTCCTGGGCGCGTGCGGGGCGGGTGCGCTTGCCCGCGATGCCCTCGTAGAACATCAGCCCCACGGCGAACACGTCCGCGCGCGGCGTCAGCGGCTGCCCGGCGATTTGCTCGGGCGCCATGAACGGCAGCGTGCCGACCAGTCCGCCCTCGGAGGTCAGCGCGGCCCCGGCGCGGCCCCAGCGCACCACGCCGAAGTCGAGGATGTGCGGGTTTCCGGCGTCGTCCACCAGCACGTTGCCCGGCTTCAGGTCGCGGTGGATCATGCCGGCGCGGTGGATGGCGGCGAGCGCGTCGCACAGCACGGGACCGACCCGCAGCAGGCGCTCCACGCGCCCGGCCAGCGTGTCGCCCGCCTCGATCCAGCTCCGCAGGGTCACGCCGTGGACGATGTCCATGGCGTACCACAGCCAGCCGTCGTCCAGCCCGGCGTCATGGACGCGCACCACGCCCGGGATGGCCAGCCCGCGCAGGGCCTCGAACTCGCGCAGGAACCGCACGTCCAGCTCGGCCTCGCCGCGCTTGCGGAGCTTCAGGGCCAGCTCGCGGGTGCCGCGCCGGGCCACGTACACGGTGGCGTTGGCACCGCGCCCGAGGGCGCGCAGCAGGGTCCACGGGCCGATGGTCGTGCCGGCGGGGAGGGGAGGGGTTTCCACGGGCGGATCGTAGCCGGGCCGGCGCGGCCACGCCCGCCGCGGGGTAGGCGGGGACGTGCGGGTGCTCGTCCTCTACCGGCCTCGTCTGCCGTCGCTGCGTGCGCAGGCGATCCAGGTGCTGCACGCCGCGCACGCGCTCGCGGGGCGGGGCCACCGGGTCACGGTGCTGGCCGACCGGGGCGAGGGCGCCGCGTCGGCCTCCGCCGTGCTCGACGCCATGGGCCTCGACGCCGTCGACGGGCTGGACCTCCGCGTGGCGCCGACGGCATGGAGCCCGGGTGCCTCGGCGTGGTTCCGCGCGCAGCTCGTGGAGGGGTTCGCGCGGGGGCGCTGGGACGTCGTGCTGGCGCGTGCGAAGCGCTACGTGCGCTGGGTGCCGCGTGCGGTGCCGCTCGTGGTGGAGGCGCACGAGCTCGACAGCGCCCTGGCCGCCGAGCGCGGCGAGGACCCTTCCCCCTGGACGGCGCTGGAGCGCGGGGTGTTCGCGCGCGCCCGGGCGGTGGTGGCGAACTGCGAGGGCACGCTGTCCTGCCTCGAGGCCGCCCACGCGCTGCCGTCGGTGCGCAGCGTGATCCACAACGCCACGCGCCCCGATCGCGCGGTGCCGCGGACGCCTTCGCCGGTGCCGACCGTGCTCTACGCGGGCACCCTGGGGCGCGGAAAGGGGGCCGCGACGCTCGCCGCGAGCCTCGCTTCCTGGCCCTCGGGCACGGTGCTGCGCCTCGTGGGGGCGTCGGAGACCGCGCTCCTGAGGCGGGGGGACAGCCCCCCGCAACGCCCCCCGGGCGGCGCCGTGGAGGCCCTCCCCGGCGTGCCGCCGCAGGCGCTCCCGTCGCTGCTGGCCACGGCGCACGCGGTGGTGCTGCCGCTGGAGGATTCCCTGTTCGGGCGCTGCATGACCTCCCCGCTGAAGCTCTGGGACGCGCGCGGCGCGGGCGTGCCCATCGCGGCGTCGGATCTGCCGACCGTGCGGGCCATCGCCGGGGACGTGGCGCACCTGTGCGCCCCCGACGACCCGCGGGCGCTGGCCGACGCGGTGCGGCGCGCCCTGGCCACCCCTGGAGATCGGCCGCGCCTGCGCACCTGGGGGGCGCGCGCGGCGGAGGTCGAGGCCGTCCTGGAGGCCGCCCGCGCGTGATCCTGCACGTCGTACGGTACTGGCCCACCCTGTCGGAGACCTTCGTCCGGGACGAGATCGCCGACCTCCCGTCGGACCTCGGCGAGCCCGTCGAGGTGCTCGGGCTCGGCACGCGCGGCGACGCGCACGCGCCCGAGGATCCGGTGGGCGTGCGCGTCCATCGCCGGCCCCACGGCGCGGGCTGGCTGGGCGCGTCGGCGACGTGCCTCGACGGCGCGGCGCGGCTCGCCGCAGCCGTGGCGCGGGGGGCGTTGCGGGGGGGCGCGCCCCCCCGCCCCAAGCCCGATCGCATCGACGCGTGGATGGCGTCCCACGTGGCGCGGGCGCGTCATGTGCACGTGCATTTCGCGGGGGAGGCCGCGGCGCGGGTGCGGCGGGTGGCGGGCGCGCTCGGGGTTCCGTGGTCCGTGACGGTGCACGCGGTGGACCTGTACCGTCCGCGTCCTGACCTCGCGGAGTTGCTCCAGGACGCCGTCGCCGTGAGAACCATCTCGCATGCGAACGCCCATGTGCTCGCGACGCGCTTCGGGGTGCGCGCCACGGTCCTCCGCTGCGGCGTCGAGGTGCCGGACCGCCCGTCGGAAACCCCCGTGGAGGACGGCCACGACGTGCTCTTCGTCGGGCGTGCGGTACCCAAGAAGGGCCTGGCTGCGCTCCGGGAGGCCGCCGCGCGGCTCGATCCCGCCGTGCGCGTGGGGATCGTGGGCGACACGGCGCCCGGGCCGGGCAGCGGCGCGCGGTGGGAGGCGCTCGGTCCGCGTCCGCACGCGGAGACGCTCGCCCGCATCGCCGCGGCGCGCGTGGTGTGCCTTCCCTGCACCGTGTCGGATGACGGGGACCGCGACGGCGTGCCGATCGTGTTGCTGGAGGCCCTCGCGCGGGGTGTCCCGGTCGTCACGACGGACCTCCCGGGGCTCGACGAGCTCGTCGACGCGTCGGTGGGGTGGGTCGTGCCCCGGGATGCGCCGGAGGCCCTCGCCGACGCGCTGCGGGAGGCGCTGTCCGACCCCGCGGAGGCCCGCGCGCGGGGTGCCCGTGGGCCGGCGCGCCTGCACGCCCGCGGCTTCGATCGCGCCACGCGACGCGCCTCGCTGCGCGCGTGGTTCGCGCTGGATGCCGCCCCGCGCCCACGCTAGGCTGCGGCCGGCAGGGCGGCGAGTACACGATGCATTCCATGACCGGCTTCGGACGCGGGGAGTCGACGAACGGCAACGTGACCGTCGTCGTCGAGCTGCGGACGGTGAACAACCGCTTCCGCGACGTGCAGGTGCGCGCGCCACGCGAGTACTCGGTCCTGGAGCCGCGCGTGCTCGCCATCCTTCGCGAGGGGGTCCAGCGCGGGCGGCTGGACGCCACGGTGCGGCGCACGTCGCTCGAGGGTGCGACGCGCATCGTGGTCGACCACGCCCTCGTCGATCAGTACCGTCTCGCGTTCGGCGACCTGGCGCGCCGCGTCCAGCGGGACGCCGCCGAGGTTCCGCTCGCGGCGTACCTCTCCCAGCCCGGCGTGCTCGTCGCGCAGGAGGCGGAGGCCGACCCGCTGGCGGAGTGGGACGTGCTCGAGCCGGCGCTTCACGCCGCGCTCGGCGACCTCACGTCCATGCGCGCCGCCGAGGGTCACGCGCTCGCGGCGGACCTTCGGCGCCACCTCGACGACCTGTTGCGGCTGCGCGCCGAGGTGGAAGCCGCCTCGGAGGGTCTCGCGGAGCGCATCCGCCAGCGGCTCGAGGAGCGCGTCGTGCGGATGATCGGGGACCGCGTCGACCCCTCGCGCCTCGCCATGGAGGCGGCGGTGCTGGCCGACAAGGCGGACGTCTCGGAGGAGTTGGCGCGCCTCGGAAGCCACGCCGCGCAGTTCGGGGACGCCCTCGTCGCGTCGGAGGCGGTGGGGCGCAAGCTCGACTTCCTGCTCCAGGAGATGAACCGCGAGGTGAACACCCTCGGCAGCAAGGCCGCCGAGCACCCGATCTCCGCGCGGGTCGTGGACATGAAGAGCGTGCTGGAGCGCATGCGTGAGCAGGCCGCCAACGTCGAGTGAGTCGGCGCGACGTCCGGCCGGTTTCCCGGTTACGACGCCCGCTCGCGGAGGCCGCATGGCATGCAGGGTCGGCGCAGGAGCGGGGGCATGATGCTGGAGGGATGGCAGGCCCCCGACTCGGGTGTGCTGTTCGTCGTGAGCGGCGCGTCGGGCACCGGCAAGACCACCCTGCTGCAGGAGCTGTTCGCGCGCGTCCCCGGCCTCGCGTTCTCCGTGTCCGTCACCACGCGCGCCCCCCGCCCGGGGGAGGTGGACGGCGTCCACTACCGCTTCGTGGACCGGCCCACCTTCGAGACCCTGCGGGACTCCGGGGCGCTGCTGGAGCACGCGGAGGTCTACGGAACCGGGTACGGCACGCCGCGCGCGCCGGTCGACGCCGCGCTGCGCGAGGGCCGCAGCATCGTGCTCGACATCGACGTGCAGGGCGCGGCGCAGGTGCGTCGAAGCCACCCGGCCGCGGTGTCCATCTTCATCCTGCCGCCCCGGCTGGAGGTGATCCGCGCGCGCTTGGAGGCGCGTGGCACCGACGCGCCGGAGGTGATCGCCCGCCGCGTGCGGGAGGCGCACGCGCAGCTCGCGGGGTGCGGCACCTACGACTACCTCGTGATGAACGACGTGCTCCCGACGGCCCACGCGCAGTTCCAGGGCATCGTGCTGGCCGAGTTGTCGCGCCGCACGCGCCGTGAGGGCTGGGTGCGCACGATGGAACGTGCGCTCGCGACGGAGGGGGGCGTGTCGGGCGCGGAGGCGTCGCGGGCGACTTGACGATTCCCGGCGCGCGCTCCACATTGGGTGTGGTGGCATCCGACTTTCCCAACGCCCTGCAGATCGAGGACGTGGTGCGGCAGGTCGAGACGTACGCGCCGGGCGCGGATCTGGCGCTCGTGCTCGACGCCTACCAGTACGCGGCGCTGCGTCACCGCGGTCAGGTCCGCAAGAACGGCGAGGACTACCTGGTGCACCCCCTCGCGGTGGCCGGCATCCTCGCCGGGATGCACATGGACGTGGAGACGATCGCCACGGGCCTCCTGCACGACACGATGGAGGACACCCTCGCCACCCGCGAGGAGATCGAGGGGCGGTTCGGCGCACCGGTGGCCGACATGGTCGACGGTGTCACCAAGCTCTCCAAGCTCACCTACAAGGGCAAGCTGGAGGAGCAGGCGGAGAATTTCCGCAAGCTCGTCCTCGCCTTCGGGCGTGACCTGCGCGTGATCCTCGTGAAGGTGGCCGACCGGCTCCACAACATGCGGACGCTCGAGCATCACCGCCGCGAGAAGCAGGTGCAGATCGCGCAGGAGACGCTCGACATCTACTGTCCGCTCGTGCACCGCCTCGGGCTGGAGCGCGTGCGGATCGAGATGGAGGACCTGTGTTTCCGGTACGTAGAGCCGGAGGCCTACGTCGCGCTCACCACCGCCCTGGAGGCCGATGCGGGCGCGCGGGAGACCTACGTGGCGAAGACCGTGGACCTCCTGCGCGAGGTTCTCGGGAACCGCGGCGTCGACGTGCAGATCTACGGTCGCGCGAAGCACTTGTGGAGCATCCACCGGAAGATGCGCAAGAGCGGCAAGGAGCTCGCCGACATCCACGATCTGCTCGCCTTCCGGGTGATCGTGCCGGATCGCGAGTCCTGCTACGTGGCGCTCGGGTTCGTGCACGCCAACTTCATCCCCGTCGCCGGGCGCCTGAAGGACTACATCGCCGTGCCCAAGGGCAACGGCTACCAGTCGCTCCACACCACCGTCATCGCCGCGGAGGGGCACCCCATCGAGGTGCAGATCCGTACGCCCGCCATGAACCGCGTCGCGGAGAACGGCATCGCGGCCCATTGGCGCTACAAGAACGGCCGTCTGGCGGTGAGCAACGCGGAGCTCGAGACGGCGGCGCGCCTGCGTGGCTTCATCGACATGGCGCGCGACATCGAGGATCCGGCGGACTTCCTCGAGGCGGCACGGAGCGACCTGTCGGCGGACATCCACGTCTTCACGCCGCGTCGTGACGTGATGATGCTGCCGGAGGGCTCCACCGCGCTGGATTTCGCGTACCACGTGCACACCGAGGTCGGAAACCGCGCGTACGGCGCGCGCGTCAACGGGCGGCTCGTCGCCTTGCGGACGCAGGTTCGCACGGGTGACACCGTCGAGATCCTGACGCGCACCGACGCGAACCCCACCCGGGAATGGCTGCAGTGGGCGCACAGCCACCGCGCGCTCGAGAAGATCCGAAAGAAGCTGCGGGACATGCTCGCGGATCAGGGTGTCGCGGTAGGTCGTGAGCTGCTGGATGGGGCATTGCGGAAGGCGCAGTCCTCCTGGAAGCGGGTGGCGGCGGAGCCCGCGACCGCCCAGCGTCTGGATGCCGCGGGGTTTCGGGACCTCGACCATCTCGCGCTGGAGGTCGTCGCGGGTCGCGTCGCGCCGCTGGAGGCTGCCAGGATCCTGGTGGTGGAGGAGGAGGCGGCCCCCGCGCCGGCGTCCACCACGCTCGGCGCCTGGTTCCAGAAGGTTCGGAAGGGCCACGACTCCGCGATCATCGTCAACGGACAGTCGGACATCCTCGTGGATTACGCCCGCTGCTGCCGTCCGATGAAGGGCGAGCCGATCGTCGGCTACATCACCCGCGGCCGGGGGCTGTCCATCCACAAGGGCGATTGCACCATGGTGCGCGGGCTCGATGCCGACCGACTGGTCCAAGTGGAATGGGACGGCTCCGTGCGGACCCTGCATCAGGGGCTCTTGCGCCTCGTGTGCGACGACCGCACCGGCATCCTCGCGGAGATCACCGGGTTGTGCGCCAGCAGCCGCATCAACCTTTGGCGCGCGGAGATGCGCACGGAGGGGCCGGATCGGGCGGTCTGCGAGCTCGGCGTGGCGGTGCACGACGTGAGCGAGCTGACGCATCTGGTGCGCAAGCTGCGGAACGTTCGCGGCGTGACGGATGTCCACCGCGCCAGCTGAGGTCGGCTAGAAGTAGTAGTGGACGGCTGCCGCGCCGGCGCCGCGGGTGGCGACGCCCCCGGCCTCGCCCACGTCCACGTCGAGCGCCCACTGGGCGGAGATGCCGAGGTGCTCGAGGCCGAACAGGAAGAACTCCGCACCGACCGCCGGCTGTACGCGCAGCACGCGCCGGGCGCCGAGCGCGTAGGCGCCCAGGCCAGCGTAGAGGTTCATGTTGTCCTCCTCCACGAATCCGTACAGGGCGCGGCCGCCGGTGGCCCAGTCGGGGTCCGTGCCGGCGGTGTCCAGTCCGAGCACCGCCTGCACGCCGACATTCGGCGCTCCCTTGCCGAGCGGCAGCCAGTACCGCGCGGAGAGCGCGGCGCCATCACCGACGTGGCTGTCGAAGCCGAGGCCGAGCGTACCGTGGAGATCTCGGGCGGACGCCGTGGCGATGAGGAGCGTGAGCAGCATGCGGTCGTCTTATCGCGCGTCCCCGCGCGCGTATAGCACCGCCGGCAGTGCGACCCCGTCCTCGGGAAGCGTGGGGCCGCGCACGCGCACGCGCGCGCGACGCACGAAGGTGGGGCGCAGTCCGGCGAGCCGACCGAGCCAGCGCTCGGGTGCGGTCACGTGGTCGAGCGGCTCCAGCGCCACGGCGTCGGTCCGCGCCTCGACGGTGATGCGCACCGGTCCGAGCACGGCGGACTCCCCGGGGCGTTCGGGGGGAGCCCCCGGTGCGGGACCGGTCCACGCCACGCCCGACCCACGCACGAAGGCCGGGCAGGTGCCGTGCGGGTCCAACCCGAGGGCGAGCGTGGGACCGACGGCATACAGCGCGGTGGCCCGCGCGCCGAAGCGCGCCCGGGTCCGCACGATGAGGGCGCTGCCGTCGAAGGTCTGACCGGCCCGCCCGTCCTCGATGGTACCGGCGATGGGACCCAGCGCGACGGGACAGCCACGGGGGTCGTCCCCGGCTGCGCGCAGCGTGAGGCGCGCCTGCAAGCCCTCGCCGCCGATGGTCGCGCTCCAGGTGTTCCCCTCGCGCCGCAGGGAATCGGGGGGCGCCGCGACGCCGTCCTCGTCCACGCGGGTGGGCAGTCGCGTGGCGCGGTGCGCCAGCGGGGGAGCGTCCGCCGGAAGGAACGCGAGTCGTACGGTGGCCACGGGGTCGACGAGGCCCGTGTTGGCGGTCGACACCCGCAGCGTGGCCACGCCGCCGTCGGCGTTCGCGGCGATGAGGACCGACGCCTCGCGTACAGGCGCGCCGAGCCGGAGGGCCAGCCCGAGCGTCACCAGGACCAGCGCGCCGACCCCGCCGGCCGCGATCCAGGCGTCGCGTGCATCGGCGAACCCCTTCACGACGGCATCCGGCGCCGTGGCTGGAACACGGGGTTCCACGGGCGCGGCCCGTCCGGCTCCTGGCATCCCGCGCGCACGGATTCCTGGAAGACCGTCTCGAGCCCGGGGGGGTCGGCCCACGCCACGCCCAGCGCCCCACGCGCGGACAGGGCCGCTGCGGCCTCCGTCTCGATCCGCCTGCACAGCGGATCGCGCACGTCCTCGGGCGCGCGGCGCAAGCCCTCCCGCGCCGCGCGTGCGACGTACGACGCGGTGCCCTCCCGACACCCGGCGCGGTCGGCGGGCGCGAGTGCCTCGCACGTGCTCCACCCGAGGGGCGTGCCGCGCGCCTGCGCCACGACCCCGAGAAAGTACCAGGCGTCGTGGGTGAGCACCCGCGCCGGCTCCGGGCCGATGGTCTGGATGCCGCCCCACCACCTGAGCGGCTCCTGCAACGCGCCCCAGGCCCCGGGCGTGTCCGGATGCGTCTCCGCGACGTGCTGCAGCTCCAGGCTCCACGCGTGGTAGAGGCACTCGTCGTGGTAGCCGGCGGCGCGGGCGCAGGCCTCGACGGCACCCCATCGGTCTCCGGCGCGTGCCCGCGACTCGGCGCGAGAAAAGTGGCACTCGGCCCGCAAACGGGCGTCGTCCACGCGGGCGCAGGCTTCCGCGTCGGCACCGGGGTGCGCGCGCACGGCGCCCACCACGCACCGGTCCGCGGCGTCGGCAGCGCCTTCGCACCACGCGAGCGCGTCCGCCAGCGGAATCGCGGCATCCTGACCGCGCTGGAAGGCCTCCGCAGGTGTCGCCGCCGGCGCACACGACGCCGCGAGCCACGTGACGACGGGGAGCAGCGTGCGCGGGATCCGGGCCACGGGGTGCCGTACCACGCCCGGAACGGCCACGCGATACGGGGCGACATGGCCGGCTGCATCCTCGTGGTCGATGACGAGCCCGACATCCGCGGGCTCATCGTGCATGCCCTCGTCCGGGACGGTCTGGACGCGCGCGGGGTCGCGACCGGCGCGGAGGCGCTGGACGTGGCCCGCACCGACGTCCCCGCGCTGGTCGTGCTCGACGTCATGCTGCCGGACCTGTCGGGCACGGAGGTGTGCCGTCGGCTCCGGGGCGATGCCGCGACACGGAGCGTGCCGGTGATCATGCTGTCCGCCCGCGGCGAGGAGATCGACCGGGTGGTTGGGTTCGAGGTCGGCGCCGACGACTACGTCACCAAGCCGTTCTCCACGCGTGAGCTGCTGCTGCGTGTCCGCGCGGTGCTCCGCCGCGCCCAGGAGGAGCATGCGGGCACGCCGGGGACGGAGCCGCCGGACGCCGTCGGGCTTGTCATCGACGAGCCCGGTCACCGGGCCTTGGTGGATGGACGCGACGTACAGCTCACGGCGACGGAGTTCAAGCTCCTGATGACGCTCTCTCGCCGCGCGGGGCGTGTCCAGACACGGTCCGCCCTGCTGCATGACGTGTGGGAGGTACGAGGAGACGTCCCGACCCGGACCGTGGACACCCATGTGAAGCGCCTTCGCGAGAAACTGGGTGATACATCATGGTGTATCGAAACGGTGCGGGGGGTCGGGTACCGCTTTCGTCGTCCGGCGTCACGAGGATGAACGTCGCCGAGGTGGGCGGAATCCTCGTCCTCGGGGTGTTCGCCGGTGCGTTCGTGTGGGGGATGCCCCAGGCGCCGTGGGTGGTCGCGTGCGTCGTGTGGGGTGTGGCGGTCATCGCGGCCATGCGGTTGGCATCGCGCGGTCGCAGGGGGGAGGCGGCGCTGCGCGAGACAGGTCCACCGCAGCCGGTGCCCGGGGAGTCGCAGGGTCCCGCGGACGTGGAGCAACGCCTGGACAGCGCGCTGATCCGCGAGACGCCGAACGGACTCATCGTGCTCGATACGGAGGGCCGGATCCGTCGCATGAATCCGGCTGCGCGCGCGTTGTTGCCGGTGCGCGGAGATCCGCGGGGCCTCGCGCCGATCGAATGCATTCCCCTCCCGGCCCTGCAGGAGGCGGTGGACGAGGTTGTCCTTCATCGATCCCCGTCCGAGCGGGAGATGCAGGCGGATGGCCGTGACCTTCTGCTGCGCGCCATCCCGCTGGCGGAGGGCGGCGGCGTGATGGCGATCGTGCTCGACGTGTCCTCGGTACGCGCCGCGGAGCGTGCGCGGCGTGACTTCGTCGCGAATGTGAGCCACGAGCTGCGCACCCCGGTCACGGCCATCCTCGGGTGGTCCGAGGCGCTCTCTGCCGACGCCCACGCGCTGCCCGAGTCCGCACGGCCGATGGTCGCCGCCATCGACCGAAACGCGAGACGTCTCGGTCGTCTCATCGAGGATGTCCTGCAGCTCTCGCGCCTGGAGGCCCGACGGTCCGATCTGAGCTTGCGGCCGATGACGCTCGCCCCTCTGGTGGAGGAGGTGATCGCCAGCCACGCGGGCACCGCGTCCGCGCAGGGGGTGCGGCTCCTGAATCACGTCCCGGAGACGCTGGCCGCACGGATCGATGCCCCCGCGTTCGACCACGCGCTCGGAAACCTCGTCGACAACGCGCTGAAACATACGCCCTCCGGGGGCTGCGTGACGATCGGGGCCGTGCAGGAGGGCGGCGTCGTGCGGGTCGATGTCACCGACACGGGGATCGGCATCCCGGAGGTGCATCATGGACGGATCTTCGAGCGCTTCTACCGCGTGGACCATGGTCGTGACCGCGCGGTCGGCGGGACCGGGCTGGGACTCGCGCTGGTGAAGCATCTGTGTCAGGCGATGCAGGCGGATGTGTCGGTTGTCAGCGCCCCGGGGAAGGGGAGCACCTTCACGCTCCGTCTTCAGGCCGCTTCCCCCTGAGAGGCGGTCGGGTCGGCGCTTGCCGGCCCGATGCGCGGGATCCATGGTCGACGCCATGGAAACGCAGCTTCTCTCTCCTCCACGGGTCGCGGTACGCGGCTTTCCGGTTCCCGGCTCCGAGCGGATCCTCTCGGAGGATGCCCGCACCTTCCTGGGCGAGTTGGCCCGCGCGTTCACGCCGAGGGTGCGCGACCTTCTGGCGCGCAGGCGCGATCGTCAACTCGCATGGGACTCGGGTCGCCGTCCCGACTTCGACTCCGACTCGGCGCGGATCCGGGAGGCGAGCTGGACCTGCGCGCCGCTCGCCCCGGGTCTGGTCGACCGTCGCGTGGAGATCACCTGTCCCGCCGAGGGGCGGCGGATCCTGCGCGCCCTCGATTCCGGCGCGTCGGTGGCGATGGTGGACTTCGAGGACGCGCTGTCGCCCACCTTCGCGAACCTCGTCGCGGGTCAGCTGGCGGTGAAGGAGGCCATCGCAGGGACGTTGGAGGCGGCCGGCTCGGACGGTGCGGTGCTCCGGGTCCCGGAGCATCCCGCGACGCTCGTGGTGCGGCCGCGGGGATGGCATCTGTGGGAGCCCCACGTCGCGGTGGATGGCCAGCCCGTGCCCGCCGCGCTGTTCGACGCCGGGTTGTTCTTCTTCCACAACGCCGTGGCCCTCGCGCGGGAGGCGCGGGGCCCGTACCTCTACCTCCCCAAGCTGGAGGCACCCAACGAGGCCCGGCTCTGGGAGGACGTCCTCGTCTTCCTGCAGGAGCGCACGGGCCTTGCGCGGGGCACGGCGCGCGTCACCGTGCTCATCGAGACCTTTCCTGCGCTGTTCTGCATGAACGAGCTGCTGTGGGAGCTGCGCGATCACGCCGCCGGTCTCAACCTGGGGCGTTGGGACCTCCTGTTCAGCCGGGTGAAGGTGTCGGCGGAGGACGGCGCGGCGATCCTTCCGGACCGGGAACGGGTCGGCATGGGTCAGCTGTTCCTCCAGGCGGCGGGCCGCACCCTGGTGGAGGTGTGTCATCGTCGGGAGGTGCACGCGATGGGGGGCATGGCGGCGCAGGTGCCGCTGAAGGATCCCGTCGCGAACGCGGAGGCGCTCGAGGCCGTCCGAGCCGACAAGATCCGGGAGGTGGGCGAGGGCTACGACGGTTGCTGGGTGGCCCATCCCGCGCTCGTTCCCGTGGCCCGGGCCATCTTCGACGCCGCCATGCCCGGACCGAACCAAATCCACCGTGCGCCGGCGGGTGCAGGGCGTGGCGCCGTCGCGGTGGCGTCGGAGCTCCGTGCCATGCCCGCGGGACCCGTCACGCGGGAGGGGTGCGTGCGAAGCGCGGAGGTGGTCCTGCGCTACCTCGCGGCGTGGCTCGACGGCACGGGATGCGTCGCGATCGACGGGCGCATGGAGGACGCCGCGACGGCCGAGATCGCACGTGCCTCGCTCTGGCAGCGCTTTCATCACCGTGTCTCGCTGGAGATGCCCGACGGGGGAGCGGTCGCCGCGACGCCCGACCTGCTCCGCGAGATCCTGGACGGTTGCCTTGCGCGCGCCCGCGCCGATGTGGCGTCCAACAGCGCCACGTGGGTGCGGCTCGGCGAGGCCCGCGTGCTCCTGGAGCGGCTGACGCTGACGCCGCGGATGCCCGACTTCCTCACGGCGGCGGTGGTCGACCGCCTGTTCACCCTCACCACGGAGACCTGACATGGCTGCACCCCGACGCCCTCGCGCGTCCAACGATCGCTGGCGGGGCATCACCCGGACCTGGACCGACGACGACGTACGTCGCCTGCGTGGGAGCGTGCCCGTCCAGCACACCCTGGCCGAGCGTGGCGCGGAGCGGTTCTGGCGCCAGTTGCACGGCGCGGACCCCGTCTTCGCCCTGGGCGCGCTCACCGGGCAGCAGGCCGTGCAGCAGGTGCGCGCGGGCCTCGGCGCGGTGTACGTCAGCGGCTGGCAGGTCGCGGCGGACGCCAACCTCGCCGGTCAGACCTACCCCGACCAGGGGTTGTACCCGAGCAGTTCGGTCCCGACCCTCGTCCACCGCATCCAGTCCGCGCTTCGTCGCGCCGACCAGGTGGAGCACCTCGAGACGGGTCCGTCGCGCGACTGGTTCGTGCCCGTCATCGCGGACGCGGAGGCCGGTTTCGGTGGCGCGCTGAACGCATGGGAGCTCACGCGCCAGCTCATCGAGGCGGGCGCCGCGGCCGTCCACTTCGAAGATCAGCTCGCTGCCGAGAAGAAGTGCGGCCATCTCGGTGGAAAGGTGCTCGTGCCGACGTCCTCCTTCGAGCGCACGCTGCGTGCCGCGCGCCTCGCGGCCGACGTGGCGGGCGTGCCCACCGTCCTCATCGCGCGCACCGACGCGGAGAGCGCCAGCCTGGTGACGAGCGACGTGGACCCCCGTGATCGTCCGTTCCTGACCGGGGAGCGCACGGCGGAGGGGTTCTGGCGCATGCGGGGCGGCGTCGACGCCGCCATCGCGCGGGCGAAGGCCTACGCGCCGTGGGCCGACGTCCTGTGGTGCGAGACGGCCACCCCCGATCTCGCGGAGGCCAAGCGGTTCGCGGAGGCCGTGCACCGCGATGCGCCCGGAAAGCTGCTGGCCTACAACTGCTCGCCGAGCTTCCGCTGGAAGGCGCATCTCGACGAGGCGCGCCTCGCACGGTTCCGCGAGGAGCTGGGCGCCATGGGCTACCGCTTCCAGTTCGTCACCCTCGCGGGGTTTCACAGCCTCAACCATGCCATGTACAGCCTGGCGCGCGACATCGCGCGTCGCGGGATGCCCGCCTACGTGGACCTGCAGGAAGCCGAGCTCGCGATGGAGGCCGACGGCTACACCGCCGTGCGTCACCAGCGCGAGGTCGGCACGGGCTGGTTCGACCAGGTGGCGCGGATCGTGGCGGGGGACGATGATGTGAGTACGCTCGCCATGGAGACGAGTACCGAGACGACCCAGTTCAACCGCGTCGCGGCACGACGCCGCAGGGCGGGGCGCATGCTCGAGAAGGCGGGGTAGCCCGGCAGGCTGCTGGAAAACCATCCCCGGCGTCACACGGTGATACATGTTCGTGTATCACCCTGCGCGCCGCGGGCCGGGGCGTTGCGGGGGTGGCCTGAACCCCCGCCCCATGTGCGGACTACTTCGGTGCGGGTGTGCCCGGCGGCGGCGTCGCGGGTGCG
>JBDLRI010000046.1:0-28752 GCA_039800105.1 Pseudomonadota bacterium
CGCGCACCGCCTCGACGACGCCGGACTCCTGCGCGGCCGTCAGAGGCGGCGATTCGGGCATCGCCGGCGCCCAACGGCCGAAGTCCTGCCAGGGCACGTCGAGACCCTCGAGGAGGTCGACCCAGTCGGGATGCGTGACCACCGCACGCACCTCGTCCCCCGCGAGCGCGACCCAGCGCGTTCCCAGCGTGGACTCGACGCGGATCAGACGCCGGTCGGTGCCCGGCAGGACATGCGCGAACCCCGGCTGCGGGGAGGCGGCCAGGAGCGACCGCCACGCATGCGCGGCCTCTGCCGAGGCGCGCAGCCCGACACGCGAGGGGACCGGACATGCCGGAAGCTCCTCGGGCCGGGTGCGCGCGCCGATCCACCCCGCGAGCCAGGCTCCCGCCCGCGCGTGGTCCCGCACCACCGCCTCGATCCGCCAGTCGGACGCCGCGCCCGCCGCGCCCCCGCGGTCGGACAGCAGCACCCACGGCGCGTCGCGCGGCACGGGGGCGTCGCGCACGAAGAGCGCACTCCCGAGGGCGGCCCGGCCCGACGCGGTGACCCACACGGGCGGGAGGAGCCGCAGGCGCAGGCCGCGCGTGCGCGCCTGGCGCACGAACCGACCCGGAGCGTCTCCGGGCTCGTCCCACGCCGCGCACAGGGCCCGTGCGTCCGAATCATCCGCGGCACCGAGCGCGTCCGCGAAGCGCTGCACCACGTCCAGCACGGCAGGCCCCGCGCGGGCCGCGACGGGATCCTCCGCCCCGCGCGATGCCTCGTCCGGCGAAGACACCGCTCAGTTGCCCCCGAGGTAGGCGTTCATGTGCATGTAGTCCTGCTTGCGCTCCATGCCGTCGAAGGCGATGCCCGCCTTCCAGAACAGGTAGCGCGTGCGGTTGTCCTGCATCCCGTCGAGGTTGGCGAGGAACCAGTCCGCGTTGTTCCCCACCACCTCGCGCAGGATGCCGCGCTGCGCGCACACCTCCAGCACGAGCATGGCGTTGCGCTCGTCGCCCTCGGAGGTCCACCAGTCGCCGTCGATGGCGGTCTTGATGAGCTGCTTCATCATCGGAACGGGGGCGTGGAGGATCGTTTCCCCGTCGCGAATGACCTTCCCCGCCTCCTGATCGGCGCCGAAGAAGATGTTGATGACCGACGGGGTCCCCTTCGCCACGAACTCCTGGATGCGCTTCCACCAGTCCGGGACGAGCGTCGCGATCTCCTTCAGCAGCACCGGCACGCCGTCGATCACGTTGCGCACGGCATCGGCGATGTCGTTGAACTTCAGGTTCCCGCAGATGATGTCCCACACCATCTTCAACCAGCCCACCGGGCCGGCCGCCAGGTTGGTGATGACCGTGATGACGGCGCTGACGAGCTTGGCCATGCCGCCGATGGCCCCGGCGATCTTCTGGACCTTTTCGAAGGTCTTGACGAGGCCGTCCAGCGGATTCTTCGCGTTGGACACCTTGTCGGCCCCGAGGCCCGACCCGTCGACGGCGGGACGGTCCCCGGTCTGCGGTGCCTTCGCCGTGCGGGCGTGATTCTGCGTGGCGACCTGGCTGGCCGCGTCCTTCGAGACGGTGCCCTTGACCGGGTTCTTCTGGATGGCCCCCACCGGGTCCGGGCTCTTGCCTGCGCTGTCACCGAACAGGAACGAATCGGACCAGCGGACCTCGAAGATGTCCACCTGCGCGAGCGGGTACGGACCGGCGGCGTACTCGCCGTGCAGCGGCCCGAGGGAGGCGTCGATGAACGGGGACACCGAGAGCGTCATCGTCGGGGACACCTCGAGGCCGACGCCCAGGCTGCCCCAGAAGTCATCCCCCTCGGCGTGCAGGCCGATGACGGCACCCGCCTTGGCCTGCTCGTCCACCGACACGCCGCCCTTGATTCCCGCGCCCACCGTCGCGACCTTGGCGAGCCCGAGCTCGAGCTTCATCCACGGGAGGAGCGCGGCATGGAAGTCCAGGCCCCATTCCGCGTCCAACGTGGTGTCGATGTCCGGGACGGTGGAGGCCTCGCTGAGCGGGCGCCACGGTCCGACGGTCAGCGCGCTCGTGAGCGTGAGCGGCAGCGTGTCCAGGCTCAACTCGATGCCCACGCCGTAGCCGAACGATCCGACGCCCATCTTCACCGACGGCGCGTCGATCTTCTTGCCGAAGGAGAACAGCTCGCGGGCATCCACGAGGGCGCCCTGCGCCTTCAGCTCTCCGGTCAGCGCAGGGTCCCACGTCTCGTCCATCTCGACCTTGAGACTGCCGCCGACGTAGGTGTTGAGCTGGTAGTCGACGCTGCCGGACACGCTCCAGTCGCCCTTGGTGTCGAGCTCCGCCGCGAGGCCCGCGCCGGTGATGCCGCGCGGCTTCTCCTCGTGGATGCCGATGCTGACGGTGCCCTTGCCATGGAAGAGATCGCGGTCGCCCTCGCGCGTCCATCCACCGGCGAGCACGCCGGTCCCGCGCACGCCACCGTCGGCGCCGAAGGCCAGGTGCACGTCGCCGTCGACGGACACGAGCTCGTTCATCACCACGTGACCGCTGCCGCCGAGCTCCGTGACCGTGAGCGCGTTTCGGTTGCCGCCGTCCGCCCCGAGCACGGGGATGTCCTTGAGCACCCGCACCGCGCCCGTGGCGTCCACGAGCGTGCCGGACTGGGCGTCGTAGGAGCCCTCGCCGGCGAGCGTGGCCACGACGTCCCCGCCTTCCCCGAGGATGTCGATGGCGACGCCGCCGGTGAAGGACACCAGCTTGCTGTCGACGACCACACCCGTGCCGCCGGACCCGCTCTTGAGCACGATCCGGCCCTCGGCGAAGGGGAGGTCCCGCGCGAGCGTGACCGTCCCGTTGCCGCCGAGCATGCCCGTGGCGCCGTTCCACTCGCCGATGACGTTGCCCTTGAGCAGGTCGCCCTGGGCGTCCCCGATGATGAAGGGAACGGCCCCGTCGACGCGCTTGATGTCGTCGTTCGCGACCTCCACGCCCGCGCCCGTGCCGAGATCGAGCGAGAAGGAGAAGCCGTTGACCTCGGCGAGCTCCTTGCGCCGCGTGATGACGGCGGCACCCACGCCCGAGAAGCCCGTGCCGCCCTCGAAGTCCCACGTGCCGTCGCGGACGCCGGCGGCCACGAAGGCGCCCTGCTCGTCGTGCACCGCGACCTGCATGTCCCCGCCGATGCGGTCGACGCGGTTGTCCTTGACGTGGACCCCCGCGCCCGAGCCCTTCAGAATGACGACCTTGAAGCGATTTGCCTCGCTCAGGACGTGATCCTTCAGCACCGAGGCGTTGCCGCCGCCGGTGTAGGTGCCCTGCTTCAGCCAGTAGTCGCCGTCGAGATCCCCGCGGAGGAACGGCCGGCCTCCGTCGCGGATCTCGAGCGGCACGTCCCCGCCGACGCGCTCCACCTCGTTGTGGGACACCTTCGCCTCGGCCTGCGTGCCTTCGACGAGGTACAGCCCGAAGCGCCCGACGTCGGCGATGTGCACCTCGGGCACCAGGATGGACGCGGCGCCTTCGCCCGAGACGCCCTCGCCGGGTGACCACCCGCCCTGCGCGGCCACCTGCGCGAAGCCCTGGCCGTCACGATCGACGCGGGCGCCGATGATCCCGTCGATCCGCGCGAGGGTGCCGTCGGTGATGTCGGCGCTCGCCTCCGTGCCGTGGGAGACGAGCGACGCCTTCCACGGACCGCTCGTGCCGAGCTCCTGCTCGCGCAGGACCGAGACACGGCCGTAGACATCGACGTGGTCCTTCCCGTCCGCCCAGTTCCACGCGCCGAAGCCGACGGCCTCGAGGTAGTCTCCCGCACCGTCGCGGAGCCCCGCGCGCAGGACGCCGTCCACGCCCACGAGCTCGTCCTTGTCGATGTGGGCCGTGGCCTGGGAGGAGGGCAGCAGCACGGCCTGATCGCCGTCCTTCATGCCGGTGCCGGCCATGGGCAGCTCGCGGAGCAGCGTGGCGGTCGGCGCCCCGGACAGGCCCTCCGCCTCCCCGTAGCTCATGGTCCCCGCGGCCTGGAGGGTGTCCTGGCCGTCGAGCATGCCGGTGACGATGACCGTGCCCGAGCCGCCGCCGATGGCGTCCTTCTCCACGGACAGGGACAGGGAGGTCCCGACATCGACGTCCGTCGAGAAGCGCGTGCCCTCGTGCCACGGGAGGCGCTTCTGCAGGGTGGCGGTCGCCGTTCCGGCGAAGCCCTGCTCGGTGTCACCGAGCTTGTACGCTCCCGCGAGGGTGCCGGTCGCGATCCGCGTACCGGCCTGGTCGAACGCGGCGGTCGCGTCGATGTCCGTGCGCTGCAGACCCTCGGTGGTCACGTGGGCACCGACGCGGGAGCCGGCGACCAGCGCCGCGGTCCAGCCCTTCGGACGCACCGAGCCCGCCTCGGGTTCCGTCGCGCGCAGCGGGATCTCCCGCCCGAGCGTGACCGAGCCCGAGAGGTCGGCGCTGTCGTCCGCGAGGTTGACGAAGCCGGTGAGCTGCCCATCGGCCAGGGGTCCCGACGGATCCGCCACCCCCACCTTGAAATCGGCCAGCGCCTGCGTGACCGCGCCGTCCGTCATCGTCCCGGCGAGGCCGGAGCCCTCCCGAACGACCATCGTCCACCCCGGCGCACCCGGGATGACCCCGTCGGCGGGACGCGGCCACGGAAGTTCACGGGCGGTGGCGACCGCGGCCGTGCCGGTGGCCCTCCACGTGGCCGGATCGATGGACGCCTCGGACAGGGTCCCGGCGTAGAGCTTGCCCTTCGCGTCGTCGACGCGGACCTGGAAGCTTCCGCCGATCTTCACCACCGCGTTGTTCTCGGCGGTGATGGTCGGGGTCGAGCCACGCTCCAGCGTCGCCGTGAGCGTGCCGCCCGGCACCGGGGTCGTCACGTCCTGCAGCAGCTGCAGCGCGCCCGTGAACCCGACGGACTGCTCCTTGATGCCGTAGCGCGCGTCCGTGACGCGGCCCTGGAGAAACGGCGCCCCGGCACGCAGGTAGGTGGCGCTCGCCTCCAGCCGGAGCGACTCGAGGGCACCGCCCGCGATGGGCGCCGCGACGGTCGCACCCTCCTCCAGCACGATCTCGTCGGGCCCCGCGGCGACGCGCAGCGATTCGTCCAGCACGCCGGAGATGCCACCGTCGAGCCCGCCCTCGCGGGTGAAGCGGCCCATGTACTCGCCGGCGACGTGCAGCGGCTTCGGCCCGTCCACCACGGCCCGGAAGGCGAGCTGCCCGTAGAGATCGGAAACCCCCGCGGGTGTCACCGTGACATCGACGCTGCCACCCTTGTCGAAGGTGAACGACCCCCACTTCACGGGGACCGGCCATTCCTCCACGAGCGAGCCCTTACCGCGACCGTCCACCGTGTCCGTGGCGGGGAAGATCGTGCCCGCGAAGCCCGACTCGATGCGCCCCGCGCCGGACCCGTTGCGCATCACGAGCCTGGAGGTCTCGACGACGATGTCGGAGAGTTCGTCCGACACGATGTCCAGGCGACCCACCGCGCCCGCCTCGAGGTACAGGGTGTCGCTCTTCCGATCCAGGATGCCGTAGCGAACGCTCGTCGTGAGGGCGACACCCCCCGTCGCGCGACCCGCGTCGTCCCACACGAGCCCGCTGCGCCCGCGCGCGAGCTCGCCGAGGGCGTCCGTGAGCGTGCAGGGCAAGCCGCCATTGAGCTCGACCACCTGGGAGTTCTCGACCCAGCCGATGCAGCTCGGACCGCCCGGGATGCGCACGGCGTGGCCCTTGGACGACGTGATCACCATCTCGCGGACCAGGGCGCAACCACCCTCGCCGGTGATGCTGCGCGTGGCCGGCGCGTAGGTCATGTCCTCGCTGCGGACGTACCAGGTCGGGATCCCACCGAGGGTGAGGTTCGCGACGGCGGCCCCCCGCACGGTGGTGATCTCGCCCGCTTCGACGGTGGCCGTGCCGGTCAGCGACCGCAGCACGCCCCGCCCGGCGAGGTCCACCGGCTTGGGCGCAGACACCGCGGCCGTGCCGCTGAGCATCATCGTGAGCGGATCGAGGGTCCCGGAGAACGTGCCCGCCACGTCGGCGTGCGTGATCGTGCCGCCACCGCGCAGCGTGGCGACCTGCTGCTGCGCGTCCAGCCGGAACACCGACCCGGTGAGCACGAAGCCGCGCCCGCCGAGGGTGCCGAACTGCGTGACCTGGCCGGAGGCGGACCACGCCCCCTCGCCGATCGCGCCCTCCACGTCGACCCGGCCGCGCAGCGTGTCCCGCACGACCACGTCGCCGCGCCCGGAGAGCAGCGTCCCGGCTCCCGCCCAGGTCCCGGAGAGCGTGCCGCCCTGAAGCTGGGCGCCGACCGCGAGGGTCCGCGGCGCCGCCGTGACGGTGATCATGCCCGTGAGGCCGCCCGCCGGACCCTGGCCCCTGGACTGCGCCGCGACGCGGTCCCACAGGCCCTGCGGCCCCGCAGCGCCGCCGTTCCAGTTGGCCTGCAGCGTCCATGCCCCGAGCGTGGGGTGGGCGCCCTTCACGAGCCCCGAGCCGACCACGCGGCCGGTGGTGGTCACGTCGACCTGCAGCGAGCTCTCGGACGCCGTGAGCGCGCCGCCGAGCGGCACCAGCGCCGGCGGTACGGTACCCCGCGTCGTGGCACCGTCCTTGCCGACGGTGGCGGAGACGCGCATGCGCCCGAGGCCGGGAACGTCCATGTCGACGGGCTGGGACGCCGTCCGGACGACTCCCCCCGCCTGGATCTCCAGCCGGACGCCCTTCACGAAGGTATTGCCGAGCGTCAGGTCGACGGTCACCGTGCCGCCGCTGATCTCCCCGTTCTTGCCGACGCGGACGTCGACCTTCTGCACGGACACGCCCTGGATGGGGACGTCGGGCGGGGTCGAGGTCGTGGCCGTGGTGGCGCCGCCCTGCGGCATCTGGATGTCGATGCCGTGGCCGAGCAGCGTGATGCGACCCTTGGGGGCCGCCGATGCCGTGGACGCCCCGGCCTTGTCCTTGCCGGGGGAGGCTGCCGCGCGGCTGACGGTCGCGGCCCCCACGGAGGGCGCGTGGGACGCGGCCGTCCCTTCCGATGCCCCGGGCGCGCTCGCCGACGCGACGGGTCCGGACGAAGCCGCCTCCGGGCCCGACGCCAGCGCTGCGCCCTCGAGGAACGCCGCGTCGGGGGAGGCGTTGCGGAGGGGGGCGAGCCCCCCTCCGCCCCCGGAACCAGGCGAAGGGGACGCGAAGGCCGCGCCGAGGCCCGCGGTGCCCACGGCGCGCGCCACGGCCTCGCCGGTGGCGTAGGCCTCGCGCTCATGGGAATCGGTCGGGCTGGAGACGTCGAGACCGGGCCCCGAGGGACCCGGCAGACGGCCCTCGTCCGCCTGGACGACGTGGGTCAGCTCGTGGGCGAGCAGCTCGAGGCCGTCGGGCGTGGACGGGCGGAACGCGCCACGGGAGAAGTAGATGTCGCGTCCCAGCGTGAACGCGAGCGCGTTGAGGGCCTCGGCGGCATCGGCCGCGGCACCGTCCGCGTGGATGCGCACGTGCGAGAAGTCGTGGCCGAAGGCACCCTCGAGGCGTGCGCGCACGGGCTCGGGCAGGGGCGCACCGCTGCGACGGCCGATGTTCGACGCCGCCGCGCGGGTGTCCAGTCCCTCGGCCTCGGCCTGGCTCGCCCGGAGGATGGCGCGCATGGCCGCCAGCGAGGCCGTCCCCGGCATGCCGGTCCCGACGAATCCGGCGGCTGCCAGCGCGGTCGCACCGGCCGCCACGTCCGACAGCGCACCGGCACCGACGAGCCCGGCCTCGTTTCCGAGCACGTCCTGCACCGCCGCCGATACGACCGGCGCGTCCAGACCGCGCGACGCGACCTCGGACGGTCGCTGCTGGCGAGGAAGCTCGGGCGTGGCGTGCCGGTTGGCGGGCCGGGTCAGGTCGTTCGGCATCGCAGCCTCCGCCCGGTGGACGTTCCCGGGTCCTTGCAGGCTATCACAGGCACCCCCGCACGCGCGTCATCGGACGCGACGAACGGCTAGGAGTCGCAGCCCGTCGACGGGAAGAGATCGTCGTGATGGCGCGCGTGACCGTCGCAGCCGTGTGCGTCCGTCTCGAGCAGGAACACGTTGCCGCGGCCCGCCCGGTGACAGAACAGCACGCGACGATCCCCGGCGACCTGGTAGTGGTCGAGCGCCTCGGGCATCTCCGCCGCCAGCGCGCACACGGCGGCTCCGTCCCGGAGGTCCGGCCACACGAACGGCGCGTCGCCGGTGTCGCTTTCGGTGTCGGTGTCGGTGGCCGTATCCGTGTCGGTCCCCGCGTCGAGGTCCGTGTCCGTGGCGGTACCCAGGTCCGCGTCCACGGCCGGCTCCTCGCCGGTGTCCTCGACGGCGGTGTCCGTGCTCGAGGCGGGTGCCTCCTCCGACACGTCCGCGCCGGTGTCCGTCGCGACGGCGGTCCAGGTGTCATCCGGCCCGCCGACGGGATCGGAGGCGGTGTCGGTCGACGCCCCCGCAGGCTCGCCCCCCTCGGCCTCCCCTGCCGGGTCGGCGTCCTCCGCGATGGCCTCGGTCGTGACGCCCTCGTCCGTGGTGGTCCCGACCGATTCGTCGGTCACGACGCCGTACGAGTCGCCGGTGGTCTCGACCGCGACGTCCGTTCCGGTGGCGATCGACGCGTCGGTCGCGGTCCCCGTGGCGGTGGCACCGCCGACGGAGCCTGCGCTTGCGACGCCACCCGGCACCCGCGATCCGCCGGTGCGCGACCCCGTGGTGGTGCCCGTGGAGGTGCCCGTGGAGGTCGCGGTGTCCGCCGCGGTCGATGTGGCGAGCGAGGCATCCGTCCCCGCCGGGGGGGTAGTGCCTCCGTCGGAGGTCGTCGAGGTGGACGTCCCGATGGCGGTCTCGTCCGCGGGCGCCGTGTCATCGGCGACCTCCACCGTGGCGTCGGACGGGGCATCGGCCGGGAACTCGGCGGGCGCATCCTCCAGCGCGGCGGCTTCCTCCGGCAGGGCCTCGGCGGGGTCCGTGTCCGCATCCAGGGGGTCCACGACCTCGACGTCCTGCTCTGCCTCGACGGCGGGACCGGACTCGTCCACGCCGGCCGCGGCGTCCGGGGCCGTCGCGGCGCGCTCAGTGTCCTCCACGTCGACCTCCGGCGCTTCGCTGGACGTCCAGCCCTCCGGGGTCGTGCCCTGGCCCACGCGGGCCATGCCGTAGTCCGAACACGCCACGAGCGCGCTGCACGACACGAGCACGAAGAGCCGCATGGATCACCTCTACGCACGCAGACTAGCCGCTGCGCCCCGAAGCGCTCGCAAAGGTTCCGTCAACCCCCGAGGTACGCGGCGCGGATGCGGTCGTCGGACAGCAGTTCGGCGGCGGGCGCACGCGCCTGGATGCGCCCCGTCTCGAGCACGTAGGCGTCGTGGGCGATCGAGAGCGCGAGGTGGGCGTTCTGCTCCACCAGCAGGATGGTCACGCCGTCCGCGTGGATGTCCCGGATGGTCGCGAAGATGCCGGCGACCACGACCGGCGCGAGCCCCAACGACGGCTCGTCCAGCAACAGGATCTTCGGCCGCGCCATCATGGCCCGGGCGATGGCGAGCATCTGCTGCTCGCCCCCGGAGAGCGTCCCCGCCTTCTGCGCCATGCGCTCGCCGAGGCGCGGGAAGATGACGGTCGACCGGTCGAGATCCGCCGCGACACCGGCGGCGTCGTTGCGGGTCCACGCCCCGAGCAGCAGGTTCTCCCGCACCGTCAGGTTCGGGAAGACCTGACGTCCCTCCGGCGACTGCGCCACGCCGCGGCGCACGATCGCATGCGGCTCGAGACCCGCGATCTCCTCGCGGCGTCCGTCGCGGTGCAGGGTGATGGACCCCGCACGTGGACGCTGCAGGCCGCTGATGGTCCGCAGGAGCGTCGTCTTGCCCGCGCCGTTCGCGCCGAGCAGCGTGGTGATCCGGCCCTCCGCGACGTCGAGGTCGATGCCATGAAGGGCCTGGATCGCCCCGTAGCGCACGTCGAGTCCGCGGATCTCGAGCGCGTTCGTACCGAGCGCCTTCATGCGGCTCCTCCGCCCAGGTAGGCCTCGATGACGCGCGGGTCGCGCTGGATCTCGGAGGGCGTCCCCTCGGCGATGCGGGCGCCATGGTCGAGCACGGTGATGCGCTCGCAGATGCCCATGACGACCGGCATGTGGTGCTCGATGAGGAGGATGGTGACGCCGAAGGTGTCCCGCGTCCAGCGGATCAGCCCCATCAGCTCGTGCGCCTCGGACGGGTTCATGCCGGCGGCCGGCTCGTCGAGCAGCAGGAGCAGCGGGCGCGTCGCGAGGGCGCGGGCGATCTCCAGACGCCGCCGCACCCCGTAGGCCAGGCTGTCCGCGCGGTGGTCGGCCACGCCGACGAGCCCGAACGCCGCCAGCAGACGCTCGGCCTCGGCCTCGGCGGCGGCCTCGTCCGCGGCGTGCCCGGGCAGGCGGATCATGGCCCCGAGCAGTCCCCCGCCGAGGTGGCGATGCACGGCGACCTTGACGTTGTCCCGCACGGAGAGCCCGCCGAAGAGCCGGATGTTCTGGAACGTGCGCGCGACCCCCGCCCGCGCGATGCGGGTCGGGCCGACCCCCACCACGGACGCACCGTCGAGCCGGATGTCCCCCTCCGTCGGCGCGTAGATGCCGGTGACGAGGTTGAACACCGTCGTCTTGCCGGCCCCGTTCGGCCCGATCAGCCCGTGCAGCGCACCACGGGGAACGCCGAGGTCCAGCTCGTGGACCGCACGCAGACCGCCGAAGCGGATCCCGACCCCCGAGAGTTCCAGCAGCATGTGGACGGGGACGTACCTACTCGCCGTTCGGTCGCGTGGTGATCCGCGCGCCGACCTGCACGTCGCGGGAGGCGTCCACCACCACGGCCGTGGCATGGAGCGGCTCGGACCGCACGACCACCACGCGCCCGACCACCTGCTCGGGAAGGCGGCGGTCTTCCGGCGCGATCATCGACAACCCGTCGCGACGCTCGACGACGAAGAGGGCCTGCCCGACGTCGATGCCCGCGTCGGACCCCTTGTCGAGGAAGACCGTCTCGCCGACCGAGGCGAGCGTCTGCTCGTCGCTGCCCAGCCGGGCGACGACGTTGGCCTCCAGCCCCGCGATGCCGGGCGGCTGCACGTCGAGACGGATGTCGATGGGCATGGAGTCGCCGACCCGATCCCCGCGTCGGACCTCGAAGAAGCTGTCCCGGATCCGCAAGGTCACCATGCGGTCGTCCACGCGCACCACCGTTCCCGTCGCGAGCACCCGGTACACCCATCCGAAGCGCACCTTCCCGGCCATCACGGGAGCCGCCTGCTTGCGGTACATGGTGAGCGGCTCGCCGCACTCCAGGGTCGGCGCGTCGTTCATCTCGACGTAGACGTACTGCCCTTCGCCGATGAGCGAGCCGGGCACGGACGCACCGACCACCGTGCCGCGAAGGTTCAGCCCGGCGTCGTCCCCGAGGACGCCCGGTGCCACCAGGGTCATGCCGGGCAGCCGTGCGTTGAATCGGGTCGGAAAGCCGCACGTGGCCCCGGTCCAGTCGCCCGACGGCTCCGGCTTCGGGGCGCGCACGCTCGGCGCGTCCGACTCCATCACGACCGAGGCGGCCGGCGGCGTCAGCGCGTCCCCGAGCTGGAAGCGGATGTTGTTGCCGGGGTAGATCCAGTGCGGGTTGGTGATGTAGGCGTTGACGGACCAGAGCTGCGGCCAGGCCTGCGGGTCCGCGAGGAACCTGCTCGAGATGTCCCACAGCGTGTCACCCGGCTGGATGACGTAGACGTTGCCGCTGTTCGGCGCGCCGAACTGCACGGTGCCGCCGGATGCGGCACCCTGCGCGGGGGCTTCCTCGACACGCGCGCTGGGCGCCACCGGAATCGTGTACTCCGACGCCTCCTCGAACCGGGGTGCGGGCGCTTCGGGGGGCCTCTCGGAGGGGGCGGGCGGCGGCGCGAGCAGCGCATCGTCACCTTCGGCATCGGGCCCGACGGCACCCTCGGGAACCGACGGAAGCTCCAGCTCGGGCGCGGTCTCCGCGCCGTCCTCGGCGGAGGCCAGCATCGCCAACAGCAACCACCCGCTCATCCTGGAGTCTCCCGAGCGCACATCATCCCGCGCAGGTCGCGCCCTGTCAAGACGCGGCGGGACCCGTCACGGCGCACGAACCACCCGGGCGTCGTCGACGCCGGCGCGACGCTTGACCTCTCCGAAGGCGTCGCTGGCCGCCTGACGGTCCGGATAGCCGCCCACCCGGACACGCCAGACGCTGCGTCCGCCCACGAGCGAGGGCAACGCGTAGGCCGCGAGTCCGGCCCCGGAAAGCGCCGCGACCTTCGATTCCGCGTCGGCGGACGCCGCGACCTCCGCGACGTCGATGGCCCAGCCGTCGCGCGGCACCTTGCCGACCGAGGCCGGTGCCACCACCGCCGAACCCGCGGACGCCACGCCGACGGACGCGGGCTCTCCGTCGGGAAACGGATCCACCGCGGGCGCGGGGGGCTGCGGCGCGACCTCGGCACCTTCCGGGGGCGGAGTCTCCGTGCCCGGGGTGCCCGGAGCGATGCGCGGCACCGTGAGGGCGGCACGAAGCGCCGACGCGTCGGAGGTCCCCGCGACACGGGTCTCCACCCGCGCGAGGAGCTCCTCCAGCGGTGCCGTCCGTGCCTCGTCCGGCAGGACGGGCCGTACCGCACGCTCTTCGCCCCGGAGGCCGACCTCGGGCACGGGCGTGCCCACGCGCCCCCCGCCGAGCCTCAAGCCGACGGCGAACGCCAGGAACGCGAGGAAGAGCGTGGACGCCAGCATCGCGTAGAGCTGCTGGCGACTGACCGACACCTGCCGGTTCGGGCGCGGGGGAAGGCGAACGTCTCCCATCGGCCCTCCCGTAACCATGCCTGGGTCCGGACGCCCCGTCACGCGCTGCGCGGCACCTGCACGCGGGCGAACACCTGGATGCGGTCACCCTCGACGAGATCGGTGGCCCCCTCGACGCCGATGCCGCACTCGAAGCCGTGCTCGACCTCGCGGACGTCTTCCTTGAACCGCTTGAGGCTCGTGACCTTGCCCTCGTAGACGACCTTGCCGTCGCGCAGCACGCGCGCACCCGCGTTGCGGGTGACCTTGCCGTCCACGACCATGCATCCCGCGATGACGCCGATGCGCGGAATCTTGAAGAGCGCCCGCACCTCGGCCTCGCCGACCACCTGCTCCTCGTAGACTGGCTCGAGGAGGCCCTCCATGCGGGCCTTCGCGTCGTCAAGGACCGCGTAGATGACGTCGTAGCGCTTGATCTCGACGCCGTACTGGTCCGCCGCCTGGCGGGCCTTGGCGTCGGCCTTCACGCCGAACGCCACGACCATGGCCTGGTTCGGCGCCGCGAGCGTGATGTCGGATTCGGTGACCGGACCGATGCCGCTGTGGAGGATGCGGACCTTGCTTCCCGCGACTTCCAGCCCCTCGAGCGCGCCGCGCAGCGCCTCGTGGGAACCGCTGACGTCGGCCTTGAGCACGATGTAGAGCGTCTGCACGGCCGTCTCGCCGGCAGCGCCGCCCCGCGCGAAGAGGTCCTCGACGGTGAGGTTGCGCCGCTGGGCGAAGGACGCCGCGCGGCTCTGCTCCTGGCGGTGCTCGACCAGGGCGCGCGCGTCCCGCTCGCTCTCGACCACGACGAACTCGTCGCCCGCGGTCGGAAGATCCTGGAGGCCGATGATCTCGATCGGGGTCGACGGGCCGGCCTCCTTGATCTTGCCGCCGCGGTCGTCGCTCATGGCGCGCACGCGTCCCCAGGTGTTGCCGATCACGAGCACGTCGGACTGCTTGAGCGTGCCGGCCTGCACGAGGAGGGTCGCCACCGCGCCGCGCCCGGTCTCCAGGCGCGCCTCGAGCACCACGCCCTGGGCGTGGCGTTCCGGGTTCGCGCGAAGGTCGGCCGCGTCCGCGACGAGCAGCACGTGGTCGAGCAGTTCGTCGACGCCGGCACCCTTGAGCGCGCTCACGGGCACCATGTACGTGTCGCCGCCGTAGTCGGCCGGAACCAACCCGTGCTGCATGACCTCGTTCTTGATGCGGTCGACCGTCGCACCGGGCTTGTCCATCTTGTTGATGGCGACCACGATGGGCACCTTCGCAGCCTTGGCGTGATTGATCGCCTCGATGGTCTGCGGCATGATGCCGTCGTCCGCCGCCACGACGAGGATGACAACGTCGGTGGCACGCGCCCCGCGGGCGCGCATCGCGGAGAACGCCGCGTGGCCCGGGGTGTCGAGGAACGTGATCGCGCGGTCCCCGCGCTTGACCTGGTAGGCCCCGATGTGCTGCGTGATGCCACCCGCCTCGCCAGCCGCGACGCGTGCCTTGCGAATCGTGTCCAGCAGCGTGGTCTTGCCGTGATCGACGTGCCCCATCACCGTCACCACGGGGGGCCGCGGCGGCAGCGCGCTCTGGTCCTCCGCCTCCGACTTGATGAGGTGCTCGGACTCGTCGAACCCGACGTTCACCACGTCGTGCCCGAACTCCTCCGCGACCAGCGTGGCCGTCTCGAAGTCGAGCGCCTGGTTCACCGTGGCCGGCTGGCCGATGGACATGAGCAGCTTGATGACCTCGGCGGCCTTCACGCCCATCTCGTGGGCGAGGACGGCGACGGTGGTCTCCGTGTCGATCTGGATGCGCTTGCGGATCTTCGGGCCCGCCGGACGCTGCTCGCGCGCGAGCTTCTTGTTCTTCCGCAGGCGCTCGCCCGGGAACTGCGACATCACGTGCTCGCTGCGCTCGGTGCGACGGCCCTTGCGGAAACCGCGACGGTCATCGCCCTCGCCGCCGGGCGCGGGCCCTGCGGGCGCCCCGCCACGCGGCGCGGAGGGACCCCAGCGGGACGCGCCGGCAGGAGCCGGATTCTCACGGGCACGGCGACGCGCGCCCGTCGGGTCGGTGGGGTCGTACCCGGCGGGCAGCGAGACCACGGCCGCGCTCAGCCCGGGGAGGATCGGCCCGCCCGGACGCCCGGCGCCCGCACGGCTCGCGGCGGGGGGAAGGGGCGCACGCGTCGGCGCGACCTCCGCCGCGGGCTCGACCGCGACGCTCCGCTCGACAGGCGGCGGCTCTGCTGCCGAAGAGACCGCCACGGCCTCCGGAACGCTCGGCGGGGCCACCTCGACGGACGCACCCGGCGTCTCGGTCCCCGGGGCAGGCGCGGACGGCGCCTCGACCACGACGGGTGCCTCGACGACCGCCGGGGCGACCTCGACGACCGGAGGGGGCGCGGGCTCGACCGGCGCGACCACGGGGGCCGGCTCGACGGGACGACGAAGCGCGGCCGACGGGGGTGCCGCCGGAGCAGCGGCCGCGGGCACCGCGGGGCGCACGGAGGGGTCGACGCCGGGGCGACGGATGATCGTGCGCGGAGCAGGTGCAGCCGCGGCGGGCGGCGCGGACGGCGGCGCAGCGGGCTCGGCGGCACGACGGCGCAGCACGTTGGGCGCGACCCGCGTGGCGTCGGCAGCCCCCGCACCGGCCTCCGGCGGGCGCGGGCGCGAGACCGCCTGGGGGCTCTGGAGGCGATCGACGTCGATTTTCTTGGACATGGAGACCTTTGCGTGGGCGCCGCCCGCAGGGGGCGCGATGGTGGACGCGTGGACCGCGACGGTGCCGGCGGACGTGCAAGCTACGCACGCCACGCCAACCGGGAAGGTCACCGCCGCACGCTCAGCGCGCGACCCTAACGCAGCGCGGCCATCTTTCGCAACTCCCGTGCCAGTGCCCGGGTGATGCTGCTGCCTCGCAGGACGACGGCGGCGCGTGGTCCCTTGCCGATGCGCTGCCCGAGCGCGACCCGATCGAGCGTCAGGTCGAAGCAGGGACGCCCGCGTGACGCCGCAAGCACATCCGCACGGGTGCGCGCGGAGGCGTCGGCCGCCAGGATCACCCCGACGACGTCGTCCCCACGAAGGGCCTCCGTGACCTGCTCGCCGCCGCTCGCGAGCGCACCGGCGCGGGCGGACAGCGACAGCAGATCCAGCACGTGCCGCATCACGCCGTCGCGCGCGGTGTCCAGAAGCCCTGCGACCGCCAGGTGGTCGACGTCCAGGGCGCGACGCAGGAGCTCGGGGCGCGCCTCGGCACGCTCGAGCACGTCCCGCGTCGCGAGCAGCCACGCACCGCGCCCGGGGCCCTTGCCGCGCACGTCGACGCAGGCGCTCCCGTCCGGACCGACGCAGATCCGGACGAGCTCCTCGGGGGTGTGGGGGGTGCGCGTGACGACGCAGGTGCGCACGCGCCCCTCGGTGGGCCGGGGCGGGCCACCCCGCCGCGCCCCGCGCCGCGCCTTGGACGGGCGCGCGGAGGCGGCAGGAGGGCGCGCGGGTCCCGCCACGTCCTCAATCCGCGCTGGGCGGAAGCGCGTCGGCGGCCTTGCGCTGCTCGGCCTCCTCGAGGATGAGCGCGTCGAGCGCCACTTCGGCGGCCGCGACGAGGCGCTCGGCCTCCTCGTCCTCGATGCCCAGCACGCCCGCGAGCTCCCACGCCTCGGCGTCGGCGACTTCGCTCAGGCGGCGGTACGCATGGCGGATCAGCGTGTCGATGGCGTTGTCATCGAGCCCGGCGATGCGACCGAGCTCCTCGCGGGCCGCATCCTCCATCTCGACGTGCTTGGACTCGCTGAAGATGTCGATGCGCCAGCCGGTGAGCTGCCCGGCGAGACGGACGTTCTGGCCGCGACGCCCGATGGCCTTGGAGAGCTGGTCGTCGGGGACGACGATCTCCATGGCGTGGCTCGCCTCGTCGATGAAGACGCGGCTGACGTGCGCCGGGGCGAGGGAGTTCACCACGAAGCGGGCGGGGTCGTCGTGCCAGGGCACGATGTCGATCGCCTCGCCGCGCAGCTCGGCCACGACGGCCTGCACGCGGCTTCCCTTCATGCCGACGCACGCGCCGACGGGATCGACGTCCGGGTCGGTCGAACGCACGGCGATCTTGGCGCGGAAACCCGGCTCGCGGGCGGCCGCCTCGATGCGCACGATGCCCTCGGCCACCTCGGGCACCTCGAGCTCGAAGAGCTTCATGAGGAGGCTCGGGTGGCTGCGCGAGAGCACGACCTGCGGCTGCTTCGCGGCGCGGTTGATCTCCGAGACGTACGCCTGGATGCGGTCACCCTGACGGTACGTCTCGGTGAGCACCTGCTCCTTCTTCGGGAGGATGGCCTCGGCGCGGCCGAGCTCGACGATGATGTTGCCACGGTCGAAGCGGCGCACGATGCCGGTGATGATCTCGCCCTTCCGGTCCTTGAACTCGGAGAAGGTCTGCTCGCGCTCGGCCTCGCGCAGCTTCTGGATGATCGTCTGCTTCGCCGACTGCGCCGCGATGCGGCCGAGGTCCCCGACGGGGACCTTCATGCCGAGGCTGTCGCCGATCTCCGTCTCGGGATCGTGCTCGCGCGCCTCGGAGAGGGTGATCTTGAGGCCGCGGTCGGCCTCCTCGACCTCTTCCTCGACCACGGACTTGAACTCGTAGAGCTCGACCTCGCCGAGCTCCTCGTTCCACATGGCCTCGAAGTTGTCGCGGGCGTAGCGCTTGCGGGCTGCGGCGACCATGGCCTGCTGCAACACGTCGACGAGCACGTCCGGGGGGAGGTTCTTCTCCGCGGCGACGGCGCGGAGATCGCGGGCGAGTTCACTGATCATGGCGTGGTGTCTCCTTCGGCGGGGTGAAGCCCCTGCCCGAGTCGGTGGAACTGTTCGAACGTGAGGACGAGGTTGGCGCGCTCGATGTCATCGACGGCGACATCCCGCGGGCCGCCGTCGGTCTGCAGGTGGACGACGCCGTCCTCGCAGCCGAGGATGCGGGCCTTCAGGCGACGCCGGCCGTCCATGCCCCAGGTCTTGATGCGGACGTCGCAGCCGGTGAAGCGCACGAAGTCGGAGGCACGCTGCACCGGACGGTCCATGCCCGGCGTGCTGACCTCGAGGTAGTAGGCGACATCGACGAGATCCTCGGCGTCGAGCGCCGGCGACAGCGCACGGGAGATGCGCGTGCAGTCCTCGATGGTCGCGCCGCCCGGACGATCCACCGACACGCGCAGCACCCGCTGCGCCGCCACGCTCGTCACCGTCTCGACCGCCACCACCTCGCAGCCGCGCGCCTCGGCGATCGGCTCCGCCAGCAACCGCACCCGCGCGAACAGCTCGCGCGTGGTCGGACGAGGGCCCGTGCGAATCACCGGCGGCTCCTCCACGGCGGGGCGAGCGTCGTGACGACGCGGGCCGGCGCTGCGTCCGGTACGCGGGGAACGACGGGAATCACGGGCCATGGGAAAACCTTGGAGACGGGAGCGCGAACGGGGAGGCCGGAACGACGAAGGCGCCCCGTGAAGGGCGCCCCGCGGTTGCCGGTGCTGTGACACGCTCCTACTCCAGCACGTACCGCGCGTCAAGCGTCGCGTTCAGCGCTTCCGGGCCTGGAGCTTCGCCTTGGCCTCCTTGGCGGCCTTGTGCTTCGGGAAGCGCTTGACGACGTCCTCGTAGAAGAACGCGGCATCCTCGGGACGCTTGAGGGAGTCGAAGCACTCCCCCTGGCGCAGCAGCGCCCACCCGGCCCAGGTGCTGCCGGGGTACGCGTCGACCACCACCTGGTAGGCGGCGGCCGCGACCTTGTAGTCCTTCTCGTTGTCGTGGCTCTCCGCGAGGCGGTACTGAACCTCCGCGGCGCGCGCATGCTTCGGATGCTCCGCCAGGAACGCCTTCGCGAGGGTCCGTGCCACTCCGGGCTTGTCGTCGCCGAGGGCCTTCTCGATGGCGTCGACGACCGCGTCGGGGTCCTTCGCCGGCGCGGACCCACCGGACGCCTCGGCGGGCGTGCGCGGCGCGGTCGAGGGGGGCGCGGCACCGACCCCGAGGGTGGCCTCGAGTGTCGCCACGCGGGCCTCGGCCGCGGCCAGCCGCGCCACCGTGTCCTCCTGGAATCCGCGGTCCGAGAGGCCTGCGTCGTGCACGCCCTTCTGCAGCACCTCGAGATCGCCCCGCACGTTGGCGACCTCCTGGCGCAACTGCTCCATCGTCTCCATGCGGAGGATCGCGTCCTGACCGCGGGCGCGCGTGACCTCCTCGAGCGTGCCGACGCGCTTCGCGAGCCCGGCGGCGTCGGCCTGCAGCGCCGCGATCGCGCGGGTGTGCTCCGCGAGCAGGTGCGTGGCCGACGCGCCGGTGCGGTCGATCACGCAGGCCAGCAGCATGCCCACGAACATCAGCGCTCCTCCTCGACCACCAGCTCGACGCGGCGGTTCGCGGCCCACGCGCGCTCGTTGTCCCCGAGCACGACCGGCCGCTCCTCGCCGTAGGACACGGTGCGAACATGACGGACCGGCACGCCCAGCCCGCTCAGCACCCGCGCGACCGCCTCCGCGCGACGGGCTCCGAGCGCGAGGTTGTACTCCGTGGGCCCGCGGGAGTCGCAGTGGCCCTCCACGACGACGCTGCCGTCCGTCTCGACGAGGCACCGCGCCAGGGCCTCCAGGCTGCCGCGGGCGGTCGCGTCCACATCGGCACGGTCGAAGGCGAAGGGCACCGCATCGCTCGCGCAGCGCCGAGGCGGCGCGGGCGGCGCGGCCGCGATGCGCAGGGCATCCCGCAGGGTTGCGCGGCCGCCGTCAGGGTTGGTCACGGTGACGTCCCAGTTCCCGACACCGAGCGGGGGCACGCCCACCGACAGCGTGTTGGCGTCCACACGACGCACCCGCGTGGCGGGCAGGTCGCCGAAGCGCACGCGCGCACCGGACGCGAAGCCGCTGCCGATCACCTCCACGTCGAACGCGCGATCCACGACGCCCGTGGACGGGTCCACCTGCGCGATCTGCATCGCGTCGGGCTCGGGAATGGGCGGCTGCCGCACGTCCTCGGCCACCGGCGCCTTCTTGCGGCAGCCCCCCGCGACGACGGGCACGAGCAGGAGCACAGCGAGACCAAGGAGACGGGACGTACGCACGATGGCCTCCTACATGAACCCGAACGCGCCGGAGAGCGCGATCACGATGCCCATGATGCTCTCCCCCGCGATGATGCCGGAGCTGACGGGAACCACGTACAGCTCGGCCTTGGCGGAGTCGCGCTTCTCGTAGGCCCACGCGATCAGCGCGCCGAGGAGGAACGCGATGCTGTCGCTGAAGTTGATGACGCACGCCAGGCCCAGCCCCGTCGCGGACGGCACCCACTTGCGCACGTGCGCCGGCGCGAGCTGCTCCACGAGCGTGAGCAGGATGCCGAGCACGGCGCCGATGGCCATGCCCGCGCGGATCGTCGGGTGAAGGCTGTCGAGGCCGTTGGCGAGAAGCTTGGCGACGCTCGCCCAGACCTCGGCGCTCGGAGCCGGGAAGTTCTTGCTCTCCGCGCCGATCGCCTGGGCGTTGGGCACGAGCACGTACCACACGGGGACGACGACGAGCGTCCCCGCGATGATGCCGAGGGCCTGCGCGATCGCCTGCTTGCGGGGGTTCGCGCCCAGCAGGTAGCCGCTCTTCAGGTCCGTGAGCAGATCCGCCGCGGATCCGGCGGCACCCGCCGTCACGCCCGCGGTCATCAGGTTCGCCGTGGCGTTCTGCGGCAGGGTCACGCCGTAGAAGAGCTGGGTCACCTTGCCCATCGCGCCGATCGGCGTGATGTCGGTCTCCCCGGTGGCGCGGCACGCGACGAGGCTGAGCACGAAGGCGAAGCCGATGCTCAGGATGCCCCAGTACCAGGCGATGCCCCACTGGAACTGCATCACGGCCACGCAGCCGGCCCCGGAGACGACGGTGCCGATGGCGAACCAGCTGTTCGGGACCTCGATGCGCGCGAGGGGATCCTCGGCGGCGTCCTTCCGCGTGGAGAACAGCGCGCCCAGCCCGGCGAAGGCGCGCACGATGCTCCTCCACTGGAAGGCGAAGGCCGTGAGCCCGCCGGTCACCATCATCGCGGAGCCCGACCAGAGCGCCCACTTGCGGATCATCGAGGCCGGGACCACCCCCGATTCCCGCACGTGCGCCTCGCTGGCGGAGAGCGCCTCGATCTTCGCCTGGAGCGCCGCGGAGGCCTCCGGCGTGGCGGCCGCGGCGAGCGCCGCCTTCGCGTCGCGCAGCTGGGCGCCGAGGTCGAGGAGCTTCATCTCGACGAAGACGTTCTGGGCGTCGAGCCACGGCTGCAGGACGGCGTAGACCGCCACCGCGCCGACGGCCATGGAGATGGACGTGCGCAGCCCCACCAGCGCGCCGCCGGCCACCATGATCGGATCGACGGGGATGCCGAGGCCGAGCTCCTCGCCGGACCGCTTGCCGATGCGTACGGGGAGCGTCCACTCGGCCGGGATCGCCAGCTTCGCGAGGCCGGGCAGGCCGAGCTTCGTCATGAGCGCGGCGTTGCCCTCCACGAACCACTTGATGAGCGCGCCGAGGGCCATCGTGCCGAACAGCGCGCGCGCCTTGAGGATCGCCTCGCCGCCTGCCGCGTGCAGCGAACGGAGCGTCTCGGCCGCCGCGATGCCCGACGGGAACGCGAGCTGCTCGCGGTTGATCATCTGCCGCTTCATCGGCACGGCGATGCTCACGCCGAGGAGCGCGAGGAACGCCGTCCAGCAGGCCAGCACGCCGAACGGCATGTTCTCGCCGGTGATCAGCAGGTACGCCGCGATGGCGGACACCATGGTGCCGCCCGTGGAGTAGCCCGCCGAGCTGGCCGTGCTCTGCATGCAGTTGTTCTCGAGCACGCTCATGTTCGTCTTCGCGAGGCCCGCCTTCACGAAGCTCGACCAGATGGCGTAGCTGAGGATGCAGGCCGTGATGGCGACCCCGAGGCCCCAGCCGGTCTTCAGCCCGACGTAGAGGTTCGAGAGCGACATCACGCCCCCGAGCACCATGCCCATCACGACGGCGCGCGCCGTGAGCTGCGGGACGTGGTCGCCCTGGTAGTAGTGCTCGAACCAGACGCGGTCGCGCTCGTCCTCGGGGACCTCGAGCAGGTTCGGGAGCTTGGCGGCGTCCGAGGACGACGGCGGCGTGGCGGAAGGGGGGGTGTGCATCGGCGCAGTCTACTCCAAGAGGGGCGTGCGGTGCGCGGCCGCGGCACGCTGGAGGCGATCGTTGATGGCGTCGCCCAGGCCGCCGGGCGCGGCGCGCTCCGCGACGATGAGATCACAGGTGCCGTCCAGCGCGCGCAGGGTCGCGAACAACGTGCGCGCGTGAACGTCGGGCGCCTCGGCGCGCACCACGCCGACACGCAGCCCCAGGGCGTCCGCCCGCGCGAGGGCGGCCTCCACGTCCTCCACCACGACGAGCGGCGTGTGCGGCGCGTAGTGGGCCGCGAGCGTCCCCGGCGCCGGGGTGGCACTCCCCGCGTCGAGCCGGCCGATCTCGGCCTCCAGCGCGTCGCGTGCGATGCCGCCGGGCCGGAGCAGCGCCGCCCTCGGCCCGGAGAGGTCCACGATGGTGCTCTCCACGCCGACGTCGCAGGGCCCACCGTCGAGCACCGCCCAGGCCGGATCCTCGGCCAGCACGTGGGACGCCGTCGTCGGACTGGTGCGTCCGAAACGGTTGGCGCTCGGCGCCGCCAGTGGGTGCCCCACGGCCTCCAGGACCCGCCGGGCCAGCGGATGCGCCGGGGCGCGCACCGCCACGGTCGGTGCACCTCCGGTGACCGCCCGCGGAACGTGCGGACGGGCCGGCAGGACCAGGGTGAGGGGCCCCGGCCAGAACCGCGCGGCGAGTGCCCGCGCGCGCGCGTCCGCCACGCCGTGCGCGTCGGGATCGTCGAGCACGTGCAGGATGAGGGGATGCGACGCCGGGCGCCCCTTCGCCGCGAAGATGGCGGCGACCGCGGCCCCGTCGAGGCCATCGGCCGCAAGCCCGTAGACCGTCTCGGTGGGGATGGCCACGAGCCCCCCCGCACGCAAGCGACCCACCGCCTCGTCGAACGTCACGCTCGGCATTCGGGCGCCCTATCCCCGCGCGGCGTCGATCATCCAGCGCTGCAGGCGCGGCAGCACGCTGCCACCCTGATCCGAGAGCGCCCCGCGGACATCCCAGCGTTCCCCGAAGGCCGACACGCGGCGGGCGTGCACATCCATCGCGCCCAGCGCGTGGTCCGGGTTCCCCTGCAGACGGAGGTAACGACCCGCGAACCGTGGAAGCAGACGCACCGGCTCGCGATCGCGCCACGCATCGTCCTCGTGGAGCGACGCCGGCACGGCACCCCGGGACCGCGCGGCCAGCGACCCGCGGTCGGTGGGACCCTCCCCGTCCACGATGAACCGCACCGCGTCGCGGTCGAGCCGCATGGCCGCCAGGAGCGCGTCGATCAGCCCTTCCCCGTGCGCGAGGATTCCGACCGGCACCCCCTCCGCCCGCGCGGCCTCGATCACGGCGACGAGATCGGCCACGCGCAGCGGGTTGCCCGCCGCACGATGGGGGCCCGGCGTGCGGCTCCACGTCCACACCGCGAGCTCCGGCAACGCGTCCGGCGGGCTGCCGAGCGCCTGCAGCCCCGCGACGATGCCGTCCTCGTGGTCCCCCGCGACCACCACCGATGCGGCGGGACGTTCCGGTCCGACGCGGCGCGCCGCGACCGTGCGCGCCCCCACCGCCAGCCGATGCGTCGGTGCCGGCGACAGGCCCCAGCGCCGGATGGCGCCGGCCACCAGCCGCGACGGCCCGTCGCCGAGCTGCCGCGCGCCCGCCACGACGTCGGCGAGCGAGGGGGCCCGGACACGCGCCACCACCGGACGCGGCGCCGGCAGGGCCATGGCGGCGAGCCCCTCCGCCGCGACCAACGGCGCGCGCACCTCGGCCTGGGAAGCGCCCAGGAACCGGCGCAGCGCATCGCGTGCCGTGGGCGTGGAGAGGTCCTCCGTGCGCGTCAGCACCCCGAAGAACGCCGCGGTCCCCTCCGGCACGGCCCAACGGGACTGCTGCGCACGCGCGGCATCCCACGCGTGCGGCGAGGACGGGGCCGTCCGGGTGCCGCCGACGCTCGCGTCCATGGCGAGAAGCCCCGGGGCGATCCAGCGCGCCAGCCAGCCGGCCCACGGAAAGCGCGACAGGTCCTCCACGTCCGTCACGAGCGTCGCGCCGAGGTCCTGTGCCTCCACCAGCGTCCCGGTGCGCGCGGCCCAACCCACGTGCGCCAACCCGGGCACCGCCGCACGTGCCGTGCCGCCGGCCGCCACGACGGCGTCGCGTGCTTCCCGCAGGCGCAGGCCGGACGCCGACCACCCGGCCTCGTGCCCCCGCGCCACCAGCGAGCGGAGGAACCCATGCGTGTCCAGGCGCGGAAACGCCTCGCGGAAACGAAAGCCGAGCCGTGCGCCCTCCTGCTCCGCGAGGCTCGCCAGGACGTCGAGCTGCTCCGCCACCGCCGGCCATGCGCCGGCGTCGTCCCCGAGCACCTCGTCGTCGACGTGGACCGCGATCCAGGTCGGGAGCGTCCGCGTCACGCGGGGGCCGGCACGCAGAGTCGGAGGGCATGCCGAACCGTCTCGACACGCCAGCGTTCGGCGACCCTCCACTCCTCGCCGTCGAGCTGCGCCTCGACCACCTCTCCGAGGGGGCGATCCTTGATGTGGAGCTCGAACCAAGGGGCACGCACGATCGGGGACAGCGCCCCCGCCGGCGTGAGCTGAGGCACCACGGGGAGCCCGTCGAGGTTGACGACGGCACGCGCGATCCACTCGTGGCGCCCGCGGAACGGCACGAGCTCCATCTCGCCGTCGTCGGGCAGGGAGCCATCGTCGAACACCCACGCACCCGCGTAGACCCGCGTGTTCTTCACCACCAGGTCGGTCATCCCCGTGAGGACGAAGCGTTCGTTCGGCGTCGTGACCTCCGCCTCGAACTTCTGCTCCTCGATGTAGCTCGCGAGGAAGGCGCGCAGGACGGCGCCCGCGTAGAGGACCTGATCGCGGTAGACCTCGCGCAGCAGCGGTACGCCGTCGATGACGCGGCGATCCTGGTTGCGCATGCGGAGGATGCGCGCGGAGATGCCCCAGCCGAGGCTGTCGAAGAACCAGTTGGTTCCCACCTCGGCGCCGAACATGTCGTAGGCGGTCACCCGCCCTGCGTCGAGCGGCGTGAGGTGGCCGTCCCGGATGATCTGCAGGTTGCGCTCCAGATTCCGACGCCCCGAGTTCATGCCGAAGCTGCGGCCCTGGTCGTTCGCGGTGCCCGTCGGGAGCATGCCCATCGGGACGTCGGTACCGCTCTCGATCAGCCCGCGTCCCACCTCGTTGAAGGTGCCGTCGCCACCCATGGCGATCGCCATGCGGTAGGCCCCGGTGCGCACGGCCTCGGAGACGGCGGCGACGGTCCCGCCCTCGCCCGTGGTGGCCAGGAAGGTGTGGGGGAGGCCCATGCGACCCATGAGGGCGCGCGCCTCGTCGATTCGCTCGGCGTTGCGGCCGGACTGGGCCGTGGGATTGCCGACCAGGAGGAACATGGCGCGCCCTTATCCGACCCGTGACGCGCGCGCGGCTACGGCGCAGCGCTGCGCGTGACCGGCGGGTTGCGATTCCAGTCGGGCTTCACGACCTTCGCGGTGCCGGCGCGGAGCCAGTTGCCCCCGCCATCCATGCCGATGGCGCTGCCGCCGTAGCGCTCCCAGCCCACCTCGAGGGTGACGGGACCCGGTCGCGCGGTCACGGGAATCTTCACGCGCACCGGATCCGTGACCGCATGGCCCGGCTTCCAGGTGAACGTGGGGAGCTGCCCGTCCAGCGGGGCGTGGTCCGTCTCGATGTTCGCGAACCCGCCCTTCGCCCGCACCGTCGCGCGCCACGCGCTTCCCATCGCCTCCGGCAGGCGCCAGCGGCAGGACAACCACAGGCTCTCCCCCGGCACCACGACGGGCGTGTCGACGGTGCAGCCGAGCGCGTCCATCGCCCCGCCGAAGCGCGCCACCGCCGGCGACGAGTCCGGCGTCTGCAGTGCGTCCTTGGCGCGCTCCTGCAACGCGAGCAGGCGCCCGTTCACGCGGGCACGCCAGTTCCGCGCCTCCTCCGAACGCTTCGCGAGCTGCTCGCCCCCACGCGCACGCGCCAGATCCTTGCGCTCGGCGGGGTCCTTCCCGAGATCGAACACCTGCGCCGCCCGCTCCCGGTAGTGGTCGATGAACTTGTCGCGCCCGCGACGCTGGGCCAGGCAACGGTGGCTGCGCCAGCAGGAATGGTAGACCGTGCGGTCCTCCGGCACGTCCTTCAGCAGGCTGGTCCCGGGCAGGTAGCCGCCGTCCACGCGGGCGCCGACGGCATCGAGCACCGTGGGGAGGACGTCGTAGGACGTCCGCGGACCCTCGATGACGCCGGTGCGTCCGCCGAGGACGCCCGGCCCCCAGATCACCATCGGCACGTGAAGGCCTTCCTCCCAGATGACGAGGTCATGCTGGGAGCGTCCGTGCTCGTTGAAGCCCTCGCCGTGGTCGCCATGGAGGATGAACAGCGTGTTGTCCGCCAGCCCTGCCTCCTCGTAGGCCGCGACCAGCTCCCCGACGAAGGTGTCGACGTAGCGGACCGCGTCGAGCTGCTTCATCCTCCGTCCCGACACGCCGGGGTAGCGCTTGCGGCGCGGGAAGTCCCGCGGCACGCCGTAGTCGTGGTGCGACGTGAGCGTCAGGTAGGTCGCGAAGAACGGCGCGTCCGACGCCTTGCTCCATGCGATGCCGGGATCCAGCATCGCGCGGTCCTCGATGCCGAAGTAGTTGACCTTGTCGAACCCCCCGCGCTTGAGCGAGTCGCGGGCGCGGAAGAAGCCGAAGCCCATGAAGCGCATCATCTCGGCACGACGCTCGAAGGACTCGTCGGCGGTCTGGAAGAAGGCGGTGCGGTACCCGACGTCGGAGAGCAGCGCGGGGAGGCAACGACCCGGGAGGGCGCCGAGACGGGCCTCCTCGATCTCGGTCTTCAGCCAGGGCACCTGGCCACACAGCGAGGCCGCGATGGACTTGGAGGTGTGTGGAACCACCGTGCTCTGGTCGCGCGCCCAGAGCCCCTGCTTCGCCAGGCGGACGAGGTTCGGGGTGGTGTCGAGCGGCGGGTTGAACAGCGACGTGTTGTGGGCCGCGACCGACTCGAGAAAGACGAGGACCACGTTCGGGGGCCGCGGGGCCTCGGCCGGACGGGAGACCCGAACCGGCTCGAGCTCCGCCGACGGCGGCGGAATCGTGCGGTCCTCCAGGCTGTCGAGCGCGTCGTAGTAGAGCCCCTCCGCAAGGCTGGGCTGCAGGATCCGCAGCGCCTTGGCGGCCACCGGCCGCCCGCCCGTCTCGGTCAGCAGCACCGGTACGACGGCCAGCAGGCCCAGCCGCGACGGCCACGTCGGGGCGTGCCCGAACCGCACGAGCATCGGGGCGAACCCCGCGAGCACACCGCCGAGCAGCGCGGCGGCGTGCCACGGCTTCACCTCGCTCAGAACGACCGGCAGCACCTCCCGGGCATGGGAGAAGCCGAACAGGATCAGCTCCACGTCGATGCGACCGCCCGTCACGTGCAGGTACACCAGCTCGACGAGGCTGAACACCATCACCACGGTGCAGAACGCGTGGAACAGGGCGCGCACGTAGCCGTGGACGCGCGTGGGGGTCACCCGCAGCAGCACCGTCGCCACGACGAGCGTGCCGGCCCAGAACGCGATCTCACCGAGCTGCGCGACGAACACCTCACGCCAGGTGGCGAGCGGCGACATGCTGCGTGCCACCCAGGCGCGGACACCAGCCACGGGCACGAACGCGACCAGGACCCCGAGCGTGGCCGGCCCGAGGTCCATCGACCGTGGCAGCAGCCTGTCGAGCGACCGCCATCGGGAGGGAGGGACGGACGGGTCGGCCGCCGCAGCGGTCAGCACCGCAGGGTCGGCGGACACCCCCGCCCCCCCGGAGGGTTCCGGCGGGGCGGGCGTTTCGGGAGGCACGGGGACGTCGGGCGTGGACACGGGCCGACCCTATCCTCATGCGGGCGCGCCCGCATGAGGACGCGGCGGCTACGGGATGAGCGGCGTCCAGACGCGCTCGGAGCCCGTGTCCGTCGAGAGTACGTAGGGAACGTCCGAGTCCGTGAACGCGCCCCACCGCTTGTCGTTCATCCTGAGCAACCCCGAACCGCTCTGCACAATCAAACGGTAATCGTCATCCGCGAGGTTGTCGTTGCAGGAGGCCGCCGTGAACGGAGGCCAGGTACCGTTCACGATGTCGCCACGCTGGGCATTGCCGGTTCCGAGGGCCACGGCGTCGTTGACGTCGCCATACTGCGCGTTCGTCCCACTCGCGTTGAACAGGTAGGACGTGGTCACGCTGCCCGCGCCGAGACCGTACAACAGGTACGACGCAGACGCGCCGAACACGACCGAGCGGCGCATGTCCACCGACGCGCCCGAGGTCACCCGGACCGCCGACGCGCCGTCGGACGACAGGCTCCCGGTGCCCGCGGTGTTGCCGTAGAACGACACCGCCGCAAGGCTCACGCGACCGGCCGTGCCGGCCTGGATGCCGCCCGCCGTGAGTTCGGCGGCGTTGCAGGCGATGATGCCGTTCGTCACGCTGACGGAGGCGTCGGACGAACCGAAGTTCGTCAACACGCCTGCGCCGTAGTCGGCCTGGTTGTTCGCGAGCAGGAACTCCTCGGCGGTGACGCTCGCGTTGCCGTCCGCGTAGATGCCGCCGCCCTTGTAGGCGGAGTTGCCCAGCACCGTGACGCGATCCATCGTCACGTTCGTCACCGTCGAGCCCGAGCCACCGCGCACGGCGATGCCACCGCCGAAGCTCTGCATGCTCACCTG
>JBDLRI010000047.1:0-10617 GCA_039800105.1 Pseudomonadota bacterium
GCGTCGGCGAGGCCCTCCGGGGCCGTGCAGCACACGCAGCCGCCGGGGATGTCCGTCAGCGTCGCCGCGCCGCCCAGCAGCGTGGCGTCGATGCGCGCCGTGCCGAAGTCGTTGACGACCACGGCGCTGCGGCCCGGGAGCTGCGGCAGGAGCCGCTGGAGGAGGGTCGTCTTCCCCGTGCCGAGAAAACCCGCGATGACGGTGACCGGAACCATGCGTCCCCCGTATCGCGAGGGTAGGGCCGTGCGCATGACGTGGATGCTCCTCGCCGGGCTGGCCGTGGCGTCGATGCCGGCGGACTCTCCCGGTTCTCCCGCACCGCCTGCGCCTGGGGCGGAGGGGGGCACCCCCTCCGCAACGCCTCCCCCGGACGCGCCGCCGGACGAGGGCGTTCTGGCGGGCTCCTGCGAGGCGAGCGGCATCGTGGCGGGCCCGGACGGCACCTGGTGGGTCGTGGACAACGAGGTGCGCGACCGCGTCCTCGTCTACGACGCGGCGTTCGTCCCGCGCCCGCCGCAGATGCTCGACGGGCCGATCGACGATCTCGAGGCCATCGCGTTCACGCCCAAGGGCGCGGCCGTGTTCGGGTCGCAGGGCGGCAACAAGCACGGGGAGCGACGCCCCGCGCGGGAACGCGCCGCCATGGTCGGTCGCGCCAGCACCCGCGTCGACCTGCGTGCCTGCGCGGCCTGCGACGCGGCGCGCGGCCTCCCGCCCGAGGAGGGCGGGCTCAACGTGGAGGGCGCCGCGTGGTGGCGCGGGCGAATCTGGGTCGGGCTGCGCAGCCCGCGGGTCGGCGAACGGGCGCTGCTGGTCTCGCTCGGCGACGATCTGTACGGTCCGGCGCTCCCGGTGGAGCCGCTCCTGCTGGACCTCGCCGGGGATGGCGTCCGCGATCTCGCGCCGTGGGGCGCCGGCCTGCTCGTGCTGTCGGGGCCCGTGCACGCGAGCGAGCTGGACCACCGCCTCTGGTGGCTCTCGGAGCCCGGCGCGCGGCCGGTCCCGTTGCCGGTGCCGATCCCGCCGCAGGCGGAGGGGATCGCGGTCGGCGACGACGGGCTCGGCGTGCTCGTCACCGACGGCGACGGCAAGCCCGGGGAGCTGTGCGGCATTCCCGCGCGGTGGCTGCGTCTCGACCTGCGGGGAATCCTGCCGGGCACCGTGCGCCCGGTGGAGCCACGCCCAGCGCCGTGAGCGCGATCAGCCGAAGGTGGCGCGGAGGTAGGCGATCAGCGCGGGGATGTCCTCCGCGGGGATGCCGATCGGGGGCATGTAGCCCTGTCCCTCCGTGATGAGCGTCCGCAGCGCGTCGTCGGACTTCCCGCCGACGTTGGACCCGAGGCTCGGTCCTGTGCCGCCGCCGCCGTCCGCGCCGTGGCAGCCCGCGCAGTAGGTGGCGTACAGCGCGGCCCCCTCGGAGCCCGTGCCGGTGGAGGTGCCGGATGCGGTCCCGGTGGACGTGTCGGTCGCCGGGGACGTGTCGGTCCCCGAGGACGTCGCCGTCGAGGGGTCGCTTACGGCGGTGTCCGCGGCGGACGTGCCGCCGCAGGCGACGAGCAGGGCCAGGAGGGCGTAGGTGTGCATGGGCATGGGATCTCCGGGGTGCGTGGTCAGCCGAACGTGACGCGGAGGTAGTCGATCAGCACGGGGAGGTCGTCGGCGGGCACGGGAATCGCCGGCATGCTCCCGTCTCCGTTGACGATGATGTCCCGGAGTTCGGCGTCGTCCGTCTCCGGGACCTCGTCGCGCAGGTCGGGGCCGCTGCCCCCCTGGCCGCTCGCGCCGTGGCAGCCCCCGCAGTGCGTGGCGTAGAGCGCGGCGCCGTCGGCGCTGCTGCCCGACGCGGTGTCGGTGGAGGTGGCCGTGTCGGTACCGGCGGAACCGTCGGCGCCGCCGCAGGCGACGAGGAGCGCGGGGAGGGCGAGGAAGGCGAGGCGCATGAGTGTCTCCGTGGTCCTATGGAGTGTAGCCGATGCTACGTCGAGGTGTCGCCCGCCTTGTGCAGCGCCGCGTGGATGCGGGCCGCCAGCGCGGGGCCCATGCCGGGGGCCTCCGCGAGGGCTTCGGGGGTGGCGTCGCGCAGCGCGGAGACCGACCCGAAGTGGCGCAGCAGCGCGACGCGGCGGGCCTTCCCGATGCCCGGCACCTCGTCGAGCAGCCCGTGCAGGTGCGAGCGGCTCCGCCGGGTGCGGTGGAAGTTCACGGCGGTGTCGTGCGCCTCGTCGCGCAGGTGCTGCAGCAGCCGCAGGATCGGGTCGTGCTCCGCGAGGCGCACCGGCTCGTCCTGCCCGGGCAGCACGATCTTGTCGGTGGCGTCGCGGTCCCCGTGCCGACGCTCGGTGCGCGGCTTGGACAGCCCGATCATGGCGGGACGGGACAAACCGAGCCGATCGCGCACGGCCAGCGCCGCGTTGAGCTGCCCGGCGCCGCCGTCCACCACGACCAGATCGGGCAGATCGTCCGCCTCCACGCCGCGTCGCAGCCGGCGCTCCAGGATCTCGGCCATCGTCGCGAAGTCGTCGGCGCCCACCACCGTGCGGACCTTGTAGCGCCGGTAGTCCTTGCGGGACGGGCGGCCCTCCAGGAACACCACCTGGCTCGCCACGGGGTCGGTGCCCTGCAGGTTGGAGTTGTCGAAGCACTCGATGCGCAGCGGCGGGGCCGGGAGGTCCGCCAGCTCGGCGAGTCCCTCCAGCGCGCGCGCGAGGCGCTCGGCCCGGGGATCGGTGGCCTCCGCCCGCGCCCGGGCCGTCTCCTCGGCGATCTCCACGATGCGGAGCTTGTCTCCGCGCTGCGGGACGTGCAGGCGCACCGCGCCGCGGCGCCGCTCGGCCAGCACGGCCGACAGCGCGTCCGCGTCGTCCGGCGCCACCGGCACGAGGATCTCGGGCGGGATCTCCGCCTCGTCGTAGTACGCGTTGAGAAACGACGAGAGCAGCTCCCCCGGCTCCCCGACGAGCGCCTGGAACGGGAACGCGCGCGGCTCCAGGAGCGCCCCGCCGCGCATGGACACCTGCACGGCGACCCCGTGCGCGCCGTGCTGCGCGAGCGCCCAGGCGTCACGGTCCCCGAGCTTCACGTCCACGACCGACTGGCGCTCCGATTCGGCCACGAGCGTCGCGAGCAGGTCCCGCAGGCGCGCGGCGTCCTCGAAGCGCTCCTCCTCCGCCGCCTGCACCATCCGCGCCTGCACCCGCTCGCGCAGGGCGCGCGTGCGGCCCGACAGGAACGCCACCGCGTCGTCCACGATGGCGTCGTAGGACTCCTTGGTGCACGCGCTCACGCAGGGCGCCACGCAGCGCTTCATCTGGTGGACGAGGCACGGCCGGGTCCGCGATTTCAGGACCTGGTCCGTGCACGTCCGCATCGGGAAGGACCGCTGCACGAGGGCGAGCGTCTGCCGCGCGGCGGTGGCCGAGGTGTAGGGGCCAAAGGTGCGTGCACGGTCTCCCTCGATCCTGCGCGCCAGCGTCACGCGCGGCCATGGCGCGCGCGTGTCGATGCGCAGGTGCAGGAAGCTCTTGTCGTCGCGCAGGCGCGTGTTGAAGCGCGGCTGATGCTGCTTGATGAGCGTGTTCTCGAGCAGCAGGGCCTCGCGCTCGTTGTGGACCGGCACCACGTCCACCGCACGCGCGGCGGCCATCAGGTACCGGATCATCTGCCGCGTGTCGTGCCCCGAGAGGTACTGCTTCACCCGCGCGCGGAGGTTGCGGGCCTTGCCGACGTAGAGCACCGTCCCGTGGCGGTCCTTGAACAGGTAGACGCCCGGTTCGGTCGGCAGCAGGGCGGCCTGTTCGTGCAGATCCACGGGAGGAGGCCTAACCGCGGCGCGACGACGTCGACTGGACGATCTCCGCGATCCGGGGCACGCTTCGGCATGATCCGCCGGCTCCTCCAGGCGGGCCGCGTCCTGCGCTCCCGGTTCGGCCACGCGAAGCTCTCCGTCGGGCTGGGCCTGCTCGCGCACCGCGCGCTCGTCGCCGCCGGGTGGGCACTTGATCCGTGGGTCTCCCCGGGGCTTCGGCGCTGGCGGGTGCGTCCGCCGGTGTTCGTCGTCGGCAACCCGCGTTCGGGCACCACATTCCTGCATCGTTGGCTCGTCGCGCACGGCGTGGGGGCGGGGTTCGAGCTTTGGCAGCTGTTGTGGCCGGCCGTGTGCCTGCGCCCCTTCGTCCGGCCGATGCTGCGCTGGCTCGAGCGGGTGAGCCCCGCGCGCTTTCACGGGGGCGCGGCGCACCCGACGTCCCTCACGAGCGTGGAGACCGACGACGCCCTGCTGTTCTTCCGCTTCTTCGACGGGCTGTTCGCGTGGGGGTATGTCCTGGCCTGGGACGACGCCGAGCATCCGGACGCGCTGGATGCGCGGCCCCGCGAGACCGCCGCCCGGGACTACGCCTTTCTCGCCGAGGCCCAGCGTCGCAACGCGTGGTGGCACGGCGCGAACCGTGCGGTGGGCAAGCTCTTCAGCATGGCGCTGCGGCCGGAGGAGACGCTGGCGGCGTTTCCGGACGCGCGGTTCCTGCTGCTGCTGCGCGATCCGGTGGACGTGATCCCGAGCGGGCTGTCCCTGCTGGACGGGGTGGTCGGGCGGGCCTTCGACGTGGCGCGCGTGCCCGCGGAGGTCCGTGCGCGCCGGGTCGCGCGGCTCTACGACGCGTCGCTGCGGATGTACCGCGGGCTGGCGGAGGCCTACCGCGCGGGTCGCCTGCCCCCAGACCGCGTGCGGATCGTGCGCTACGACACGCTCATGGCCGACTTCGAGACGGAGATGCGTTCCATTCTCGCGTTCGTGGACCACCCCGTCGACGATGCGCTCGCCGTGGCGATCCGCGACACCGCGGCGCGGCAGCGGGCCTGGACGAGTCCCCACGCCTACGACGCCGCCCGCTTCGGCCTGGACCCGGCCCGCATCCGTGCCGACACGGCGTTTCTCGAGGAGGTCTTCGGCCCGCTCAGCCCTCCCAGGTCAACGCCACTCCCGCCATGACAAAACCGCTCGCGGCCGTCGTGAGCACCACGCGCTGGCCGGCCCGCATGCGACCCTCCGCGGCAAGGTGCGCCAGCGCGAGCGGGACCGCGCTCGCGGCGCAGTTCCCGTGCACATGATGCAGCCCCGGCATGCGCCCGGGGTCGACGCCGAGGGCGCGGGCGACCTCGCGGAGCACCCGGTTGCTGGGCTGGTGGCAGATCCACAGGTCCACGTCCCCGACGTCCCAACCGGCGCGGTCGCACAGGGTGCGCAGGTTTCCGGGCACGTGCCGCGCGAGCGCGAACAGCGCCGCGCCGTCGCTGCGGAAGTGCCCCCCGACCGGTGCCGCGCACAGATCGCGGTGGGCGGGCAGGCCGGCCGCGTGCATCGCCACGATGCGCCCGCCGGGGCCGGCTGCGTCGCGGGTGAGGAGCATGGCCGTCGCGGCGTTTCCGAGCGTCAGGCCCGCGCCGAGGGTGTCGACGTCGTCGGCGGACTGCAGGTCCGTGCGGAGGTGACCGTCCGTCAGCGTGGCGGTCGTGATCAGCACGTGCCGCAGCGAGTCATCCAGCACCATGCGTCCCGCGGCGTCCTGCAGGCCGAGAACGGCACCCGCGCAGGCGCTCGTCACGTCGTAGGGGAGGGCGCGGTGGGCCCCGAGGGTGTCCGCCACCGCCGCGGCCGTGGCCGGCTCATACACTTCCCGCGCGATGTCGGCGTGGATCACCACGTCGAGGTCGCCAGGGCCGATCGACTCCCGGGCCAGCAGGACCCGGGCGACCCCGGCCGCATGCGGCGCGAGCGGCAGCGCGGCGGTCTCCTCGAGCGTGCGGACGTCGGTGCCGCAGATCTTCCAGAGCGCGGTCAGGCGGCCGGCGAGACGACGCCATCCTTCCTCGTCCCCGCGGTACGACGCGCGGACGCGCGCCAGCATCGCCTCGTTGTCCCACGCCCTTCCGAGCAGCCGCGCGACGGGGATCCGCAGCCGCAGTCCGTCGAGCGGTGCGGGCATCCCGTCAGCCTTCCAGGATGCCGGCCATCGCGAGGGCGGCGATCGCGACCGCCATGAGGCTCTCGCCCGCGATGAGGCCCGAGCTGACCGGCACGAGCGTGCGCTCCGCGAGGTCCTTTCGGCGGCGCTCGAGCACCAGCGCGATCAGGGCGCCCACGAACATGGAGATGGTGTTGTACGCCGGTGTCGTGAACGCCAGGCCCAGGCCGGTCGCGGAGGGGATGTAGGGCTTCGCCTTCGGGAAGGCCTTCTCGGTCAGGACCAGCGCGATGCCGAGCACCGCCCCGGCGATGAGCGCGACCTGCGCCGAGGGGTGCATGCTGCCGAGGCCCTTCGCCATCAGCTCCGCGACGCTCTTCCACGTCTGCGCGCCGGGCGCCGGCCACGCGTCGGTGCCGAGCACGTCGGCGGTGGGGATCAGCAGGCGGTAGGCGGGCACGACGAACAGCGACCCCGCCAGCACCCCGAAGAACTGCCCCCAGAACTGCTGGCGCGGGTCCGCCTTGAGCAGGTAGCCGCTCTTCAGGTCGGTGAGCAGGTCCGCGGCGTGCAGGCCCACGCCGCCGGTCACGTTGGCGGTCATGAGGTTCGTCGCCATGCTGCCCGGATCGAGGACGCCGAAGGTGATCTGCGTGATCTTGCCGAGGGCGCCCGTGGGGGTCGTGTCGGTCTCCCCGGTGGCGCGGCAGGCCACGATGGCGATGAAGAAGCCGAGCACCACGCTCAGCAGTCCGAGCGCCGGGTGGATGTCGAAGAACAGGTACTCCAGCACGATGACGACCGGTGAGAGCGCGATCATGCCGCCCACGAACCACGTCATCGGCACCTCGCGGTCGTCCTCGCCGCGCTGGGCGCGCGCCGCGGCCCCGACGCTGCGGATGGCGCTCACCACCGTGCGCCACTGGAACGCGAAGGCGAGCAGTCCGCTGGTCAGGATCATCGCGGAGCCGAACCACACGCTCCAGTAGACGATGTGCTTGTAGCCGAGCTTCGGGTCGAGGATCCCCTGCGCGTAGAGCCACGGTGCCAGCACCAGGTAGTTCACGCCCATGCCCGCGAGCAGGCTCCACGCGCTGCGCCAGCCCATGATCGCGCCGGCGCCGATCATGATGAGGCTCCCCTCGAAGCCGACCGTGTAGTCGAGCAGCGGGCGGCCCTTGAGCGTGAGGCCGGGGATCGCGATCTTCTTGGGGAGGTTGAACGGCATCCAGCGGGCCTTGGCGTCGCGCAGGAAGGCCACGACGGCGCCGAGCGCACCGCTCCAGCCGAGCAGGCGCGCCTTCTCGGCGGACTCCGCGCTGTCCGCGTGGAGGGCGCGCAGGGTCTCGGCGGCGGCGACGCCCGACGGGAAGCGCAGTTGCTCCACGTTGATCATCTGCTGCTTCATCGGGATGGCCATGACCACGCCGAGCAGCGCGATGGAGGTGATCCAGGCGAACATCTGCACGCCGGGCATCGCCTCGCCCGTGATCATCATGAGCGCCGGGATGGCGGCGACCGTGCCGCCCCCGGTCATGTACCCGGCGGCGCTCGCCACCGACTGCATCGCGTTGTTCTCCAGGATGCCGAACGCGCGTCGGACCACGCCCACGCGCAACAGCACCGCGAAGATCCCCCACGCCAGGATGCCGGCCGTGATGGACACGCCGAAGCTCCAGCCGAGCTTGAGGGCGGTGTACAGGTTGGAGAGCGACATGAACCCGCCGAGGAGCATCCCCGCCAGGACGGCGCGGACGGTGAGCTGGCGGCCGGTCTCGACGTGGTGGGCGGGCGCGGGGCTGGGAACGTGCATGCGGCGTCTCTAGTCCGTCGGCGGTGGTTCGGCCTCAAGCCCGCGCGCGTCCTTGCCGTTGAGGGAGGGCCCGTCGGGTGACGGCGGGGGCCACCCGTCTTCGCGCTTGACATGCCAAGGGGCAAGGTGGTTAGACGCCTGCGCCTTTTGGGGTGAAGGATGAAGACGCGCACGCTGAGGATCATGCTCCGTACCGTCTCCACCCTCGCCGTCGTCGGACTCGCCGGACTTGCCGCGTGGTTCTCCGCGTCGCCGGTGGATGCGTTCGTGCCGACGGGCCAGCCCGCGCGACCCCTGCGCGCGCCGCCCGGTGCGCCGAGCGCCTGGCGGGCCCCGGATTGGCTCCCGGCGTCGCCGGACCTCGACGCCCTGGTCTACGGGATGGACGCCCGCGGACCCGAGCGCGGCCCGTCGGTCTCCAGCCGCGCGGCCTTCGTCTACGATCTCGACGCCAACCGCGTCCTGTTCGAGCGCAACGCCGACGTCGTCCGGCCGGTCGCGTCGATCACCAAGCTGGTCTCCGCGCTCGCGCTCGTGCGCGACGGCGGGAACCTCGACTCCGGCTTCTGCGTGGGCGCGGCGCAATACCCCACCCGCAGCGGGGCCCCGTCCCATCTCAGCACCGGCGACTGCCTGCAGGGCTGGGACGCGCTCGGTGCCGCCCTCGTCGCGTCCGACAACCGTGCCGCGTTCGGGCTCGCCGCCGTGGCCGGGCAGGACGTGGACCGCTTCGTCGAGGGGATGAACCAGGTCAGCGGCGAGCTGGGCATGGACCGCAGCTCGTGGACGGATCCGTCGGGCCTGGAGGACGAGAATCTCTCGACGGCGCGCGACATCGCGCGGGCCACCGTCGCCGTGGCCGCGCACCCGACCCTGTCGCTGGTGTCCACGGCACCCAGCTGGGACATCGTGCGCAGCAACCGTCCGACGCCGCGACGCCTGTTCTCCACGAACCGCCTCGTGGGCCGCGACGGTCTCGAGTTCCTGGCGTCGAAGACCGGCTACACCGACACCGCCCGCTACTGCTTCACCTCGGTGTTTCGCACGGCGCGCGGGCAGCGTCTCGTCGTCACGCTGCTGGGGGCCGAGGGCAAGCTGACGCGCTGGGCGGACATGGACCGCATCCTCGCCTGGGTGGACGCGCAGGCCGCGGGCTGATTCGCGGGACGGTCCGCAGACAGACGTTGACACGGGCCGCCGCCGCGTCGTAAGGTGATCGCGCTTCGGAGTGTCCATGCGTCCGTTCTCCGCCCTCGCCCTCGTCGGCAGCGTCGTCCTTTCCGCCTGTGCCCCGCAGGTGGCCGACACGGTGAAGGACACCGGCGTCGACTTCGCGTTCGACCTGGACGGCGACGGCTTCGGTGCCCCCGCCGACTGCGACGACGGCGACGCCGAGGTGAACCCGCTGGCGCGCGACGTCGTCGGTGACACCCTCGACGTGGACTGCGACGGCGTGGACGGTACGGATCGCGACCGGGACGGCGTGGCCTCGCTCGGCTCCGGGGGCACGGACTGTGATGACGACAGCGCGGCGCGCGCCCCCGACCTGGCCGACGCGGGCGTCGACGGGATCGACCAGGACTGCTCGGGCGTGGACGGCCCCGACGCGGACGGGGACGGCGTGGCATCCTCGCTCGCGGGCGGAGCGGACTGCGATGACACCGATGCCGCCGTGCATCCCGGTGTCGTGGACGACGCGGCCGACGGGATCGACCAGGACTGCTCCGGCCTCGACGGGGACGACGCCACCCCGGTGGTGACGGACGTCGACGGCGACGGCTACGACTCCGCTGCGCTGGGCGGCGTGGACTGCGATGACGCGAATCCGGCCGTGAACCCGGGCGCGACCGACCTCGCGGGCGACGCCGCGGACCAGAACTGCGACGGCCTGGACGGGTTCGACGGCGATCAGGACGGCGTCGCGGCCGGATGGTCGGGCGGTCTCGACTGCGACGACACGGATGCGGACGTGCGTCCCGGCGCGGACGATGCCTCCACCGACGGCGTCGACGGGGACTGCTCGGGCGTGGACGGCCCCGATGCCGACGGCGACGGCTTCGCCGCCCAGGCCACCGGTGGGACCGACTGCGACGACGCGAACGCGTCGGCGAACCCCGCCGGCGAGGACGTGTCCGTCGACGGGACGGACGACGACTGCGACGGCGTGGATGGAAGCGACGCCCCGCCCGTCGTCGAGGACGTCGACGGCGACGGATTCACCGACGTGCTGTTCGGCGGCACCGACTGCGACGACTGGAACGCGGGCGTGAATCCCGTCGTGACCGACCTCGTGGGCGACACGTTCGACCAGAACTGCGACGGCCTCGACGGGCAGGACGCGGACGGCGACGGCGCGGCGTCGGTGTGGACCGGCGGCGACGACTGCGACGATGGCGATCCGGCGGTCGGCCCCGACGGTCTCGACGCGACGACGGACGGCGTCGACCAGGACTGCTCGGGCGTCGACGGGTCCTCGGACGCGCCGCCGAACCCGGACGTGGACAACGACGGATTCGTGTCCGTCGCGCTGGGCGGCGACGACTGCGACGATCGCGACGCCACGGTGAACGCGGCGGTGTTCGACCGCGCGGGCGACGGGGTCGACGGGAACTGCGACGGCGTGGATGGCCACGACGAGGACCACGACGGCGTGGCCGCGTGGTGGTCGCTCGGCGGCGACTGCGACGACGCGGATGTCGCCATCAAGCCGGGCGCGCCGGACCTCTCCGTGGATGGCGTCGACCAGGACTGCGACGGCTTTGACGGCCGCGATCTCGACCGTGACGGCGAGGCGGCGGACATGGTCGGGACGGTGTCCGCGGGCGGTCGCGACTGCGACGACGC
>JBDLRI010000048.1:0-7811 GCA_039800105.1 Pseudomonadota bacterium
GGCGCGCGCGGGACGATGTCGGTCACCTCCATGCCCGCGCGACGCCGCAGCGCGGTCACGAGCACCCCGGGGTCCTCCGCGACGGGGGACGGCACGCTGCCGGGAAGCTCCCACAGCCCCCCGAGCAGCCCGGTGCCGGCGCGGCGCACCAGGAGCACCGCGCCGTCCTCCACGACCCGCGCCACGTGGCAATGGGCCTCGGGAACCGCGCGCTTCGCCACGCGCGCCGGGTAGCGCGCCGGTTCCGCACGCCCCGCGCATCCGCGCGCGAGCGGGCAACGCCCGCAGGCCGGCGACGTCGGCGTGCACACCGTCGCGCCGAGCTCCATGAGCGCCTGGTTGTGATCCCCGGCCTCCCCGGGCGGCACGAGCGACTCCGCGCGGGCCCACAGGGCGCGACGGATGGTCGCAGGCGGCTCCGGGCGCGCGTCGTGGCGGCAAAGGACCCGCTCCACGTTGCCGTCCACCAACGCCATGTCCAATCCGAGCGCGATGCTCCCCACCGCGCCGGCGGTGTAGGGCCCGACGCCCGGCAGCGCCCGCAGCCCGTCCGGGGTGCGCGGCACGCCGCCCTGCGCCACCACGGCCTGCGCCGCCGCGTGCAGCATCCGCGCGCGGCGGTAGTACCCGAGCCCGCTCCATCGCGCGAGCACGTCCGCCAGCGGGGCCGCCGCGAGGGCCTCGAAGTCCGGCCAGGTCGCAACGAAACGCTCGAAGTACGGGATCACCGTCTCCACGCGCGTCTGCTGGAGCATGACCTCCGACACGAGCGTGCGGTAGGGCGACACGGCGTCGCGCCAGGGCATGCGGCGGCGGTGCGCGCGGTACCACGCCAGCAGCGCCGGCCCGTCGAAGGCGGGCAGGCTCACGCGGACACGCGGGGGGTGGAACCCCCCGCCCCAAGCCCCCGACCGGCATGCCACGCCACGACGGCGCATCCGGTGGCGACCACCGAGATCGCGGCGAGCACCTGGAACGTGGCGGCCATGCCCGCGCGCGCGCGCAACTCCCCGGCCAGCAGCGCGCCCGCGAGGGCCCCGACCCCGTAGGACGCCGAGGAGAGAAGGCTCTGCGCGCTCGCCCGGACCTCCGCGGGCGCCCGCTCGTTCATCCACTGCACCGCGCCCATCCAGAAACACGCGAACGTGACGCCGTGCAGGGTCTGGAGCGCCACGAGCGCGAACGCGGACGTGCTCTCCGCGGTGCCGAGCCAGCGCGGCATGGCGGTCACCGCCGCGGTCACCAGCCAGGCCCCCGGCGACATGCGCGCGAGGAGGCGCTCGCCGGCGCGCAGCACCGCCACCTCCGCCACGATGCCGGTGCAGAGCGCGAGCGAGGTGGTCATCGCCGGCAGACCCAGCGCCCGAACGTGGATGCTGAAGAAGGTGTCGTACACGGACAGCGTCAGGGCGTGCAGCGCCGCGAACGCCAGGAACGGCACGAAGCCCGGCGCGCCGGCCAGCGCACGCAGTGCCGGCCCGACGGGCGCCGACCGTGCCCGCTCGCGGCCATCGGGCATGGAGAAGGTCAGCCCGAGTGTCACGAACGACAGCGCCACCCCCAACCAGAGGGGGTCCAGCCCCACGGCATCGACGAGCGTGCCGGCGAGCACGCCGACGATCAGGAAACCCAGGGACCCCCACAGCCGCACGGCCCCGTACCCCCGCGGGTCGCGGCCCTGGGCGCGCAACGTCTCCAGCGTGAGCGCGTCGACGAGCGGACCGAAGGGCGCACGCCCGACGCTGAACACCAGCGCGGCCAGCACCGCGAACTCCCATCTCCGCGCCAGCAGCAGTCCGGCCAAGCCGCACAGCGCCACCACCCCGCCCAGGCGCACCAGGAGACCGGCCCGACCGGTGCGGTCCGCGAGCCAGCCCCACGCCGGCCCCGACAGCGTTCGTCCGAGCGGAAGCATCGCCATGAGCACGCCCACCTGCCGGCCGTCGAAGCCCGCCGCATCCAGCCGCGCGCCCAGGAGCGGCACGGTCCCGCCCAGCGCGCCGAGCGAGCAGAAGTAGAACACGCGCAGCCGGACCAGCGACACGGATGCCCCCCCGGGCGCACCTAGCAGGCCGACGCGGCGTGCGCCCGCGCCTCGCACGGGCACGGTGGGCACGCTAGCCTTCGGGCATGACGTGGTACCGCCCGGTCGGCAACGAGGAGACCGTGTTCCACACCGCGGCGGCACGCCGGCTGCCGGTGCTGCTGAAGGGGCCGACCGGCTGCGGCAAGACGCGCTTCGTGCGCTGGATGGCCGAGCGCCTGGGGCGTCCGCTCGTCACCGTGGCGTGCCAGGAGGACCTGGCCGCAGCCGACCTCGCCGGGCGCTACCTGCTCGAAGGCGGGGACACCACGTGGCGTGACGGCCCCCTCACCCGCGCGGTGCGCGAGGGCGCCATCTGCTACCTCGACGAGGTCGTGGAGGCGCGCGCCGACGTGCTCACGCTGCTGCACCCGCTCACCGACGACCGCCGCATGCTCCCGCTCGAGCGGCTGGGGGTGGAGCTGGCCGCGCCGGAATCGTTCCTGCTCGTCGTGAGCTACAACCCCGGGTACCAGTCCGTGCACCGGCAGCTCAAGGAGAGCACGCGCCAGCGCTTCGTGAGCCTGACCTTCGACTACCCCTCGGCCGAGGTGGAGCAGGAGATCGTGGCGACGGAGAGCGGCTGCGACGCCGACGTGGCACGCACCCTCGTCGACCTGGGCCGCGCCACGCGCGCCCTGCGCCCCCAGGGGCTCGGCGAGGGCGCCAGCACCCGGCTGCTCGTCCACGCCGCCACGCTCACGGTGGCCGGCCTTCCCCTGCGCGAAGCCGCCGACGCCACGCTCGTCGGCTCGCTCACCGACGACCCCGAGCTGACGCGCGCGCTGCGCGAGCTCGTGCGCAGCCGCCTCGGCTGACCGTGGCCGCGCCCGTCGTCCGCGAGGAGGACCTCCGCGATCCCGGCTCCGACCCCGAGGCCGACGACGAGGCCGAAGCCGAGCGCCTGCTGGTGCTGCTGGACCGCCCGCCGGAGCGGCGCGATTCCATGGGCGCGCGCGTGGGCACGCCGCTCGCGCAGGTGCGGACCGAGCTGGACGCATGGCTCGTGCTGGCGACCGGTCGCCGCTGGACACTGGGCGTGGCGGACCCGCCGACGACCGACACGCGCGGGCTGTACCTCCCCGCCGCCATGCCGCTCGCTGCTGGGGCGGGGCCTTTGGCCGGCCCCGCAACGCCCCGGCCCTCGGACGACGTCGTGGACCGCGCACGGTACCGCTGCCTCGCGATCCTGCAGGCCGAGCGCGTCACGTGCGGGCTCCTGGAGGGCCGCGCGCTGCTCGCGGAGCTGCACGCCGACGTGGTGCTGCGGAGCTGCTACCACGCGCTCACCACGCGCTGGGTCGACCGACGGCTCCGGGCGCGCCTGCCGGGACTGACGCCCGACCTGGACGCCCTGCGCGCCGACCCGCGCTTCGCGGATTCCTGGCAGCTCGCCTCGCGCGTGCCCGCGCACGAGGTCCCGGGGGCGTGGCGCGCCCTGTTCGCGCCGGTTCCCGACGGCGACAGCCCCGCGGCCCGCGCCGCCCGCGCCGTGGACGCGCTGCCGATCGACCCCCACCCGCTGCGCGCCGCCGCGCTGCTCGGCCTCGCCACGACCCTGCGGACCGAGGCGCGCGCGCGCAGGCTCGATCCGCCGCCCGTGCCCGCCTGGGCCGGCGTGCTGCGACCGGACTGGATCCTGACCGACCTCGCCCGGGATCCCGCGGCCGAGGAGGCGTGGCGCCACGGGCCCGCGCCGCTGCGTCAGCTGCTCGCGGCGATGGCGCGCGGTGGTACCGGGAACGTCGCCGGGGACGTGACGCGCGACTCCGCGCCGCAGGGCCTGCGGGCACGCCTGGCGTCCCGGCTGCGCGGCCCGCCCGTGGGCGCCACGCCGGCCTACGCGCCGCAGCGCGCTGCCCCGGCGGCGGCGCCCGAACCGCCCACGCCTGTCGACGCCGCGGCCGTGCGCTGGCCCGAATGGCGCGGCGGCGCCTGGGTCCACGACGCCGTGGAGGTCGTGCCCCGCGACGCGCCGACGGGCCCGCTGGAGCGCCATGCGCGGATCGTCGCGGCCAACGGGCCGGCCATCGCGCGGGTGCGGGCGAACTTCGCGGCGCTGCGCCCGGAGACCCGCTGGCTGCACCGCCAGCACGACGGCAGCGAGCTCGACCTGGCGCAGGTGGTGGACGCGCGGACGGACCTCGCCGCGGGGCGCACGCCCGACGCGCGCCTCCACGCGCGCTTCGAGCGCGCGCGCAGCACCGTCGCCACGATGGTGCTCGCGGACCTGTCGGGCTCCACCGCCGGTGCCGTCATGGCCGCACAGCAGGAGGCACTGGTGCTGCTCGCCGAGGGCCTGGCGGCGTGGGGCGCCCCGCACGCGATGCACGGCTTCGGGAACCCCTCCCCCGCCGTGTGCCCGCTGTGGCGCATCAAGGACTTCGAGGACCCCTGGGACGACGCGGCGCGGGCACGGCTCGGCAACCTCTCGCCGCAGGGCGCCAGCCGCCTGGGCGCGATCCTGCGCCACGCAGGATGGATGCTGTCCCGGCGGGCGGCCGATCGTCGCGTGCTGCTGCTGATCTCCGACGGTCGCCCCGAAGACCGGGACGGCTACCGCGGCCCCGATGGCCTGCAGGACACCGCGCTGGCGGTGGGAGAGCTCCGCGCGCGCGGCGTGCACGTACACTGCGCGAGCCTCGACGCGCGGGACGACTCCGCCCGCGTGCTGGACCGGATCTTCGGGCCGTCCCGCTGGGTGCGGGTGCGACGCCCCGAGGACCTGCCCGCGCGCCTGCCGGAGCTGCTCCGCGCGCTCGTGCGCTGACGGACCCGCGCGGGGGGCGTTGCGGGGGGCAGCCAGCCCCCCGCCCCCGTCAACGAGGGCCGGAAAGGAAGCTGCGGAGCCAGGGTAGCGACGCGTCCGGCTCGTCGGGACGCGGGCTGTGGTCGGTCTCCACGAACACCACGAGGCTTTCGGGGTGCACGCGCCGGAAGACGTTCACGTTGGCCGGCTCGTTGTCGAGGTAGAGCACCACGCGGCCGAGGGTCTCCACGTGCGCGAGCGCCCCCTCCTTGAACTCGGTGTCGTCCATCTCGAAGGTCGGCTTGACGAGCAGGGTCGTGCGCGTGACGTCGTAGGGAAAGCCCCACGCGCGCAAGCTTCGCTCGGTGCCCGCCTTCATCGTGGTGTCGCGACCGGTGAGGTACACGACGTGGACCCCGGATTCGTGGACGGCGCGCACCAGCGCCGGGGCGCCGGGCATGGCGTGGTCGTGCTCCACGTACGCGCTCGTGAAGAAGTGGCGGGCCCACCAGCTGCGCACCGTGTCCCGGTGCGTCGCGACGAACGACTCCTCCAGGCCCGCGTTGCGCATCGTCGTGTCGAGCGACCAGTCGACGAAGTGCTCCTCGCGGACCTTGTAGAGCGCGTCCAGTCCGGCGCGGTTGGCCAGCTCCCGGAAGATGCGCACCTGGCGCGGGCGCGTGTCGAAGAGGCATCCGTCGAGATCGAAGACCGCCACCGTGCCCGGACCGCTCACGCGGGCATGGGTCGCGATGCGCTCCACGAGCGCGATGCTGTCCGGGGTCGCCTCGAGCGGGGCGTAGCCGCGTGCACGGGCCATGATTCAACTCCCTTGGGCGGCGCCCGCCGCCGTCAACTCGTCGAGGATCTCGCGGACCGTCGCGGCGGCCTCGCTGCCGAGCGCCGCGAGCTCCGCGTGGCTCTCCGCGAGCGCTGCGCGTCCAGCGGCATGCTCCCCGCGGGCCACCCGCACCTGACCCAGCATGCCCAGGCTCACGGCGGCGTCGTGCTTCAACCCGAGCGCCGCCTGCGCGGCGTGGGCCTCGCCGAAGCGGGCTGCGGCCTCGTCGAGCTGGCCCGCGCCGGCCAGACGCGTGGCGAGCAGGAACGTGGCGGCCGCCACGGCCTCCGGGTCCCCCGTCCGGGACGCGAGACCGACCATGCCCTGTGCGGCAGTGAGCGCCGCCTCGCGGTGTCCGGCGTCCTCCGCCAGGCTCATGGCGACCTGCGCGGTCGCGAGGGCCGGCCGCAGCGCGTCCTGCTCCGCGAGCAGCTCCGACGCGCGCAGGAGGCGTCCCACGCCCTCCTCCACCCGCCCGAGCGCGACCTCCAGCGGGCCGAGCTCCCGCAGGACGGAGATCTTCCCGTCCACGTCCTTGAGCAGCTCGCGCCCCACCAGCGCGTCCTCGAGCGCGCGACAGGCCGGATGGAGGTCGCCCTTCGCGGCCAGGATGACCCCGATGTGCTGGATCGCGTCGATCTCGGCGGGCCGGTGCTGCGCCCCGCGCGCGCCCTCCAGCGCCTGGCGCGCCACCCCGAGCGCGCGCTCCGGATCCTGCCGCGCCATCCACACGCTCGCGAGCTGGAGCTGCACCGCGCTGCGCGCCCGCGCCCATCCGGGGCCCTCCAGCTCCCACAGCGCGTCCTGGAGCGTCGTCTCCGCCGCGTCCACGTCGCCGGACTGCAGCTGCAGCTGCGCGAGCTGGTGGCGCGCGTGCGCACGCCCCTCGCGGTCTTCCGCGCCGTCCAGGGACCGCACCTGCGCCGAGGCGGCCGCGAGCGCGGCGTCGCCATCCCCGAGGCGCAGGCAGATCTCCATGCGCTCCTGCCACAGCGCCGCCACGCCCTCGCGGTCGCCGGTCGCCTCGCGCAGCGGCAGCGCCGCGTCGACGTGGTCCAGCGCGCCCGCGAGGTCACCCGCGCCCACCAGGATCATGGCCAGAAGCTGGTGCGCCGCGGCGGTCCCGGTCCGGTCCGACGCCCCGGCGAATCCGCCGAGCGCCGCCTCGGCCGCAGTGCGCGCGGCCGCCGGGTCTCCCCGCTGCAAGGCGGTCAGGGCGGTGTGGAGGGCGCGTGCCGCGTCGCCGGAGGCCGGTACCGAATCCATGGGCACCCTCGTAAGCCGCCGCACCCGCCCGCGCGACCGCCACGTTAGCGTCCCGCATGACGCCGGAAGCCCACCTCGCCGCGGTCCTCGAGGCCCTCGGCTACGACACCGACCCGGAATGCGCCGGGACTCCTGCCCGCGTGCTGGAGGTGCTTCGCGCGTGGGCGCCGGGCAAGCCCGCCCCGCGCCTCGAGACCTTCGCGGCACCCGGCCAGGACCCCGTGATCCTGCGCGACCTCCCGTTCCACGCGCTGTGCGCCCACCACCTGCTCCCCTTCCACGGAACCTGCGACGTGGCGTACCGTCCCGGGGTGCGCATCGCGGGCCTCGGGGCGTTCCCGAAGCTCCTGCGCCACCTCGCGCAGCAGCCGCAGCTGCAGGAGCGGCTGGGCGCCCAGCTCGCCGACACGCTCGCCGACGCCCTCGACGCGCCCGTCGTGGTGCGCCTGCGGGCCCGCCAGATGTGCATGGAGATGCGCGGCGCGGCCTCGCCGGGCCTCGTGGAGACGTGGACGAGTCGCGGGGACGCGGCGGCCGCGGGCGAACTCCGCGCGCTGATCGCCCGCTGAACGGTGGCCTGGGGCGGGGGGCTTTGCCCGCCCCCCTCACGGCCGCCGCCGGGCGGCGCCCTCCGGGGGCGGGGTCCGGCGCTCGCCGAGCCTGGCTCGGCGCCGCCTGCGGCGGACGCGTCCTCCCCACGCGCGCCGCTCGAGGCCCCTGGCGGGGCCAACCGCGGCCGCGTGCCCGCAACGCCCCCCGCCGGGCGTGGTTCAACCGCCCGCTGCGATCCGCGTCACGACGTCCGGGTAGAGCGCGTGCTCCACGGCCTGCACGCGTGCGCGCAGCGTTTCCAGCGTGTCGCCCGGCAGGAT
>JBDLRI010000049.1:0-6220 GCA_039800105.1 Pseudomonadota bacterium
ACCACGGCACCGTGCGTCATCCACGCGCCGCCCTCGCCCTGCGGCGCGGCGAACTCACCCTGTCCGGCGTCGTACCGGAAATCTGCGAGCGCAACGGACGCCGCGTGCATCATTGGCTGACGGCGTCCAAGGCGGACTCCGAGACCGCCGTCGTCCGCGCATGGGTCCACCTGCTCACCGCGTGGGCCGACGGGGAACGCAACGTCGCCGCCCGCATCGTCGGAAAGCCGAAGGACGACAAGGCAAGCCTCAAGTGGCTCGACCTCGGCTGCCTCACCGACGCCGAGACGCCCGAGGCGGTGCTCAACACCCTGCTGGATGCATGGTGGCTGGCGCGACGCCGGGCCGTCCCGCTCTTCGAATCCACCGGCAAGGCCCTCGCTGGCGCGTACCTCGGGGCAAAAGGAGACGAGCGCGCCATCCTCTGCGAGGGTGCCGTGCGCGCGGCATGGTTCGGTGGCCCCTTCCAGCCCGCCGAGTCGGCCGACCGCTGGGTGCGGGCACTGCACGCGGGGTGGGACCCCACGCGGGCGCTGCACGACCTCGACGTGCTCGGAAGCCCCTCCCTCCCTGCGCTGGACGAGACGGCGAGCTTCTGCACCCTCACCCGCGCGGTGTGGGTGCCGCTGCTGCGCTGCATGCGCTCCGAGGGCACCACGATGCGCGACGTCCGCCACCTCTGGCCGGTCTAGGAGGCCCCATGCAGCACGTTCCGTCCTGGCCCCCGACCCGACCCGACGGCAGCCTCGTGCCGCTGCGGGAGGTGCCGCGCGCCCTCATCGAGGCGAGCGCGGGCACCGGGAAGACCTACCAGACCGAGGCGCTCGTCGTGCGGCTCGTCGGGGAGGCCGGCCTTCCCATCGAGGCCATCCTCGTCATCACCTTCACGCGCGCCGCCACCGCCGAACTCCGCGGCCGCGTGCGCGCCCGCCTGCAGCGCGTGGCCCATGGCCTGGCGAGCGACACGCCACCCCCGCGCACCGGTGCGCGCGCCGACCTGGAGCTCCACGCCCTCTGGCACGGAGGGCGCGACATCGCGCGTGCCCGCCTCGAGCGCGCCTTGCAGGACTACGACAAGGCGCCCATCTCCACCATCCACAGCTTCTGCCAGCAGGCCCTCGAGCAACACGCCTTCGAGGCCGACCAGGATCCCTCCCCCGACGTGCGCGGAAGCGCCGACGCGCTGCGCGACCGCCTCGTGGAGGACGCGATCGCCGCCACCCTGGCGCGTTGCTCGACCACCGAGCTGGCCTTGCTGCGCAACCTGAACTGGGAGCCGAAGGTCCTTCACGGCGTGGCGAAGGCCGTGACCGCGGCGGGCAGCGGCACCATCGCGCCGGCCCCGGCGGTCGACGTCTCCGGCATGGACGTCGCGGCGTTCGTCACCCACCTGCGCACGCAGCTCGCGCCGGGCGACGAAGACGAAGAGGAGATGGAGATTCCGTGGGTGCTGCCGGACTTCGCCGTGTGGATCCGCCACGCCTACGCCCGCGCCTGTGCCGAGCGCGGCATCCTCACCTACGACGGCATGATCATCGGCCTCGCGGAGCGCCTGCGCACGGAGGACGGGCAGACCGACGCCCCGCTGCGCGGCGCCCTGCGCGCCCGCTACCGGGCGGCACTGGTGGACGAGTTCCAGGACACCGACCAGGCGCAGTGGGACATCCTGCGGCGCGTGTTCTTCGAGTCGCCGGACCACCACCTCTACGTCGTGGGCGACCCGAAGCAGGCGATCTACCGCTTCCGCGGCGCCAACCTGGGGGTGTACCTCGCCGCAGCGGCAGCCCTCTCCGGACCCGGCGGCGGCCGCTTCACGCTGCTCGACAACCGCCGCTCCGATCGCGCGCTCCTGCAGGTGCTCAACGCGCTGTGGAAGGACCACGGCGGGCCGCGCTTCCGCGACGCGCGCATCCTCAACGCGCCGTTCGGCATCGTGGAGGAGAACCGCACGCAGGGGCTCGGGGCGGTCGTGGACGTGCGGCTCTTCGACGCGGCCGCGCTCGACGGCCAGGCGGGCGAGGCGCTGCCTGTCAACCGCGCCGGCGCGGAAGCGCTCGTGGCGCGACAGGCGGCGTTGGCCTGCGCGGAGCTGCTCGCCTCCGGCGGCACCCTGCCCGACCCGGAGGATGGCACGCGACGGCCGCTGCGTCCCCGCGACCTCACGATCCTCGTGCGCAAGCGCAGCCAGGGCGACCTGATGCGGGCGGAGCTGGAGCGCATCGGCATTCCCTCGGTGAACAACGCCACGCAGGGCATCTTCGGCACCCCCGCCGCGCTGGGCGTGTTGGCGTGGCTCGATGCGGTGGCCCAGCCCCGTCACGAAGGCCCGGCGAAGGTCCTGGCCCTCACGCCGCTTCTGGGATGGAGCGCGTGGCAGCTGGAACGCGCGCTCTCCGAGCCGCAAGACGGCGAGGATGCCACCGCGGCACCCTGGCGCACGGCGTGGGCGCAGCTGCGCGCCTCCCTCGCGGATGCCGCGGAGCGCTGGCCGAAGGCGGGCTTCTCCACGCTGTTCGAGGGACTGCTGCGGACGCACGCGGCCTGGCAGCGGGTGCTGGTGGCCCAGCGGGACGAGCGCTTCGCGACCGACCTGCGACACCTCCAGGAGACGCTGCACGCCGAGGATCGGCGCGCGCGCATGGCCCCGGCGGGCCTCGCCGCGTGGGTGCGGGCGCAGGGACACGCACAGGACGAAGCCGACGAGGTGGGGCTGCGCCGCGTGGAGTCCGACGCCGACGCGGTGAACCTCACGACCATCCACGCCAGCAAGGGCCTCCAGTACGGGGTCGTGCTGCTCCCGTTCGAATGGTCCGAGAGCGAGACGCGCGAGCCGAAGGGCGCGGTCATCCACACGCCGCCCGATCGGCACGACGGGGCGCGCGTCGTGGACCTCCACCCGACGACGGACGAGGCCCGTCAGCGGGCCATCGACGCCGCGGAGGAGGAAGCCCACCAGGAAGGCGTGCGGCTGCTCTACGTCGCCGCGACCCGGGCGCGTCACAAGCTCGTGCTGTGGACCGGCACCCACCTGAACCGAAAGCAGACGGTCACGGGGGAGAACACGCCGCTCAGCGCGCTGATCCGCCGCCCGGCGCTCGACGCGCTGCTCGCCGCGGGCCCTTCCGACCCGCAGACGGTCTCCCGGGCGCTCGACGGATGGCGCGCGTTGTTCGACGCCGGCCTGACGCCGGACCACCTCACCATGATCCCGGAACGGCCACGAAGCGCGCCGGCCGTCCCGACCGCACCCCCGCCGACGCCGCGCCCCGTGCCGCACTGGCCGCTCGACCACGCGCCCGGCTCGCTGTGGCGCGTCACCAGCTACTCCGCGCTGTCCAACGGACGGGCGGTCGACGTGGACGTCCCTTCTTCCCGGCTGGACGACGCGGCCCGCGAGGAGAGCCTGCAGGGGGAGAACGACGACACGCTCGACGCCGCGCACGGAGTCCGGCTCTTCGTCGGGCTCGCCGCCGACGTCGACGCGGTGCCGGAGGCCCCCTTGCTGGAAGCCGCCCCCGGCGAGGGGTTCCGCGGCGGGACCCCGCTCGGCGACTGGCTCCACGGCGCGCTCGAGCAGTTGGACTTCGGGAGCGACGACGCACCGCCGCACCCCAAACACGCACGCGACGGCACCCTCCGCGAGCACCTCGCGCGATGTGGGGAGCGCGCCGGCGTCACCGATCCCGCGGAGCACGAGCGCGCCGAGCGGCTGCTTCCCAGCTGGCTCGACACCCCGCTCGACGTGGACCCGCAGGACCCGTTCGCGCCGCCGCCCGGAAGCCGCCTGCGTGGCCTCTCCCGTGCCGACCGGGCCGACGAGATCGACTTCGACCTGCGCCTCGGCAGCGGGCTGGACCCGCGCGGGCCGGACGGCCGGCCTCCCCGCACCCTCCGTCCGGAGGGCGTGCGCTTCGCGTTGGAGGCGTCCCTGCGGGATCCGCGCTTCCGCGGAAAGGCCTGGGTGCGCGGCCTGCTGGACTCCCGCGCTCCCGACGAGGCGATCATCGGCGCCATCGCGGGAATCCTGACCGGCTCGATGGACCTACTTCTGCGGTTGCGCGTCGACGGCCGCCCCCGGTACTACGTCTGCGACTACAAGACGAACCTCATCCGGGGCAGCGAGGCCGTGCAGGACCGCGTCGCGACGTGGCCGCTGCCGCCCGGGCACACCGGGAAGAACCCGCCGCGCGTGCGCGCCTGGCACTACACGCCGCCCATGCTGGCGTGGGAGATGGCGCACCACGCCTACCACCTCCAGGCGCTCCTCTACACCGTCGCGACACACCGGTTGCTCGCACAGCGCCTGGGCACGGCCTACGGACCCGATGGCTACGACACCTGGGTGGGTGGGCACCTGTACCTGTTCCTGCGCGGCATGGACGGGGTGACGCACCGCGGCGTGTGGTACGACCGCTGGCCGAAGGCGACGGTGCTCGCCCTCGACGCCGCGCTCGACGGGGCCGACGAAGCCACCATCCGCGCGCGCGTCGCCGGCGCAGGAGGCGCATGATGAACGTGGAACGCCCGCTGGACGACGTCCCCCGTCCGTCCGCCCTGCACACCCTCGCGCAGCCATGGCTCGACGCCCGCGTGATCGGGCAGGACGCCCTGCGCATCGTGGAGGCGCTCGCACCGCGCTGGGAGGAGCAGCGCCCCGAGGTGCTCCTCGTCCTCGCCATGACGGTCGAGGCCTGGGCGCGCGGCCACGCGGGCCTGTGGCTCGACCTCGCACGCGCCCGCCTCCAGCTTCCGATGCCCGAGCGCGACGACGCCCCGGAGCCGCCGCAGAACCCCTGGAACACCGTCGACGACACGCTCCTCGCCGGCATGTCCGGAAGCCCGATGGTGGCCCATCCCGGCCACGCGGAGGCCCATCGCCCCTTCGCGACCGTGCGTCCTCTTCCTGGGGCGGAGGGGGTCCCCCCCTCCGCAACGCCTCCCCCGGTGCTCTTGCAGACGCGGCGCATGGCGTGGGAGGAGACCGCCGTCGCCGAGGCCCTCGTGGCGCTCTCGGGGAGGGTGTCCACCGACGGGGGCGGCATCGTCCTCGAGGACGCGGAGGTGGCGGCCGACGTGGCGCGGTTCTTCCCGACGCGAACGAACGGGCCGGGCGCGCGCGCCCTGCGCATCGCGGCGACCCGACGGCTCACGATCGTGACCGGCGGCCCCGGAACCGGAAAGACGTGGAGCATCAAGCGCGTGCTCGCCACGCTGCTCGGCGCCGCGGAGCGCCGCGGACGCGCGCTCTCCATCGTGCTCGCCGCCCCGACCGGCAAGGCGGCCGTGCGCATGCGGGAAGCGATGATGGAGGACCTGGACCAGCTGACGCAGGCGGGGGTCGTTCCGGCAGTCGTGCAGGCGCTGCGGGCACTTCCGGCCAGCACCCTCCACGCGCTCCTGCGGCTGCGGCCGGGCAGCGAGGAGACCCGCTTCGGGCCCGACAACCCGCTGCCCGCCGACGTGATCGTGGTGGACGAGGCGTCGATGGTGGACCTGCCGCTCATGCGGAAGCTCCTGCGGGCCATCGGACCGGACAGCCGCCTCCTCCTGCTCGGGGACCGCGACCAGCTGCCCAGCGTGGACGTCGGAAGCGTCCTCTCCGACATCGTGGCCGACGCGCTCCGCGGCGAGGGGCCGCTCGCCGGCAACGTCGCCCGCTTCGAGGAGAACCACCGCTCCGGGCAGTCCCCTGCCCTCGCGCGGCTCGTGGAGACGCTGCAACGGACAGCCTCGGACGAGGCCAACAACGAAGCCATCGCACTGCTCGTGGGCCGCACGTCCGTGGACGGCGACCCGATGCGGGATCGCCTTCGCTGGCTGCGCGCCCCGAACGAGGGTCGTCCCACCGCGGAGCAGGTCGAAAGACTCGTCGCCCCGTGGCTCGCGGACACGCTGCGCGACCCGGACGCCTCGCGGGCGCACGGCGCGACGGTCACGGGCAACCACGAAGGCTACGTCGCGTCCCTCGCCGCGTTGCTGCGGACCGGGGAGCTGCGGGCGATCGCGGAGGCGCAGGTGGACCTGCTCGCGCGCTTCGACCGCTACCGCGTGCTGGCGGTGCACCGGAAGGGCCCGCTGGGCGTCGCGGGCCTCACGCGGGCGCTCGGGGCCGAGGTGCGTCGCAAGCTCGCGGACGCGTGGGCGTCACGTCCCACCCGCGAAGGCGAACCCGACAAGTCCACCCAAGCCCGTCGTCTCGCGGAGGGTCTCCCGCGCGCAC
>JBDLRI010000050.1:0-4810 GCA_039800105.1 Pseudomonadota bacterium
ACGACCGACGACGGCGGCGACGGCGCGGCCCCCATGGAGGACGGCAGCCTCGGCGGGGCCGCCTCCGCGTCGATGTCGGGCTGGATCGCGACCCCGTCGGTGCTGGACGCCCCCGACGCGGTCGTGGACGGCGGGACCCTCTCGGCCCGCACCCAGTCGGGCGTGGTGGTCTGCCAGCACACCGACCTCGTCGCCCCGTGCGGGACGCTGGCGGGTGGGGATGGTTTCGCGTGGGATTCCTCGGCGGCGCTCGGAACGTTCCGCTACGCGCTGACCTCCGACGGGTCGGACGCCCTGTGCCGATGGACCGTGTCGTACGCGCTGCTCGGCGTGGACGGCGGCGGCACGCTCGAGGTGTCGGTCGACGCCGACGGTGTGGCGCTGGACGGCGCGACCGTGTCCGTCGCCATCCCCCCGGACACCGCGCGATGAGCCGCTGGCTGCGGATCCTCGCGCTCGCGGCCTTCGCGGGCGGTGGGTCCGCGGCGTGGGCCGCGGAGGCCCTTCACGTGGTCGAGACGGCACCCTGCGCGGTGCGGGCCGACGCCGAGAAACTGCGGGACGCCGCCGCCGCCGCGGGGCTGCCCGCCCGGGTGGTGCGACGCTTCTCGCTCGGGCAGGGCTGGGAGAACGTGGTGATCGTGGAGAGTGGCACCGCCGACGCCGCGCGGTCCCAGGCCCTCGTGCTCGCGCGGCTGGCAGCCCTTCCGGTGCGGGTGCTGCGGGACGAGAACGGCCGATGGGTCGACGTCGGGGAGCCGGTCACGGCCCGGCCCGACCCGGGCAAGCCGGCGGGCACGGTGGCCGAGCTGCTGGCGCGGGTGGAGCAGGCCCACGGCGGACGCGACGGCGGGGCGCGCGGCCTCGCGCGTGCGGGAGCGGTGCATTTCGTCTTCTCCCGCACGGTCACCGCGGACGGGCGGACCCGACCGGTGCGCCACGATTACTGGCGGGACGCGGCGGGTCGTCGCCTCGCCATCGATGCCGATGGCGTCGGGATCGACAGCGTCGCCGTCGCGAGCGCGGGTGGCGCGTGGCTGAAGACGCCGGCCGGCGTCGTCAACCGCGACACGGGGTTGCTGCTCACGGCGGTCGATGCCTTCGCGCCGGAGGCGGTCCTGAACCTGGCGCTCGACCTCGTGTCCGTGCTCCGCACCCCCGAGGTGGAGCGCTTCCGCGTGCTGGAAGGCGCGGAATCGGGTGTCCGCGTGGGGAGTGGCGGGGACGAGTCCGAGCCGGGCCTCTCGTTTCTCGACATCGACCCGGCGACGGGCCGCATGCTGCGCGCCCGCTACGTGACCGAGGCGGGGCCGGTCACGATGGAGGCCTCCGGCTGGAAGGCCGCCGCGCCCGGCGTGGTCGTGCCGACGGAGTTGACGGTGGAGCGTGCGGACGGCAGCCGTGAGACGATCCGCGTCGAGCGCCTCGAGGTCGCCGAGCGCGTCCCCGCCACCCTCCTCGTGCGCCCCGGCTGACAGCCCGCGCACGTCGGACGAGGGTCGACGCACACGGGCGGGAACGGTACGATGGGATGTCGTCCCGGAGTGCCCCGTGTCCGTGTCCCGCGCCATGCCCATCCTGCTTCCCCTCGTGACGGCGTGTGGTTCGTCCATCGCGCTCAGCCTGGTGGACACGCGCCCGGAGCCGGCCGGTGACAACTGTGCCGCCGGCGGCGTGATGGTGCGTTCGGGCCTCGACGTCGACCAGGACGGCGTGCTTGCCGATGCGGAGGTCGTGGAGACCACCTATGTCTGCAGCGGCGCGCCGGGTGCGGCCGGCGCGGACGGTGCCCCCGGGCTGGACGGCTCGGTCGGCCCGATGGGTCCCATGGGTCCCGAGGGCGCCGCCGGTGCCGCCGGTGCTGCTGGAGACGACGGTGCCGCGGGAGACGACGGTAGGAACGGAACCGACGGGTCCGACGGCACGTCCGTGGTCTTCGCGCAGGAGAGCGCGAGCGTCCTGGACTGTCCGTCCGGCGGCACGCTGGTGCGGTGGGGCCACGACACCGACGGGGACGGCGTGCTCGACGTGGTGGCCGACGATCCCGAAACGACCGAGGACGAGGCCCTGGCGAGCGAGGAGGAGGGCAGCTTCGTCACCTGTGACGGGACCGACGGCGCGGGCGGCCAGGACGGCGCGGACGGCGCGGACGGCCAGGACGGGGTCGACGGCCAGGACGGCGTGGACGGTCAGGACGGCGTGGACGGTCAGGACGGCGTCGACGGCCAGGATGGGACGGACGGTCTCGACTCGCTCGTCGCGCTGGAGGACGTCGCGGCGGGCGGGGACTGCCTCTACGGCGGGACGCGCGTGCTCACCGGGCGCGACCTCGACGGCGACCACGCCCTCGACGCCGACGAGGTCGAGCAAGAGGCTCTGGTGTGCAGCGGCCCGGACTCGGGCGACCGGGTGATCGACGGCGACTTCGCGGTTCGGAGCGCCTTCGAGCTGGCCCTCCTCGACGGCGTGACCGAGGTCACCGGCACCCTGTCCTTCCCGGTGCCCATCCCGCTGGATGACACCACGATGCTGTCGACCCTGTACTTGCCGGACCTCCGGCATGTGGGGGCGCTCACGATCGGCGGCATCGACGGCGTGTCCAACCTCTACGTGCCGTCCCTCGTGTGGGTCGACGGCGACCTGACGATCGTGGGGGCACCTTCGGATCTCCAGCGCGTGTCGACGTTCCGCTCGCTCGCCTACATCGGGGGGGATCTCTCGGTGCGGCACAACGCCGGGCTGATCGAGCTGTCCGGGTTCGGGGCCCTCCAAGAGGTGGCCGGGGACGTGGAGATCGGGTCGAACAGCGTGTTGTCCGCCGTCGGAGGCTTCGGCGCGCTGCGCACGGTGGGCGGGAACCTCTCCGTCGCGGGGGTCGCCGCGGAGCAGATGACGGCCTTCGCGCAGCTCGAGGACGTGGGCGGCGATCTCACGCTCGATGACCTGCTCCGGCAGGACAGTCCTGCGCCGGGGGAGGTGTACGCGCCCGTCCTTCCCGCGCTCACCGACGTGGGGGGAGTGGTGATGATCGGTGGCGGCCCGAGCGTGTCGGGCGTGTTCGACGGACTCCACGCGCTTGCGCACGCGGGCAGCGTGGACGTCGCGGGCAGCGCGCTGAGCGGCCTCGACGCGTTCGACGCGCTGGAGACCGTGGACCTGGACCTCATGATCCATCACGCGAACGGCCTCGTCGCCGTGCCGGCGTTCCCGGCGCTCGCCTCGGTGGGCGGATCGCTCGGGCTCTACAGCCTCGACGGCCTCGTCGCGGTGGATGGGTTCGACGCGCTTGGGACCGTCGGGGGCTCCGTGCTGCTCGACGGCATCGGCACGAGCCATGCAGCGTCGGCGATCGCCGGGTTCGGCGAGCTCACCCACGTCGGCGGCGACCTCATGATGACCGGCGGGACCGCCCGCACGCTGGACGCCTTCGGAACGCTGGACGAAGTCGTCGGGGACCTCGTGATCCGCAACATGGGCGGCCTCACCAGCCTGGCGGGCGTGTTCCCGCAGCTTGCGGACGTCGGCGGGGACCTGCGGATGGAGAGCAACCCCGCGCTGCACACGATCGGGGGATTCCAGAGCCTCGATGCGGTGGATGGCGCGATCGTGATCACTGCCAACTACGGGCTCGGAGGCAGCCTGAGCGGCTTCTCGGCCCTCGTCCACGCCGGCAGCCTGGCGATCGCGGGCAATCATTTCCTGTCGGTGTCCGGATTCTCCCAGCTGCACGACGTGGCCGAGGACGTGGTGCTGTGGAGCCCGTCCGCCACGTCGGTCCCGACGTTCCCGGCGCTCGCGTCCATTGACGGCGACCTCACGGTGACCAACTCCGGGATGGGGAGCCTCACTGGCTATGAGGCCCTCCACACCATCGGCGGCAACCTCCTCATCGCGCATCACAACGGCACGGGCGGCGCGTTCAGCGGCTTCGGCGCGCTTCGCAGCGTCGGGACGCTCGAGATCGTCCTCAGCAACTTCGTGTCGATCGACGGCTTCGAGCAGCTCGAGGTGGTCGACGGGGACCTCATCGTCGACGACAACCCCGCCCTCGCGACGGTGACGGCGTTCGGGGCGCTCACGGCGGTGCACGGCAATCTCAGCGTGAAGACCAACCCGCGGTTCTGTCTCGACCGCGTGGCCGCCGCGTTCCCCGAAACGCTCACAAACTCCCGGGAGATCGTGGGCAACGGCACCGAGCAGTGTGGCCTGGCGGTGTCCGGCACGGTCACCACCGCCACGGCCGCCTCGGCGCGGAGCTGCACGCTGCGCGTCGTCGCGCCCGTGGGCGGGGTCTGCAGCCCCACCGGCGCCGTGGCGGCCTCCGCCGTGCTGCCCGGCGCGGCCTGTCCGACGTCGCCCGGGACGGTTCCCTTCACCGTGACGGAGCTCTACCGGACGTCGGGCGATTCGTGGGCCGATGCCGACGTGTGCTTCTTCCTCGAGGTGCACGACGGCGGCGGGAACGTCCTCGTCGCGGAGCCGGGGGCCGCCCCGCGCAGCGTGTCCGATGCCGATGCGGTGACCGACGTGGCGTTCCCGGCCCCGGTGGCGCCGGCTCCGCAGGAGATCACGGTGGGTGGCGACGTCGTGAGCAACGCCGCCGCGGGGGCGTGGACGTGCACCTTCGAGGTGTACGAGGCGCCCGGCTCGGTCTGCGATGCGACGGCGGGCCCGCTCGTGGCACACGAGATCCTCGGTGCCTCCTGCACCCTGGCGGCCAGCACCGTACCGTACAGCGTGACGCTCGCCCGCACCGACCTGGCGGCATGGTCGGGGTCCGTGTGCTTCGCCATGGCCTTCGTGACGGACG
>JBDLRI010000051.1:0-3215 GCA_039800105.1 Pseudomonadota bacterium
TCACGCGGCACCGCCTCGTCGCGGAGGACACCCCGCTCACGCTGCGGGCGTGGGTCGAGGGCCACCGCACGGTGCGCGCGGGCGGGGAGATCGACCTGCACACGGAGGCGCGGCTGGACGACGGCGTGGTGTGGAGCGCCGTCACCACGCTCCTGAGCCGCGCCATCCCCGGCGATCGCTCGCTGCCGCGCGCGCCGGCGCCCGAGGTCCCGGACGGCGACCCCGCCCGCATCGTGGCCGTGGACGTGCCCGCGGACCTCGGCCGGCGCTACGCCGCGGTGTCCGGCGACCCAAACCCCATCCACACCCACGCGCTGGCAGCGCGGATCTTCGGGTTCCGCGCGCCGATCGCCCACGGCATGTGGACCCTGGCGCGCGCGTTGGCGGAGCTGGAGATGCCCGCCGCGTGCCGCCTCACGGCGCGCTTCGAGGCGCCGGCGTTCCTGCCGGGCGTGCTGCGCCTCGCGGTCCACCCGCGCGCGGACGGCGGAGAGGTGGTCGTCACCGACCCCGACGGCCGCCGCCACGCGCGGGTGCGCGTGCAGGTGCCCGCGCGGCCCGGGGGCGTTGCGGGCACGCGGCCGCGGTTGTCCCCGCCAGGGGCCTCGAGCGGCGCGCGTGGGGAGGACGCGGCCGCCGCAGGCGGCGCCGAGCCAGGCTCGGCGAGCGCCGGACCCCGCCCCCGGAGGCCGACGCACGGCGGCGGCCGCGAGGGGGGCGGGCAGAGCCCCCCGCCCCATGACCCCACCGGATCAACCGGATAGCCGCCCCCCATGAGCACGAACCACGAAGCTTTCATGCGCCGCGCCATCGCCCTCTCCGACGAGCACATGCGCGCCAACCACGGCGGCCCGTTCGGCGCCGTCGTGGTGCTCAACGGCGAGATCGTCGGCGAGGGCTGGAACCAGGTGACCAGCACGAGCGATCCCACGGCGCACGCCGAGGTCGTCGCCATCCGCGACGCCTGCCGCCGGCTCGGGCGCTTCCACCTGCAGGGCGCGGAGCTCTACACCTCCTGCGAGCCGTGCCCGATGTGCCTGAGCGCCGCGTACTGGGCGCGCATCGAGCGCACTTGGTACGCCAACGACCGCAAGGACGCCGCGTCCATCGACTTCTCCGACGACGACATCTACCGCGAGGTCGCGCTGCCGCTCGAGTCGCGCAGCATGCCGATGCAGCGGCTCCTGGCGGTCGAGGCCCGCGCGGTGTTCGACGCCTGGAAGGCCAAGCAGGACAAGACGCCCTACTGAGGCTGGTTGCGCATGTGATCCGCGAGCCGCGCGAGCGCTCCCCCGATCATGCCGCGCAGCTCCTCGTCCGCCACGGTGGCGCGCAGGGCGTGGTCCATGCAGGCGACCCACTGGTCCCGCGCGGCCACGTCGATCGGAAAGGGCAGGTGCCGCGCGCGCAGCCGCGGGTGGCCGTGCTTCGCCACGTAGCGCGGGGGGCCGCCGAGCCAGCCGCACAGGAAGTCGTCGAGCTTCTCGCGGCTCCCGGACAGATCCGCGGGGTGCATGGCGCGGATGTGGGCGGCACCGTCCCAGGAGTCCATGCGGTCGTAGAAGGCGTCGACGATCGCGCGCACGGCGGCGTCGCCTCCGAGCTGCGCGTGAAGGGTGGGAAGGTCGGACATGGGTGCCGTCTAATCCGCCGCCGCGCTAGACCCTGCGCATGCCGACGCTCTACTGGAAGTCCACCTGCACCACCGCCCGCACCGTGCGGGCCACCCTGCGCGCCGTCCACCCCGACCTGGGGGACCGCAACTACGCCAAGGACCCGCTGACCGCCGCGGAGGTCCGCACGCTCGTGGCGGCGGCCGGCGGCGTCGGGGCGGTGCTGAACACCCGCCACGCGATCGCGAAGGAGCGCGGCTGGGCCGCCACGCCGCCCGACGTGGCCACGTTCGCGGAGGCCGCCGTGGCGGACTGCAACCTGCTGCGTCGCCCCATCCTGCTCGTCGGGGACCGCGCACTCGTCGGGAACGTGCCCGAGGCCATGCTGGCGGCGCTCTCCGCGTGAGCACCCTGCGCGCGGGGCTGCTGCCGGTGCTCCTGGCCGGCTGCGCCGCGGTGGTGGTGGACGCCCGCGCCCCCCGCACCGAACCGCCGGCGCCGACCCGCCCGTCGCCCCCGGCAGGCGCGGCGTCGGAGACGACCCCGCCCGCCGCAAAGGCCGCCGCGCCGATCTCGACCGTGCACGTGGTGGTGCGCACCGCGACCGGCGGCGGAGCGGCCACGGACGATCCCGTGGAGCTCTGCCTCGGCGCCACCTGCCGCACGCTCGCGCGCCCTGGCTGGAACGACTTCCGGGACGGGGCCCTGGACACCTTCGTCTTCGAGGACGCACAGCTGTCGCCGCAGGACCTCGGGACCCTCACGCTGCGCACGCGCGGCGGATCGGACGCGTGGGAGCCGGCGTGCGTGGCGGTGTACGGCGACGGGGAGCTCCTGGCCTGCCAGCGCTTCGACCACCTCGCCCTCGGGGCGAACGTGGAGGCGGGAGAGCAGGCGCGCTGGAGCGCGCCGATGCCGCGCAGCTGCGGACGCTGCGAGCCGGAGCTGCTCACGCACGGGCCGATGGTCGGAGCGGTGCATCCCCGAGAGGCGTTCCTGTGGGTCCGCACGGCAGGCCGGCAGAAGGTGTCCTTCCGCGTGGCGGCCAGCCCACAGGCGCTCGCCGCCGCGGAGCCGGCGTACACCGCGTGGTCGCGCGCAGAGCGGGACTTCACGGTGGAGGCGCCCATCGCCGGGCTGCAGCCGGGACGCACGTGGGCCTACGACGTGGAGATCGCGGGGGTGCGCTTCGGGCCGTGGTCCTTCTCGACCCCGCCCGAGGGCCCCGCGCGCCGGCGCATCGCCATGGGCAGCTGCGCCCGGGACGCCGAGCAGCCCATCTTCGACGCCATCCGCGCGTCCAAGCCCGACGCCTTCGTGTTCCTGGGCGACAACCACTACGCCAACACCGCCGACCGCAGCGCGCTGCTGGCGCACTACCGCGCGGCGCACGCCATCCCGAGGCGGCGGGAGCTGCTGGCGAACACGCCCATCTTCGCCACGTGGGACGACCACGACTTCGTGGGCAACAACACCGACGGCAACGCCCCCGGCAAGGAGGTCGCGCTGCGGACGTTCCGGGAGTACTGGGCCAACGGACGCTACGGCCTCCCCGACACGCCCGGCGTCTACTCCGCGCATGACCTCGGGGACGTGCTGCTG
>JBDLRI010000052.1:0-88691 GCA_039800105.1 Pseudomonadota bacterium
CGGCGCGCCGGCCTCCTCCAGATCCGTCGGCACGAACATCGAATCCGCGCACCCGGCCAGGGCCAGGCTCGCCAGTGTCATCACCACCCTCATGTCCCCTCCCGCGACCGATGTAGGCACCGGGGGAGGGGGTGCACGCTTGCCCTTCGTCGTGACGCACGGAAGTTTCACGCCCCAAGAACGACACGGCAGGGCGCGAGGCCCTGCCGTGTCGACCCGGGGGGTCTCAGGGGGCGCCGCGCAGCTCCACCACCGTGCGCCCCAGGAGCCGCGCGGGCGTGTCGCCCTCCGCCGGCGCCACCAACCGCAGGACCACCCGCGCGGTGGCACCCGCGGCCAGGGGCGCGAACCGCGCGACGTACGCGAGTTGCTCGCCGGCGCGCACGTCCGTCCATGCGCGCGGCTGCACGTCGATCACGACCCCCTGGGGGTCCTCGACCTCCAGCACCACCTGCGCCCACCGCATCGCCGCGAGCACGTCCCGCACCCCGCGCACCACCTCGGCCCGGAAGGTGGCGCTCGACCCGCTCCAGCGCAGGGCCGCGGGCTCCGTGGTGCCGTCGCCGTCGAGATCGGCCACGCTGCCCGTCGCCTGTGCCAGGCGTCGCATCTGTGCATGGGTCACGCTGGTCTCGGCCACGTTGACGCCCACGCCGACCAGGCGGGCGCCGAGCGCCGCGGCCTCGGCGACCACGTCGGTCATGCCGGCGTCCCGCGGGCATCCTCCCGGTGAGTCGTAGCGCGGGTCGTCGGCATCACGCAGTTCGTAGTTCGTCGCGTACAGCACCACCGGGATGCGTCCGGGCCCGAAGCCGAAGCCACCGCGGGCGTCCGGTTCACCCGGGCCGGCGCCGGGGGCCGTTCCGCCGAACGCGTCGTCCGCGGAGGGGGCGAAGGGCGGCACGTCGGTCCGCGGGTCGTAGGCCCCGTCGCACGCGAGGTCCCAGCCGCGGCCGCCGAGCGCCTGCGCGAGCGCCTCCAGCGATGCCTCGGGCGCGTCCTGTCCCTGATGGATCACCACGGCGTCGAGGGCCGCGCGCACGGCCGGAAGGTCGTCCGTGACGGGAGCCCGGAGCACGAAGGGGAGGTCCACGCCCGGTGTACCGAACGGAACCACCGGGTAATCCTCGTACGTCGCGACCCCGAACCGCACGTCGAGCGCCTCGGAGGACAGTTCCACCGCGATGGCGTCGAGCTCGTCGGCAACGGCCGACACGAGGGTCTGCATCGATTGCGTGGTGTCGAGGAGGAACGCGAGATCGACGCCCCCGGCCAGCACGAAGCTGCCGGACGCGAGGGTCTCGGCCGTGGGATCGCCGACGACGACGCCGTCCTCCGTGCGCTCGTCCGGCGGAAGGGCGTCCACGGCGGGGTCCTCCGTCCACGGGGTGCCCACCAGCGTCACGAGCGCGCCGGACGTCTCGGCGGCGCGGATCTCCGCGAGGCCCTGCGCCGGGGACGTGCCGGCGGTCCACGCCAGCGTGATGGCGTGGCGGTCACCGTCCGGGATGGCGCGGTCGGGCAGGCCCTCCACGAGCGTGAACGACCCCGTCAGCTCCACGCCGGTGAGCGTGACCGGCCCGGGGCCATCGTTGACGACGTCGAAGCTGCGGGCCACCCGGGTGCCGGGCGGTACGTCGCCGAAGTCGAGCACCTCCGGCTCGACGTGGAGCTGTGGCGCCTGCACGCGCAGGCCCTGTTCGCTGCATGCCGAAAGCAGCAGCACCGCGAGATTCCCCATGCACCCCCCCGGGTGGATGGCTCGATCCTACGCACGGGGTGGCCGGCGGGCTAAGGGGGCGACGCGCGGAGGCACGATGAACAAGGTGCGGGCGACGGCCGCCGAGGCCGTGGCGGACATTCCCGACGGCGCCATGCTGATGGCGGGGGGCTTCGGCCTCTGCGGCATCCCGGAGAACCTCATCCAGGCGCTGCGGGAGCGCGGCGTGCGGCAGCTCACGGTCGTCAGCAACAACTGCGGCGTCGACGACTTCGGGCTCGGGCTGCTGCTCCAGGCGCGGCAGATCCGGAAGATGATCAGCAGCTACGTCGGCGAGAACAAGGAGTTCGAGCGCCAGTTCATCTCCGGCGAGCTGGAGGTCGAGCTGTGCCCGCAGGGGACCCTCGCCGAGCGCATCCGCGCGGGCGGCGCCGGCATTCCCGCGTTCTTCACCGCCACCGGCGTCGGTACGAAGGTGGCGGAGGGCAAGGAGGTCCGGGAGTTCGACGGTCGCGCCTACGTGATGGAGCGCGCCCTGTTCGCGGACTTCGCGATCGTGAAGGCCTGGAAGGCCGATACGCACGGAAACCTCGTCTACCGGAAGACGGCGCGGAACTTCAACCCGATGATGGCCACCGCGGCGCGCGTCACCATCGCGGAGGTGGAGGAGCTCGTCGAGCCCGGAACGCTCGACCCCGACGAGATCCACACGCCCGGCATCTTCGTCCAGCGCATCGTGCGCGGCCCGTCCTTCGAGAAGCGCATCGAGCGCCGCACCACCCGGGAGGCCTGAGCCATGCCCCTGTCCCGTGACGGAATCGTGAAGCGCGCGGCCCGGGAGCTGCGCGACGGCTTCTACGTGAACCTCGGCATCGGCATCCCGACGCTCGTGGCCAACGCCGTGCCTGCCGGCATGGAGGTGATCTTCCAGAGCGAGAACGGCCTGCTCGGCATGGGTCCCTTCCCGCTGGAGTCGGAGGTCGACGCGGACCTCGTCAACGCGGGCAAGCAGACCGTGACGGCGCTCCCGGGCGCGAGCTTCTTCTCCAGCGCGGACTCCTTCGCCATGATCCGCGGGGGCCACGTCGACCTCACCATCCTGGGCGCCATGCAGGTCAGTGCCGGCGGCGACCTCGCCAACTGGATGATCCCCGGAAAGATGGTGAAGGGCATGGGCGGCGCGATGGACCTGGTGAGCGGGGCTCGCCGCGTCGTCGTCACCATGGAGCACGTCGCCAAGGGCAATGAGCACAAGGTGCTGGAGCAGTGCTCCCTGCCGCTCACCGGCGTGCGCTGCGTCGATCTGCTCATCACCGACTACGGGGTCTTCACGTTCGACGGCGGGCTGACCCTCCGCGAGATCGCCGCGGATCTCTCCGTGGAGCAGGTGCAGGCGGCCACCGGCGCGCGCTTCGCGGTCGCGGAGCCGCTGGTGCGTCTTCCGATCGACGGCTGAAACGCAGGGGGTCGGCCACCGAAACGGACGGTCCGGCCGCGGGGGCCTTGTCGTGCGGCGGGTGCGTGTGCATGCTGCTACTCTCGCGAAAGGGGTTCCATGCTCGAGGAAAAGATGCTCTCCTTCGCCCTGCTGGGCGCGGGTTGGGTGCTCTGGCTGCTGGTCGGGCTGAGCGTGCTGTGCGTGGGCATCGCGGTCGAGCGTGGCATCTACCTGTGGCTCCAGCGCGCGCCGGCCTCGGCGTTCGAGCAGGCCCTCGGCGCGTTTCTCGGCGGCGGCGATCGCGAGGCGCTCGAGCGGTCCCTTCGGGACATGCGCGGCATCGAGCCCCGGGTGCTCTCGGCGGGCCTGCTGGCGGCGCGGCGTGCGCCGGACTCCGCGGAGGCCGCGATGGCGGGCACGCTGGCGTTCGAGAAGCTGCGTGCCGAGCGCGGGTTGCTCGTCATCGGCACGGTCGCCAGCAACGCACCGTTCATCGGGCTGTTCGGCACGGTGCTCGGCATCATCAAGGCGTTCCGGGACCTGTCCGTGTCCTCCGCCGAGAGCGCCACCGCCGTCATGGCGGGCATCTCCGAGGCGCTCGTCGCCACCGCCGTGGGGCTGATGGTCGCGATCCCCGCGGTCGTCCTCTACAACGTGCTGACACGGCGGGTGAAGACGATCTCGGCGCGGGTGGAGAGCCTCGGTCAGCTGGTGCTTTCGCGCGTGCGCGCCGAGGCCGCGTAGCGCGTGGCGGGCGGCAAGCTCGGGGGCAACGACGACGAGCCGATGGTCGACATCAACATCGTGCCGCTCGTCGACATCGTGCTGGTCGTGCTCATCATCTTCATGGTGACGGCCACGGTCATCACGGCGCCGTCCATCAAGGTGAACCTGCCCGACGCGGCCACCGGGGACGCGACGGAGCCGTCGTCGCTCGGCATCACCGTCGGCGCCCGGGGCGAGCTGTTGCTGGACGGGAAACCCGTATCGGAGCCGGAGCTGCGAGCCGCGGTGCGGGCGGCCCGTGCGGCCAGCGCCGATGTCGTGTGCCTCATCGCGGGGGATCAGGACGCCCGTCACGGCGACGTCACCCGTGTCATCGACCTCGTGAAGCAGGAAGGCGTCGCGAAGTTCGCCATCAACGTGGACCCCGCCGCCCCCGCGGGGGCCGCCGCGCCGTGACGTTGCCCGTCGACGAGGCCCCGAGCACGCTCAACCCGTTCCGGGCGGAGCGCCCGCGTGACCGGGTGCTCCGCTCGGCCGCGATCTTCGTGACCCTCGGCCTTCACGCCGCCGCTGCCTTCGCCCTTGCGATGAACCCGGGCCTGGCGCGCAAGGCGGCGACGTGGGTGGAGGTCACGGTGCAGCAGGTCGCCGCGCCGCCCCCGCCGGAGCCGCCGCCGCCCGCTCCCGAGCCGCCGAAGAAGAAGGCGGCGCCGCGCCGTCGCGCGCCCGAGAAGGTCGCGATCGAGCAGACCGCGCCCGAGGAGGCCCCGACGCCGCAACCCGCCGCGGCGCCCGACCCGAAGCCGGTCCGGCGCGTGCAGGGCCTCTCGGCGACCAGCTTCGCCCCGGGTGCCGGGACGGGACTGTCCGTGCGTGCAGGGAACACGACCGCGGTGGCCGCGAGCGGGAAGGGCCTCTCCTTGACGGACGCGAACGGCTTTCTCGTGCGTCCTGCCTCCGCGGTCGCGACCCAGCCGCGCCTCGTCTGGGAGCCTCCGGCGCTCGACGTGCCGGAGGCCGCGCGCGATGCGCGTGCGCAGGGCACCATCGAGGTCGAACTGGACGTGGACGGGCAGGGGAGGGTGGCCCGCGCCGTGCTGGTGCGTGACATCGGGTTCGGCACGGGCGAGGCCTGCGTCGCGGCGTGGCGCACCTCGCGCTGGAAGCCGGGCCTGCACGACGGGCAGCCTCTGACGGTGACCGGCATCCGCAAGCTCTGCACGGTGCGGGGGGTCGGATGAGCCCGCTGCTGGCGCTCGTGTGCGCGGCATGGGCCGGTGGGGACGCCGCGCCCACGGTCCCCCCGGGGGCGGAGGCGCCCGGTGCGACGCCCGACACGGCCGAGCCCCCGCCGCTGGTGGCGGCGCCGGAGGTCCTCAGCTTCGTGCAGGCCGAGTACCCGCCCGAGGCACGGGCCGCGGGTCGTGAAGCGTCGGTGCTCCTGGGCATCGAGATCGATGCGGCCGGTCGGGTCGTGGACGTGCAGGTGCTCGCCCCTGCCGGCGACGGCTTCGACGCCGCCGCGGTGGACGCCGCGCGCCGCATGGTGTTCTCCCCGGCCCGGGACGCCTCCGGTCCCGTCCCCGTGGTGATCGAGTTCGCCTACGGGTTCAAGCTCGACGCACCGCCTCCGCCGGATCCTTCCGCGGCGTCCGCCGTCGAGGAGGCACCGGTCACGCTCGACGGGCAGTTGCTGGAAATGGGCACGCGTCGCCCGCTGTCGTCGTTTCCGGTGAGCGTGGAGGCGGCCGACGCACCCGGTGAACCGGTCGCGTCACGGACCGATGGGGCGGGGCGCTTCGCGTTCCGGGGCCTGCCGCCGGGGCGCTGGCGCGTGCGCGCGGCGCAGCCCGGATGGGACGCCGTGGCGCAGATCGTCACCGTCGTGCCGGGCGAGGTGACCTCCGCGAAGCTCTGGGTGCGCAACCAGGCCTACGGCGACGCCGGCATCGTCGGGGTGTACGCCGTGCCCACGGCGGACGTCTCGCGGCGCACGATCTCCATGGAGGAGGTGCGTCGGGTTCCGGGCACCTTCGGCGACCCGGTGCGCGTCGTACAGAACCTTCCGGGCGCGGCGCGCGCGCCGTTCGGCACCGGGCTGCTCGTGATCCGCGGCTCGAACCCGGAGGACTCCGGGGTCTACGTCGACGGGATCCGCATTCCCTACGTCTACCACCTGGGCGGGTTCGCGAGCGTCATCAACCCGGATCTCGTCGCGGCGGTCGACTACCTCCCGGGCGGCTTCGGACCGCGGTACGGCCGCAGCATGGGCGGCGTGATCGACGTCACCACGCAGTCCACGTTTCCCGAGCGCACCCGCGTCGCGTGGAACACCGACCTGCTCGACAGCGGCGCCGTGGTCGCGGGTTCCTTCGGGACGGAGCATCAGCACGGCTTCGGCATCGCGGCGCGACGCAGCTACATCGACGCGCTGCTTCCGGTGTTGCTCGGCGACGACGGGTTCACCGTCAAGCCGCGTTGGTACGACTACCAGGCGAAGTACGCCTACCAGGGCAAGGCACCGTGGAAGGCGAGCGCGCTGCTGTTCGGGTTCGATGACGTGCTCACCGCCTCGAGCCCCGAGGGGTTCGCGCAGGGCAGCGATCCGAGCGCGCAGGGCGACCTCGGGACGCACTACTCCACCCACCGGCTCGTCCTCGACGCGAGCGTGCCCCTCGGCGAGGACTGGAGCCTGCGGCTCACCCCGGCCTTCGGGCGCGACTCCACGGACGTGCTGCTCGGGGACCAGCTCCGGCTCGTGCAGGGCCAGTGGCTCGCGGAGGTGCGCGCGGAGGCGGCGTGGCAGCCGAGTGACGCGCTCCGGGTGGTGCAGGGCGTCGACTTCATCGGGGGTCGCGCGGACTTTGACATCCTGCTGCCGTTCAACCCCGAGGACCTGGCGTCCTTCGACCCGCTCGCCGAGCGCGAGCCCTACGGCATTTCCGGGGTGCAGGACGGGTGGGGCCCCGACACCTACGTGCTGGCCGAGTGGCGGCCTCTCCGCGACCCGGACGCCCTCCTCGTCGCGCCGGGGCTTCGCGGGCTGTTCCTGGACATTCCCGGCGAGGCGCGCATCCTGGCCGCCGATCCGCGCTTGGCGATGAAGTGGCGTACGCGCCCGGGCACCTTGCTGAAGGGCTCGGTGGGCCTGTACCACCAGCCGCCGCAGCCGTTCCAGCTCTACCGGCAGGGGGCGATGCGAGCGGACCTCGACGCCGAGCAGGCGCTCGCGTCGAGCGTCGGCATCGAGCAGCGGCTCGGACCCGCGATGCAGCTCGAGGTGGAGGCCTTCCACAAGGCCATGCGATCGCTGGTGGTGAACAACCCGGGCTTCCGCACGCTCTCCGATCCGCTCTTCCTCAACGAGGGGGTCGGGCGCGTGTACGGCGTCGAGGCGATGCTGCGGCGCGAGCGCGTGGGCAACCTGTTCGGGTGGGTGAGCTACACGCTCAGCCGAAGCGAGCGAAAGGACCACCCGGACTCGGATTGGTACGTGTTCGACGTCGACCAGACGCACATCTTCGTCGCGCTCGCGGGGTACCGTCTGCCGTACGACGTGGAGGTGTCGGGCAAGGCCGAGTACACCACCGGCAACCCGACCACCCCGTACGATCTCGGAGTGTACGACGTGGACCAGGACCGCTACCGCGGCTTCCGCACGGGCGCCCGGAACAGCCAGCGCCTGCCGCCCTACGCGGCGCTCAGTCTGCGCGCGGACAAGATGTTCACCTTCCGCACGTGGCAACTCTCGCTCTACTGCGACCTCCTGAACGTGCTGCGCGGGACGAATCCCGAGTTCGAGGTCTACAACTACGACTTCACGGAACGGACCTACATCCGCGGGCTTCCGTTCCTGCCGTCCCCCGGTTTCGAGGCCAAGTTCCAATGGTGAGCGTGCTGCTTCTCGCGATGTTGACGGGGTGCGGCGTGGGGCCCGTGGATACCCTGTCCGAGGCCTGGCGCATCGACCGGCTGCGCGTTCTCGGGGTGGCGGCCGAGCCGGCCGAGGCGCACCCCGGGGACGTCGTGTCGTTCCGCGCGCTCGTCGTGTCGCCCGGCGCGCCGGTGGGCGCGGTCGTGTGGCTCGCGTGCCTGCAGGGAGACGCGTCCGGGAACGGTTGCACCCCGGATGCGTCCGTGTTCACCGAGGCGTTCGCGGACGGGGCCGTCGACGCGGCGGAGCAGCAGGCCCTGCAGGACGCGGGGCTCGTGGGGGTCGAGCCGTTCCTCGCGCCGTCCTGGACGATCCCGGCGACGGCCCTCGACGGCCTGCCCGAGGATGCGCGGGTCGAGGGTTTCTCGGCCTTCGTCAACGTCAGCGCGCTTCCCGGCACGGCGGACGGGGCTTCGGGCGCCGCGCCGGTGGACGTCGAGGCGGGTCTGCAGGCGGACGACGTCGAGCTCGCGTTCAAGCGGCTCCCGATCTCGTCCAATCCGCAGCCGAACCGCAATCCCTCCCTCGACGGGATCGAGGTGGACGGCGTGCTCGTCGCGGACGGCGGGGCCGTGGAGGTCGCCGCCGGTGCGCAGGTCGAGCTGTCTCCGTCGATTCCGGATGACTCCCGGGAGGCCTACGTCTTCCGGACCCGGGCCGGCGTGGACGAGCCGCGCACGGAGGAGCTGTGGGTACAGTGGTACGCGGAGGACGGTGCCTTCGAACAGGACGTCTCGGTGGACCCCTTCCTGGATCGTGCGTGGACTGCGCCCGGGTCCGCAGGCACCGTCGGGATGTGGGTCGTCGTGCGGGATCGCCGCGGGGGAATGGCCTGGACGTCCCTCACCGTCCGCGTGCGGTAGCGGCTCACCGGCCCTCGGGTGGCAGCGGGAATCCGGACACCTCCACGCGTTCGCTGCGCGCGGTACCCGTTTGCGAGCAGGACGCGTAGGCGAACGGGGTCTTCGGGTGGCATCCCGCGCCCCACGCGACGGAGGCGCGCCACGTACCCGGACGCGGGATGACCACGGACAGCGTGAGGGCCCGATCGACCCGCAGCGCCAGGTCACCCCCCGCACAGCTCGGCGTCGGCTCCCGCGTCCACCCCGTGGAGGTGCGCACCTCCAGGTCGATGGGCGTGCACCCGTCCACGTACACGGGTCGCGCGTCGGGGGCCTCGAGGACGAAGGACACCAGCTCGCCGGTGCGTTGCGGGCCCTCCGGCGCGCGCAGCACCGGCAGCCGTGCGGCGGTCACCAGGTCGGCGGGCTCGGCGGGTGCCGTCACGGGGTCCGTGGCGGCGGCGCCGGTCGAAGCGCCCTCGGTGGACGGGTGGGGGACCTCGCCGGCCCAGGAGACGCCCAGGATGCACAGAAGTTTGACGGGCACGGCCACCCTCCGACGGTGATTTCGTGGTATGTATCGCCGCTGCGCGCCCTATCCCCGCGTGCCCGACCTTTCGACCTGCGTGAACGTTCCGGAGGACCCGCCCCATGTCGAACCCCCTCGATCCGCGGACGCGTACCGCCAGCCTCGTGGCCGCGGTGCTCGGTACGCTCGCCCTGGCGGTCGCGAGCCTCGCGCCCTCGGTGGCCCGCGCCGCCGACGATGTCCCCGCTCCGGCGCTCGACGCGCTCCGGCAGCTGCGTGGGGACGTTCCGGCCAAGAACGTCATCCAGAACAAGTTTTTCGTGAAGACGGAGCGGTTCGAGATCGCGCCCTCCCTCGGCACGATGCCGAACAACTCGTTCGTGCTCAATCCGTACGGTGGCGCGGTGCTCGCGTACCACTTCAGCGAGACGCTCGCGGCCGAGGGGACGTTCCTGTACGCGCCCAACACGGGTGTCGGCGGCGTGAAGGGCCTGACCAAGACGCTCGTCGCCATCGCGCACGACACCGGCACGCAGGAGCTCGAGCAGCCGCTCGACCGGTTGCAGCTCGGCGCCCTGTTCGCGGCCCGCTGGGCACCGGTCTACGGCAAGATCAACCTGGTCGGCGAGGGGGTCGCGAACTTCGACCTCTACGGCACGGCTGGCGCGGGCCTGCTGCTCATCACGAAGGACACGGCGGTCTACAACACCGACTTCGAGCGTGACCCTGCGCAGAGCATCGTGCTGGTGAACCCCGAGGCGCCGACGGCGGCGCACGTGGCCGTGAACCTCGGCATGGGCATGAACTTCTTCTTCAACCAGTCCATGGCGCTCAAGCTCGATGCGCGCGGGGCGTTCTACATGGCGCCGGAGCCCGACTACGGCAACCCCAACGACACCCTCGAGAACCGCCTGTACACGCCTTTCCTCACCACCGCCGGCGTGAGCTTCTTCTTCCCGAAGATGAAGCCGCGGGCCACCTTCTGAGCTCGGAGACGCGATGACCCTCTCCCGCACGTTCCTTCTCGCGGCCCTGCTCGTGGCGCCGTCCGTGGCGTTCGCCGCGGATGACGAGGAGCAGGAAGGCTCCAACCGTTCCGAGGTGTCGGACCTCAAGCGGAAGAAGAAGTCCCCGGAGGCTTCGGACGCCGAGGAGGCGCCCCGCAAGAAGCGCGTCATCAAGACCATCCAGAAGAAGAACTTCATGAAGGTCGGGCGCTACGAAGTGGGCCCGACGCTCGGCATGGTCGCCAACGATCCCTTCCTCAACCGCTACATCATCGGTGGGGCGTTCGACTACCACGTGTCCGAGATCTTCGCGGTTTCCGCGCAGCTCGGGTATTCCCCGAGCCTCGGCGAGGGCCTCGAGGATCCCGACCTGAAGCCGCTCTCTCGCCAGCTGCTGGAGAAGAACAGCGTTTCTCCGGACATCTCCAAGCTCATGGCGCATGGCAGCGTCGGGCTGGCGTACTCGCCGATCTACGGCAAGGCCGCGGTGGGCAACCGCATCATCGCGTTCGACATCTACACCCATTTCGGGGGCGGCTTCACGCAGACGGTCGATGACCTCGAGGCGCTGAACCAGGATGCCGGCGACGCGGCCGCGGAGGCGACGCAGAACCAGATTCACCCGACCACCGTGTTCGGCGGCGGTGCGCGCGTGGCGTTCAACAAGCAGCTCGCGGCGCGGCTCGAGGTCAAGTCGATGAGCTACATCGAGACGATCAACTCGAGCACCCTGGAGATGAAGAACAACCTCATCGTCCAGGGCAACGTCTCGTTCTTCTTCCCGGGGATGGACTGAACATGCTCTCCCTTCTCGCGATGCTCTGGGTTCCCAACGCGCTCGCCCTCGGGTGCGGTGACATCACCAAGATGCTGGATGCCAACGTGCCCGCGAAGTTCGTGGTGCAGACCATCCAGGAGAGCGGCTCGAAGCTGTCCGCCGAGGACGTGCGCTGCCTCGTGAAGGCGGGCGCGCCCGAGGACGTCGTGGCGGCGGCGCGTGGCAGCGGCACGGCGGCAGCGGCTCCGGCGTCGTCCGCCCCGGCGACGGATGCTGCGGCCAAGCCCGCGGCGAAGTCCGCGTCCAAGTCGGAGCAGGCCCGCGCAGCGTACGATTCCACCGAGGCGCTCGGCGGCTCCCGCAGCGGTGCCCGGGGCGGCAAGCGCAGCCTGGAGGACCAGGCCGGCACGGAGGAGGAGGCCGCGGACACGCGGGACCCCGACAAGCTCGAGCAGGCCATCCGCGCCTACCAGTCGAAGAAGCCGCTCCAGTCCTCCCAGCTCCTGCGTGAGCTGCTGAAGGAGGGGGCGTTCCCGCAGAAGGAAGGGCGCATCCAGTACTACCTGGGCGCGTCCCTCTTCGACCTCGGGCTGTACCACAGCGCCCAGTACTACTTCATCGAGGTGGTGAAGAAGGGGCCATCCAACCCCAACTTCAAGTTCGCGCTGCCGAAGCTCGTCGAGATCGCCCGGTACACCGGCGATGACTACGACCTCGCGCGCATCGTCGCGAAGGTGCCCGTCGAGGAGTTCCCGCGCCAGGCGCGCGACGAGCTGTACTACCTGCTCGGGGTGCGGCTCTACGAGCAGGACAAGCTCTCGGACGCGCGCAAGGCCTTCGGGCAGGTGTCCGAGCGGTCTCCGCGCTTCACCCGCGCGAAGTACTTCGAAGGGGTCATCTTCAACAAGCAGGGCAAGCTCAAGAGCGCGGTGAAGAGCTTCACCGAGGTCGCCAAGGCCGATGTGGAGGCCGCCAACCCGCGCGAGCTCGCGGCGTTCAACCAGCTCCGCGAGCTGTCGCTGCTCAACATCGCGCGCGTCTACTACGGCATCCAGCGCTTCGACGAGGCGAAGAGCTACTACGAGATGGTGCCGCGGGAGTCGATCTACTGGCCCGAGAGCCTGTTCGAGGGCGCATGGACGAACTTCATGCTCTCCGACCTCAACCTTTCGCTCGGCCAGCTGCTCACGCTGCGCAGCCCGTTCTACGGGAATGACGAGTTCGTCCCCGAGACCAAGGTGCTGCAGGCGCTGACGTTCTTCAACCTCTGCGAGTACGGCGACGTCGACCGGATCCTCAACGAGTTCGACGGCACCTACCGTCCCATGAACCAGGAACTCATGGACGTGGTGAAGCAGTACAGCTCCGAGGAAGGCAAGAAGCTCGCGGACCAGGCCTACCTCCGGTACTTCGGGGCGAATCCGCGGGAGACGCTGCTGCCGCGCGCGATGTTCTCGCGCATCCTGCGCAACCAGGAGCTCGCCGGGCTGGTGACGCACCTGGAGCTGATGGAGCGCGAGCAGGAGCTCATCCGCCAGCAGAAGGCGACGTGGAAGGACTCCGTGGGTGAGGAGCTCAACCGCGTGATCGAGCAGGACCGCGAACGCCTCACCCGTCGCGCCGGCCTGGCGATGCTGCGCGAGATGACGACGTTGTCGAACTACCTGAAGAACCTCACCGGGCAGGTCGACATCATCCGGTTCGAGGTCGTGGACGCCCGCCGCGTCGACTACACCTACAAGATGCAGAACGTGGACCTCAACGACACGTCCTCGCGCCTGCAGGTCGACTTCGCGACGTCCGCCGACCGCATCTACTGGCCCTTCAACGGCGAGTTCTGGAAGGACGAGCTCGGGTACTACTACTACGCCGAGCAGGGCAACTGCCGCTGATCGTCCGACGCCGCCTCCAACCCTCCTCCTGACCTTCGAGGATCCCGCCCATGGTCCGCAGTGTGTTCCCCCGCATCGGTCTGGTGCTCAGCGTCGCGCTGGGCGGCCTCGCGCTCGAGGGCGCCGTCGCGCCATCGGTCGCCCGAGCCGCCGAGACCGCCAAGGACGCCACGCGCGAGAAGCGCGCGGAGCGTCGCGTCATGAAGGCCTCCCAGGTCGACACGCGTACGCAGAAGTCCGAGGAGATGCGCGAGAAGGCCCGAGAGGCCCGCAAGCAGGCCATCGAGCGCCTGCGCTCCCTGATCAAGGGCTTCGAGGGCAGCGCGGACCAGAAGGCCGAGATGATCATGCGCCTCTCGGAGATGTACTTCGAGGAAGGGCGCGATCTGTACCTGACGGAGATGCAGAAGTACCAGGAGGCCTACGACGCGTGCTTCAACGCGACAAAGCCCCCGTGCAACCCGGAGACGGTGAAGGTCGAGGACTACACCACCCAGTCCCGCGAGTGGCAGAACAAGTCCATCAAGTACTACGAGCAGATCCTCACGAACTACCCCACGTTCCCGCGCTCGGACGAGGCGATGTTCTACCTGGGGCAGGCGCTCTCGGACGTGGGCGAGAAGGACCGCGCCAACGAGACCTTCACCAAGCTGGTGAAGGTGCACTCGGAGAGCAAGTGGGTGACCGATGCCTACGTGCTCATCGGCGAGTACTTCTTCGACAAGAACGAGGCGTTCAAGGCGCTCACCGCCTACAAGAAGGCCGTCGAGCGCGGAAAGCCGACGCGTGAGAGCCCCGTGGCGCACGACAAGTACGCCTTCGCCATGTACAAGCTCGCGTGGTGCTACTTCAACGTCGGGGAGAACGCCGAGTCCATCAACACGATGAAGTCGGTGGTGGCGTTCTCGATGAACGCCTCGAACACCCAGAGCAACATCCAGCTCCAGGAGGAGGCGCTCAAGGACCTGGTCCGCTTCTTCGCCGACTCCGGCGAGATGGACGAGGCCTACGCCTACTTCACCAAGCTCGGCAAGAAGGAGCTGATCGGCGACATGCTCCGTCGCCTGGCCGGCACCTACATCGAGCAGGGCAAGTTCGAGCTGGCGATCCAGACCTACAAGCGTCTCATCCAGGAGAACCAGGACGGCCCGAAGGCGCCCGAGTACCAGGACGAGATCATCCAGGCCTTCCGCAAGATGGGCAAGAAGGCCGAGACGCTCGACGAGATCGACCGTCTCCGCACGCAGTACGGCCGCAACAGCCAGTGGGCCCGCGCGAACGCCGCGAACCAGGAAGCCGTGAAGTCCGCGGGTGAGGCACTGGAGAAGAACCTGCGCTCCGTGGCCACGGAGTACCACAACGAGGCCCGCAAGCTGAAGACGGGTCCGGGCTGGCGCGCGGCGTCGGACGCGGCGCAGCAGGCCTACGAGCGCTACCTCGAGGAGTTCGCCGAGGTGGTCGGCAACAAGTACAGCTACGACGTCCGCTACCAGTACGCCGAGCTGCTGTACTCCCTGAAGAAGTTCGACGGCGCCTACGACCAGTACATGAAGGTCGTCGCCATCGACCCGAAGGGGGAGCGGAGCCGCTTCTGCGCCGAGTCCGCGATCTTCGCGGCCGACGAGATGATGAAGCGGGAGCCCAAGGCGCAGCCGGTGGCCGGCGCCAAGAAGTCCGATCCCATCCCGCTCACGGACTGGGAGAAGAACGGCCTCGCGGCGATGGTCCAGTTCGAGAAGCTCTTCCCGACGGACAAGAACACCCGCAAGATCATCTACCGGGCGGCCTACGTCTACTACAACAAGAACATGTTCAAGGAGGCGTCGGACCGCTTCCGCGTCGTCATCGGCATGGACCCGAAGTCCCGCGAGGCCGAGCAGGCGGCGAACCTCATCCTCGACAGCTTCGCGCTCGTCGAGGACTGGGTGAATCTCAAGGACGTGTCCAAGGCCTTCTTCGACCAGCAGGGGCTGGGGTCGTCCGACTTCAAGAAGGAAGTGTTCGGCATCTATGAGAATGCCTCGCTCAAGCTCATCGAGGTGAGCTTCGCGGCGAAGAAGGACAAGGTGAAGGGCGCCGCCGACTACCTGGCGTTCTACAAGGAGTTCCCGACCTCGCAGAACGCGGATCTGGCGCTCAACAACGCCACCGTGTACCTGCGCGACCTCGGCAAGGTCCGCGAGGCCCTGACCTGGCGCGAGGAGCTGGTCGCGAAGTTCCCGAAGAGCAAGTACTACAAGGACCAGGTCAAGAACATCGGCTTCGACTACGAGACGATCGCCGACTTCGCGAGCGCGGCCCAGTGGTACGAGACGTTCTTCAACCTCGACAAGGCGCACACGAACGCGTCGGCCGCGCTGTACTCCGCGGCGCTGTTCCGCAACGCGCTCGGCGAGTGGGAACGCGCCATCGGCCTGTACCAGAAGTACATCGCGACCTACCCCGACCAGCCGAACCTCAACGGGCTGCAGATCGAGATCGCGAAGACCTACGAGGAGCATGACCGTGCCGCGGAAGCCGGCAAGCTCTACCAGTCCTTCTTCACGAAGCCGCCCACCGCGGCCACGGTCGACCAGGTGATGTTCACCCGGCTCCGCTACGGCCTGCTCATGGACAAGATCGGCCTCGGTGCGAAGCAGGCGACCCACTGGAAGGAGACCCTGCAGTTCTTCGAGAAGAGCCAGAAGGCGGGCACGCCGATGGAGCTCGCACCGGCCTACGTCGCGCAGATCAAGTTCATGCAGGCCGAGTCCCAGTACGCGTCCTACATGGCGATGAAGGTGTCGGGCCCCGAGGCGGGTCAGAAGCTGAAGACAAAGGCGCTCGGCAACCTGCTCGTCAAGCAGCTGACCGCCAAGTCCAAGGCGCTCAAGGACCTCGAGGCGACGTACAGCGCGATCTACAAGCTGGGTGCGGCCGAGTACGGCCTCGCGTCGCTCGTGCGCCTGGGCAAGGCGTCGGAGAACATGAGCGAGACGCTCACGAACTCCTACATCCCGCCGGAGCTCACCCCGGAGCAGCGCGAGATCTACGAGATGGGCCTCGCCGACAAGGCGTTCCCCCAGATCGAGAAGGCCGTCGCATACTACAAGCAGTCGCTGGACGAGGCGTTCAAGGCCAACCTCTACAACAGCGACACGGAGCAGGCCACGGCCCGCCTCGGCACGCTGCGCCCGGATGACTTCCCGGGCCTGTTCGAGACCGTCCCCGACGTGCGCCTGGCCGCGCCGTCCACCAAGTCCGCTTCCTTCCTCACCGAGCCCTAGGACACGACGATGACCCGTGCTCTCTCCATCGTGCTCGCGCTTGCCCTCCTGGGGTGCGGCGAGAAGAAGGCCGACACGAACCCCACGCGTGGCGGCCGAGGCATCAACCCGCGCGCCGAGTTCGCGGCGGGCGTCACTGCCCTGCAGGGCGGTGACTACGCCAAGGCGCTCTCCGCGTTCGAGCGTGCCGTCGGCGAGGGCGTCCCGCCCATCGTCGTGGACCAGGCGACCGGTGCGACGGCGCCGCCGCCCGGCATCGCGCCCGACTACGCCCGGGCCTGGTACAACGCGGGCTACGCGGCCGCGCAGCTCGGCGAGGACGCCAAGTCCGTGCGCTACTACCAGCGCGCGTTGCAGCTGCAGCCCGACCTCGAGGGGTTGTCCATCCACCTCGGGGGCGCGCTCCAGACTGCAGGGAAGGCCGCCGAAGCGGTCGACGTCTTCCGCGTGCAGGTCGAGAAGCGCCCCGACGACCTCGACACCCGCAACAGCTACGTCGACGCGTTGACGAAGGCGAAGCGTTTCGACGACGCCGTGAAGGAAGCTCAGGAGATCCTGGCGCGCGACCCGAAGAACGTCGGCGCCTACCGGAACCTGTCCGCGACCTACTTCGCGCAGGGTCGCTACGAGATGGCGCTCCTGTGCGCGGAGAAGGCCAAGGAGATCAACGACGGCGACGCCGGCATCTACAACAACATCGGCATCATCCACCTGGCGAAGGAGGACGAGCCCTCCGCCATCGCGGAGTTCAAGCAGGCGCTGTCCCTCGACGCCAAGCACCTTCAGGCCAACCTGAACCTCGGTGCGATCGCCCTCAGGTCGGGAGACTACGCGCTGGCGCTCAACTGCTTCACCGCGGCGGTCGGCGCGGCGCCGCAGGACCGCGTCGCCCAGCTCGGCTACGCCATCGCGCTGCGCGGGACGAAGGATTTCGCCGGCTCCGAGAAGGTGTACGACGGACTGCTCGCGAAGGCCTCGATGGACCGGGTGGTGGTGCTCAACGCGGTCACGCTGCACGAGAAGTACACCAAGAACTTCAAGAAGGCCGTGAAGATCCTCGAGGCCTACCAGCAGGCCGCGGCCGGCAAGCTCGACCGGGCCGCCGCCGAGGACCTCACGCGGCGCCTCGCGGCCGTGCGCGCCTCTGAGGAGGCCGAGCGCGCGCGCCTTGCTGAGCTGGAGCGCAAGCGCAAGGAGGCGGAGGAGCGCAAGGCCCGCGCCGAGAAGCTGCTCGTGGAACTGGCACAGTCCGTCTCCCAGCTCGAGAAGGACCTCGCCGAGCCCTGCATCGCCGGCAACGCCGAGCTGATGGAGATGGCCAGCATGATCCTGGAGCAGGTCCGCCCCGTGGTGGCCGCGAAGGACTCGCAGGATGCCGACGAGCGCCAGTCGGCCATCGACTCCGCGCCGGACCTCAAGACCTTCGTGGATGACCTGCGCACGCAGGTGGACGCCGCGAAGGCCGGCTGCGGTCCCGCCGCGCCGGCGGAGGGTGCGGCAGCTCCGCCGGGGTGATCCGCATCTGCACAATTCTTTGACGGCCGTCCCGTTGTCGGGTGGTCGCGATCCTGCAAAGATGGTCGTGTTTCCGGAGGTCGCATGCGTCGCATCCTCGCCCGTTCCTCGCTCGTGCTCCTCATCGCCGGTGTCGGCGCCGCGCCGGCCTTCGCCGCGGACGACGAGGGGGGTGGCGACGCCGACAAGGTCGTCTACAAGCAGAAGACCGAGATCGACTTCGAAGGGCTCGACGTGAGCGGTGAGCTCGTCAAGCCGCAGAGCGCGCTGGTGCTCGACCGCAAGAAGGCGAGCTTCAACCCCCTCATCAAGCTTCGCGAGGACTTCAACCCCGAGATGGAGCAGTCCGTCGAGGCCGTGAAGTAGTCCTCCGCTCCGCCCCTCGCCCTCGGTGCGCCGCGCCGCGGAAAGGTGACCGATGTCCAGTTCGTCCCAGCTCGTCATGACCTTCGAGATCTTCAACGGCGGGGAGTTCATCCGCCGCGAGGAGATGTCGGCGCAGAGCATCACCATCGGCAAGGGTGCCGCGGCGATGCTGCGGATCGATCACGCGGGCCTGGCGGACCTGCACGCCGTGCTCAACGTGGGTCCGGACGGCGCCGTGCGCTTCCACAACGTCGTGGGGGACAACAGCACCACGGTGAACGGCGTGCCCGTCAGCAACGGACCGGTCGCCAACGGGGACACGCTCGGGTTCGGCCCGGTGCGCGTGGTCTTCCGGCTGGTGGACGGTGCCGACGCGGAGGAGACGGTGCGTCTCGATCCGGCCTCGGCGGCGTACGCGGCGGCCGTGTCCGCGCCGCCCGCACCGGCGCCGGCGCCCAAGGCGGCCGCGCCCAAGGTGGAGGTTGCCAAGGTCGAGGCTCCGAAGGCCGTGCGTGCTCCTGCGGCGGCCCCGGTCGCGGCGCCCGCAGAGTCTGCGGCCGACGATGACGACGGTCCCGTCGAGGACGTGATGTCCTTCGTGCTCCGCACGAGTGCCTCGGATGCCACCTCGGACCGGGCGCGCGGCAAGCTGCTCGAGGTCGCGCAGGTGTTCGGTGAGGCGGTCGTGGACCTGCAGCACTTCGACCGCGCCGGTCGCGTGACGCTCGGGTCGAACGTGGTGCGCATCTTTTCGGGCGGGGCGCAGAAGGAAGGCCAGGCGAACTTCTTCGTCGCGGCCGACATGCTGCCGCAGCAGAACTTCCCGCTCTTCGAGCCGGCTGGCAACGGCTGGGTCTGCAACGCGCTGGAGACGTGGACCGGCTTCGTCGAGATCGGCGAGGAGCGGCGCACCTTCGAGCAGCTGCTCGCCGAGGGCCTCGCCCAGCGGGCCGGCAGCGTCGTGCGCGTCGCGATCAACGACGAGACGCGCCTCGTCGTCGATCTCGGCACCACCGCCTTCGCCGCGCAGCTGGTCTTCCCGAAGAAGAAGATCGTCACGGCCCCGTTCTCGGGGACCGACTGGCAGCTGATCGTGATCCTGGCGCTCACCGGTCTGCTCGGCATCGGCGGGGGGATCGGGCTGTACGTGTCCATGCTCAACTACAAGCCCGACGATTCGGCCAACAAGGTCGACGATCACCTCGTCGAGATGCTCCTCGAGAAGAAGGAGGAGGAGCAGCCGAAGGACGAGAAGAAGCCCGACAAGAACCCCGACGCCGGCGAGGGCGCCAAGGCGAAGAAGGAAGAGGGCAAGGTCGGCAAGAAGGATGCCAAGATGGACCGCGCCAAGGGCGAGAAGGTCCAGATGCAGAAGCAGCAGCTCGACAAGCAGGTCGCGGAGAACGCCGGTCTGCTCGGGGCACTGCGCAACGACTCCGCGCTCGACGGCATGCTCGGCAACACCGGCATGAACGCCGACATGATGAGCGGCATCGGCGGCCTCATCGGCGCGAAGGGCACCCAGATGGGCTCCGGCGGTCTCGGTGCGCGCGGGTCCGGTCTCGGCGGCGGTGGCACCGCGGACGGCCTGGGCGGCATGGGCACGAAGGGCCGTGGGTCCGGCTCGTCCGGCTACGGCTCGGGTGGTGGTGACTTCGGCGCCAAGGGCGAAGGCGGCATCGGTGCGGTCGGGGGCGATCCCATCATCCTCGGCGCCCTGGACAAGTCGCTCATCGACGCCGTCATCAAGCGCAACATGGCGCAGATCCGGTACTGCTACCAGCGCGAGCTGACCAAGAATCCCACGCTCGGCGGCAAGATCACCGTGAAGTTCACCATCGCGAAGGACGGCACGGTGTCCTCGGCGTCCACGAAGTCCTCCACCATGGGCAACGAGGCGGTCGAGACCTGCATCAACACCCGGTTCATGAAGTTCCAGTTCCCGGAGCCGAAGGGCGGCGGCGTGGTCATCGTCAGCTACCCGTTCATCTTCTCCCCGGGCTGATCCCCGGTCCGGGCGGCCGTGCTCGACGCGGGTCGGGTACGGCCGCTTCGTCGTGAAGCCCGCCGGGACCTCCCTGCGCGCCCTGTTTCGTGCTAGCTTTCACCGTCCCGCAGGAGTCACGGAACATGTCCGTCCTCGCCCTCTCGCTGATCGCCTCCCTCACCCTGCCCGCGCACGCGTCGGACGACACGTTCGACGACGTGGACGCCGGGGAGGCCGTGGAGCGTGACGCCCCGGCCCGCGTCCGGGAAATCACCCGCGGCTGGTACGGGAAGAGCAACGTCGGCGGCGCCCTGTACTTCGGGAACTTCCAGGGGTTCGTGAACGCCGGAAGCTACGTGTCCATGGTCGTCGGCCAGGACTTCGTGGACAACGAGCGCAGCTCGATGGCCTGGGAGGTCGGCATCGGGCAGGGGCTCCACAACGGCGTGGACATCGACACGCAAGCAGCCTACGGCGGCCCGCTCACGCAGGGAGACCTGCGGACCTACAGCCTCACCGGGGCGTACGAGTTCTCGATGTACCCCACCCGTCGCGTCGGAATTGGCTTCCGCGCCGGTGCCGGCGTGCTGTTCAGCCCGCTGCTGGTGCACGATGACGCGTGGGCCACGGTGGTGAACGAGGACTACGGCGTCGATGCCGGCTACCACGGGCGCCCCAAGCCGTTGTTCTTCGGCGGCCCCACGGTGGAGTACTACACCAAGCTGTCCCACTTCTCGGTCGGCGCCGACGTGGACGTCACCTACGGCCTCGGCTGGGCCCCGGGCGTCAACGCCTCGGGGACCCTCAAGTATACGTTCTGAGCACGTTCCCGGAGGGACCATGCTGCTCGTCCTCCTCGCCTGCACCGGCACGACGCCGGTGGACCCGAAGCCCGATGACACGCTCTTCGTCGGCGACGTGAAGGTCGATCAGGCCTCGGTGAACTTCGGCGACGTGCCCCTGGGGGAGGATGCGGAGGTGCTGCTGCGCCTCGACAACACCTCCGTCGACTTCCTGACGATGACGGCGGTGATCGAGGGCGACACGGCCTTCCAGGTGCCCGTCAGCACGCTGGGTCTTCCGGAGGGCGAAGCCCTCGTGACGCTCCGGTTCGTGCCCGACGAGGAGCGCGGCTACACCGGTGCACTGCTGCTCACCGCATCGACCGGGGAGTCCGGTCGCATCACCCTGCTCGGCGCGGGGGTGGGAGAGGGCACGTCGGCGGATTCCCCGGACATCGCCATCACGCCGCAGATGACCTACGACTACCAGGACGTGAACGTCGGCGCATCGGCGGTGAAGTCGTTCACCGTCGCCAACAACGGCAACGTGCCGCTCACGATCGCCTCGATCGTGCCCTCGGACGCGTCGTTCGCGGTCGGAGCGGACTTCACCCTGCCGATGACCCTTCCGGCGTCCGCGACGCGGCGCATGGATGTGACCTTCGCGCCCACCGAGGCGCGCGCCTACTCCGGTCAGCTCGTGCTCGCGTCGAACGACCCGGACGGCGACCTCACCCTCTCCCTGCGCGGCACCGGGGTGGTGAACTGCACGTCGTGCGCGCCGGACGTGGCCGTCTACGAGGGCACGGAGGCGGCGACGTCGCTTGTGTTCACGGGGCCCGCCGACACCGTGATCACGCGGCGTCTGCGCGTCGTGAACGAGGGCGACGAGACGCTGCTGGTGTCGCGTGTCGAGGTTCGCAACGACCGCCCGGACACTGGCGCGGACAACATCTTCGCCGTGCCCGGCTGGAACCAGGCCGACTCCATCGCGCCGGGCGACGAGCGCACGGTCGAGGTCACCTACACGTGGTCGGGTGACTCCGCGTCCGAATCGCCGAACGAGGCGGCGGACATGAACATCCTGCACGTCCGGTCGAACGACCCGGACGAGCCGGATCTCCGCATCCCGCTCTCGTTCCTCGCGGCGACCCCGTAGCGCGCGCCTTGCGTCCATGGGCGCGAGCCCTTAGGAGGGCGGCGCCCGCACACGTCGTGCGGCGCACAACGTACGACGTCGGCCGGGTGGCCGTGCGTCCAATGCGAGGATGACATGGCGAATTCGCAGATGGGCCTCATCGGCCGCAAGAAGGGCATGACGCAGGTGTTCGACTCCGCCGGCAACGCCGTGGGCGTGACGGTGATCGAGGTCGGCCCCAACACGGTGCTCCAGGTCAAGACGGCGGGCGGCAAGGACGGCTACAGCGCCGTGCAGCTCGGCTTCGGCGCGAAGAAGGAGGCCCGTGCCACGAAGGCGGACGTGGGCCACGCCGCCAAGGCCGGCCAGGGCGTGTTCAAGGCGGTTCGCGAGGTGCGCGTCGCGGAGACTGTCGCGCAGGGCTACGCCGTGGGCGCGAGCATCGCGGTGGGCGACGTGTTCGCGGACAACACCAAGGTGGACGTCGTCGGCACCAGCAAGGGCCGCGGCTTCGCCGGTGTCATGAAGCGGCACAACTTCGCGGGCTTCAAGCGCTCCCACGGTGTGCACGAGTACTACCGCCACGGCGGTTCCATCGGCACGCGCCTGACGCCGGGCATGACGCTCAAGGGTGTGAAGATGCCCGGGCACATGGGCGCCGCCAAGACGACCGTGCAGAACCTGAAGGTGGTGCGCGTCGACGCGGAGCGCAACCTGCTCTTCGTGCGCGGCGGCGTGCCGGGTGCGGATGGCTCGCTCGTCATCGTGCGCCACGCGGTCAAGAAGAGCAGCTGAGTCGCGCCGGGGCGTCCGTGCCCTTCGGCGCGGACGGCCTGGGCGTTGACAGGGCCTCGTCGGCATGTCACGTGTCGACATTCGGGCGACGTAGCCAAGTGGCCTAAGGCAATGGTTTGCAAAACCATCATTTCGCCGGTTCAAATCCGGCCGTCGCCTCCAACTCGTGCGGCCCCCGACCCCTCGGTCGGGGGTTCGTCGTTTGCGACGGAGGCCCGGTCCGATGCGTAGCGCCGTCATCATCGCGCGGGACGAGGCCGATCGCATCGGGGCCGCCTTGCGGTCCGTGGCCTTCTGCGACGAGTGCGTCGTGCTCGATTCGGGCAGCAGCGACGCCACGTGCGAGGTCGCGGAGGGGCTCGGGGCACGCGTCGTGCGGACTGACTGGCCGGGCTACGCGGCGCAGAAGCAGCGCGGCTTGCTCGCGGCGCGCGGGGACTGGATCCTGAGCCTCGACGCCGACGAAGTCGTGGACTCTTCACTGGCCCGCGCCATCGAACAGGCCACGGCCCCCGGAACTGCCCCCTGCGCGTGGGCACTGCGGCGGCAGGAGCGGTGGTTGGGGCGTCCCATGCGCGGGGGACACTGGCGGCCACGGCCGCGCGTGCGCCTGGTCCATCGCACCCTCGTCGCGGAGGGGCGGGCGCGATGGAGCGGTGAGGATCCCCACGATCGGCTCCAGGTGGACGACGGCGTCCGGGGGGTGCTGCCCGGGTTGCTGCACCACGACCCCTACCGCACGCTCGCCGAGCACCTGGCCACGGTGGACCGCTACACGCGACTCCAGGCGCGGCGCGGCATGCCGTGGGACCTTGCGTTCCGCCCGGCCTGGCACTTCCTTCGCGGCTACGTGGGGTACGGCGGGTTCCGCGACGGCGCGGCGGGCCTCGCGGTCGCCGGCATCGGCGCGCTGCACGTGTTGCTGAAGTGGTCGCGCGGCCATTGGGACGCGGGGGACGCGTGAGGGTGGCGCTCGTCCACCGCCGCTTCACCACCCACGGCGGCACGGAGCGGTGGATCGTGGGGTTCGCGCGCTGGTTGGTGGCGCACGGCCACGCGCCCACCGTGCTCTGTGCCGAGGTGCGTCCGGACCTGCGCGACGAGCCCGGTGTCCGGTTCGTGCCGCTCACGGCCTGGCGTCCCGCACGGATGGCCTCGCTGTGGTGGAGCGCCCGCCGTGCGTTGGCGTCCCGGTCGTGGGACATCGTCATGGGGTTCGGACGTACGCCTGGGCACGACGTGTTCCGCGCAGGTGGCGGCTCCCACGCCGAGGCCCTGCGCCGCATGCGGCCGTGGTCGCGGTTCCTGCGCCCCTCGGACGCGTTGGAGCTCGCCATGGACCGCCACGCGGTGCGTTGCGCGCGCATCGTCCTCGCGAACTCCCGCTTCGCGGCCGCCGGTCTCGTGCGCGACTACGGCGCGCCGCGGGTGGAGGTCGTCTACAACGGGGTGGACCCGGCCGTGTTCCGTCCGGACCCGTCCGCGCGTCGCGAGGTGCGCGCCGCGCTCGGCACGTCGCAGCACGCGCCCGTCGCCGTTTTTCTCGGCACGGGTTTCCGGCGCAAGGGGCTGGACCGGGCGATCGCGGCGCTGCCCGCGGGGGTGCAGTTGTGGGTCGTGGGCGCGGACCGCCCGTGGCGCGCACCGCCCCAGGTGCGGTTCCTCGGGGCGTCCCGCGTGCCCGAACGGTTCCTGCAGGCGGCGGACCTGCTGCTGCTGCCGACGCGGTACGACCCGTTCGCGAACGCCTGCCTCGAGGCGCTGGCGTGCGGCATTCCCTTCGTCACCACGTCCTGCAACGGGGCGTCCGAGATCGCGCCCCACCCGTGGATGGTGGCGGATGACCCCGCGGGGTGGCGTGCGGGCGTCGAGACGGCGCTGGCCGGGGACTGGCGGGAGCGCTGTCTCGCGGTCGCGTCGCGATTCCCGCCGTCGCATGGATATGCTCGGGCCCTGGGGCTGCTGCAGGAGGCGTCGGGTCGGTGAACGGGTGGGTGCTGCTCTGGCTGGGCCTCGTCGGCTGCGCGCCGTCGGCGTGGGTGGGGGCACCGGATGACCCGGAGTTCTCGCGCGAACACATCCTGCAGATCATCGCCACGGAATCCCCGATCACCTACCGGGACGGTGTCACCCCCATCGGGGCGCTGTTCGACACCGAGCACCGCACCTTCACGCCCTGGAAGGACATCCCGCGCGACTGGGTCGACTCCATCGTGGCCGCCGAGGACGGTGGCTACTGGTCGCACCACGGTGTGGCCCCGCTTGCGATCGCGCGCGCGGCCGTGCGCAACGTTCGGGCCGGACGGGTCGTCGCCGGCGGCAGCACGCTCACGCAACAGACGGCCAAGAACCTCTTCTACCGACCCGACCGCAGCATGCGGAGCAAGATGCGGGAGCTCTCGCTGGCCCTGCGTCTCGAGGCGCGCTTCTCGAAGGAGGAGATCCTCGAGTTCTACGCGAACCAGTTCCACGTCGCGGGGAACGGGCGCGGGCTCGCCGTCGCGGCGCGCTACTTCTTCGACACGACCCCGGCGCAGCTGACCACGAAGCAGTGCGCCTTCCTCGCGGGGATGGTGAAGGCACCGCAGCGCTACAACCCCTTCCTCGGGGAGACCGAGGAGCGGCGTGCCGGTGCGCGGGAGGCGGCGGAGGAGCGCACGGCGTACGTGCTGCGGCGGCGGGTCGAGGAGGGGACGCTCGATGCCGAAACGGCGGAGCGGCTGCGACGCGAGCCGCTGGAGTTCCGGCGCGGTGCCTTCCAGTTCGATCGCTCGGTGATCGTGGACGAGGTGGAACGTCGGCTGGGAGAGCCCGACGTGGCCGCGGCCCTGTCCGCCTGGGGCGTGGAGGATCCCGCCACGTCCGGTCTGCGACTGGTGACGAGCCTCGACCGCATCGCGCAGGAGGGTGCCGCCTACGCGGTCGTGCATCACCTCGCGGAGGTGGGGGGCGCGCTCGAGCGTCCCGGCATGTCCGCGTTCCTCGCGCCGCCGGAGGCCCAGGTCATCCAGGCGCCCGGCGTACCGCTCGCGCCGCGCCAGTTGCTCGTCGCGCGGGTGGTGCGCGCGTCGGCGGCGGGTGTCGATCTCGATGCCGGCGGGCGACCGTGCAGCGTCGACGCGGAGGGGTTGCGACGTGCGGCCGATGCGGTGGGCCAACCCGTCGCGGGATGGGTGCGCGCGCTCGCGTCCGGCACGCGCGTGCGCGCGAGCGTCCGACCGGGCGGCGTCGGGTCCCCGCGCTGCGATCTGGAGCCGGCCGTGACGCTGCAAGGCGCTGTCGTGGTGCTGGAGGACGGCTGGATCCGGGCGCTCGTCGGCGGCGCGGACAACCGCGGCTTCAACCGCGCCCTCCGCGCCACACGCCCGCTCGGGAGCACCTGGAAGCCGCTCGTGTACGCCACGGCGCTGCATCTCGGATGGCTGCCCACCGACGTGCTGGACAACCGCCGCAACGTCTTTCCGTTCAACGGCACCTGGTACGCGCCGGGCGCGGATCATGCGCGTGGCGCATGGATCCCGATGGCGGAGGCCGGGGCGCACAGCGAGAATCTCGCCAGCACCTGGCTTCTCGCGCACCTCACCGACCGTCTCAACCTGGAGCAGCTGCGCCGCCTCGCGGTGGCCACGGGACTTTTTCCCGTCGAGGCGCCCGAGCCCGAGGCGCTCGCCGTCCACGTCGCGCGCCTTCGGCTGCAGCTTCCGGGCGACCGGACGCCGGCGCGGGCGTTCACGCGGGCGCGGGAGCGGGTGCTCGCCGACCTGGCGTTCGGTCCGCACCCGGGGGACGCCGACGCGTTGCGGTCGATGATCCTCGGCGAGGGGTGGGAGGCCGAGCAGGAACGCGTCCTCTCCCTGCGGGACCCCGCCGAGCGCGAGGCGCGTCGGGTCGCGCTCGGCAGGACCTTCCTCGCGCGGGAGGCCGCCATCGCCGCGTGTGGCGACCCGGCCGAGCCCGCGGACCCGCCGGCGTGCCCCACGGACGCCGATGCGCCGGCGGGGGATGACCTTCACGTCGCCACGCTGCGTTCCCTGCGCACGGCGCTCGACGCCGAGGTGGCCGACCTCCGCGCGCGCGATCCCTGGGATCCCGAGGTGGTGCTGCTCGACCCGGAGGTCCGCACGTGGCTCGGCATCCGCGCGCTGCAGGCGCGCGTCGCCGCCCACGGGGTCGGGCGTGCCATCCCGACCAACCTCACGGTCGCCCTCGGCGCCGGGGACACCGCGCTGGTGGACATGGCGGTGCTCTACCAGGAGTTCCTCCGCGGCGAGGCGCGCGGGTTCCAGGGGCGGGACCCGGAGGGCCGCGCCACCGGCGCCCGTCGCGACGGATGGGAGATCCTCGCCCGCATCGAGGACGCCGACGGCCGGGTGCTCTGGCGCGCGGAGCCGGTGGTCCGCACCGTGGGGGATCCGCTCGTGGGACCCATGGTGGGGGGAATCCTGCGTGGCGTCGTGACCGAGGGCACCGGCCGACGGGCGGACGGCGCCGTCCGGATCGGCGGGCGTCCGGTTCCGCTCGCCGGGAAGACGGGTACCACGAACGACCACCGCGACGCCGCCTTCGTGGGCTGGGCGCCGCGGTCGCTGGACGGGGCGCTGGCGTGGGGCGACGCGTTCACGGTCGCCGCCTGGGTCGGCTACGACGACCGTCGCCCCATGCGGCGCGGGGGCTTCCGCGTCCAGGGGTCCAACGGCGCCCTGCCGGCGTGGCTGGGCACGGTGCGCGCCATGGCGGAGGGGGGGCTTCTCGGCGCCAGCACGCGCGAGGCGTGGAGCTGGCCCGCCGGACTGCAGGGTGTGGCCCCCGGCGTGCCCCCTGCCATCGGGGGCGCGGAGGCGGGGTTGCCGCCCGAGGACGTGCCCGGGACCCCCGCGAGCCCGGGCGTCGTGGTCCCCGCCGACGGTGCGCGGCGCTACGGCGCGTTCGCGACACCGGGTTAGGCGCGGCGCATGCCGTGGATGCTGCTCTTGGCCTGTGCGGGCACGGTGCTCGCACCCCCGCGCCTCGTCGTCGCGCCGCCGGGTGCGCAGGGAGCCGCGGTGGCCGCGGCGACGCCGGTCGACTTCTCCTCGCTCGAGCAGCGGGTGAACGTGCTGCTCGCCGACACGCAGGACACCGACGCGCGCGAGCGCCTGGCCGAACTCCGGGACCTCCTCGCGGACATGCGCGGGCGCGAGCCGCTCGCCCAGCGAAGGGTGTTCCTGTACGCCACGCGCCTGCTCGCCGTGGAGGAGCGCGCGCGGCCGGTGCCGATCGACATCGAGGCCGTCGCCCCGCTTCAGGAGACCATCCTGGACGTCCCCGTGACCCCGCCGGGGCGCCCGTCGGCGCCGCAGGTCGCGGGGTCTCCTCCATCCTCCTCCTCGGGCGGGGGGGCGCCACCCCCCCGCAACGCCCCCCCATCGGTCGCGGCGGCGTCCGCGACCTCCGTGCCCGTGTCCGCCGCGGCGCCTGCCGTGCCGCCCGTCGTGCCTGCCGCGCCGCTGGCTGCCGCCGCGCCGCTGGCTGCCGCCGCGCCGCTGGCTGCTGCCGCGCCGGCCGTCGTGCCTGCCGCGCCCCCGGTTGCCGCCGCGCCGCCGGTTGCCGCCGCGCCGGCGGTCGCGTCCGTGGCATCGCCGGCCGCGCCCGAGCCGACGGAGGTGGAGCGCGTCACGGCGGCGCGGCGTGCGCTCGCGACCGCCCAGTACCTCGAGGCCATCGCACTCCTCGGCGCTGCCGACGGCCCCGCCGCCGGCGCCGTCCGACGCGAGGCGGTGGACGGCTGGGCGCGTGAGCAGCGGGCCGCGGCCGGGCGCGACTTCGTGCTGGCGCGGGCCATGCCGTACGGCGAGGCCCGCACGCGGGCCCTGGAGGCCGTGCTCCGCCAGCTCGTCGACATCAACGCGCGCTTTCCGGACAACGCCTACGCCGCGGACGTGGCCCGCAGCCTCGACTACGTGGAGCGCACGCTGAGCGGCGCGCTCCCGTGACCCCCGAGGCGTGGCGGCGGGACCGCCAGGACCGCGTGGAATCCGCCCTCGCCGAGGTGTTCGCGGAGGCCTGGCCGCCGCGGTTCCGCGAGGCCTGCCAGTACCCGCTGCGGACGGGAGGCAAGCGCCTGCGGCCCCTCCTGTGCCTCGCGGCCGCCGAGGCCGTGGGGGGCGTTGCGGGGGGTGGAACCCCCCGCCCCAGCGAAGAGAACCCCGCGTTGATCGCAGCCGTGGCGCTCGAGCTGCTCCATACCTACTCGCTCGTGCACGACGACTTGCCGTGCATGGACGACGACGCGATGCGGCGCGGTCGGCCCACCGTCCACGTCGTGTACGGCGAGGGCACGGCGGTGCTGGTCGGGGATGCCCTCCTGACCGAGGCCTTCGCGACCCTCGGCCGGCTTCCGCCCGGGCTCGTGGCGCCGATGGTCCGGGAGCTGGCCGCAGCCGGCGGCGCCTCCGGCATGATCGCGGGGCAGGCCCTCGACATCGGGCTGGACGGTGCCGTCGTGGACCGCGGCGCGCTGGAGAGGCTGCACCGTGCCAAGACCGGCGCGCTGCTCCGGGCGAGCGTGCGCATGGGGGGAATCGCCGCGGGTGCCGATTCAGACACCCTCGCGGCGCTCGGTACGTTCGGCGATGCCGTCGGCCTGGCGTTCCAGATCCGCGACGACGTGCTCGATGCCGATCAGGACGCGCGGGAGGGCGGGCCGCCCTCGTTCGTGCGCCTCCTCGGACGGGACGGCGCGCAGGCCCTCGCGCGGGCCCAGGCGGACGCGGCCGTCGCGGCGGTGCGGCACCTCCCCGCGCCCGGACCCTTGTGCGCGCTCGCCGCGATGGCGGTGGAGCGGGACGCGTGAAGGGCGAGCGTCTCGACGTCGAGCTCGTGCGCCGCGGACTCGCCGAGACGCGCCATCGGGCCCAGCAGCTGCTCGCTGCCGGGGAGGTGCTCGTCGACGAGGTGCCGTGCGACAAGCCCGCGACCCGCATCCGGCCGGAGCAGGCGGTGCGCGTGCGCACCGGGACGCTGCGCTACGTCTCCCGCGGGGGCCTGAAGCTCGAGGCCGCGCTGGTGCGCTGGCCGGTGTCGGTGGACGGCCACGTGTGCGCCGATCTCGGGGCCTCGACGGGCGGGTTCACCGACTGCCTCCTCCAGCGGGGTGCGGCGCGCGTCTACGCCATCGACGTGGGCTACGGGCAGCTCGCGTGGAAGATCCGCCAGGATGCCCGGGTCGTCGTCATGGAGCGCACGAACGCCCGGCACCTGGAGACGCTCCCGGAGCCGGTCACGCGCATCGTGGGGGACCTGTCGTTCATCTCGCTCCGGCTGATCCTGCCCACGGTGCGTCGCCTGCTCGCGCCGGAGGGAGAGGCGGTGCTGCTCGTGAAGCCGCAGTTCGAGGTCGGTCCCGACGAGGTCGGCAAGGGCGGTCTGGTGCGCGACGACGACGCGCGCGCGCGGGCCCTCGCGGAGGTGGCGGCCGCGGCGACGGAGCTCGGGTTCGTGGTGCGCGACTCGTTTCCGAGCCCGGTGCCGGGCGCGAAGGCGGGCAACCTCGAATGGTGGATCTGGCTTTCGAGCGCGGCAGCCGACGCGGGCATGTGCTAGGATTCGCGAGGTGAGCAGCCCGGAGCGGTGATGAACTTCGTACACCTCCTCGTCGCATTGGCCCTCGGCGGGTGTGCATGGGTCACCCCGGAGGATGTCGCGCGGCGCGCCCCCGAGCTGGACGACGACGCGGACGGCATCCCCAAGGCGCGCGACTGCAACGACAACGACCCGACCGTCGCGCCGACGTTTCCGGAGACCTGGTACAACGGTGTCGACAACGACTGTCGCGGGGACGACGACTACGACCAGGACCTCGACGGGTTCGTCGCGGACGAGCACGTCGGCAAGGCCACGGCAGGCGCCGAGGGCTCCGGTGCGCTGCCGGGCGGCGACTGTGACGACTCCCCGGTCCGACCGGTCACCGACGACGCCGACTCCACGCTGCCCTTCGGCCCGCGCGTCAGTCCCCGGCAGCCCGACACCTGGTACGACGGCGTCGATCAGGACTGCAGCGGCAACGACGATTACGATCAGGACGGCGACGGCTACGTCCCCGACGACTTCGAGGGCCTGACCACCCGCTACGTCGATCCCTCGGGCGCGCTCCCCGCAGGCGATTGCGACGACGACGACGTCGAGATCCACGCCGGCCAGGACGAGGTGTGGTACGACGGCATCGACCGGAACTGCGACGGTCTGGATGACTACGACCGTGACGCCGACGGGTGGGTCCCGGCGGACGTCGCGTACCGGCCCACGGTCGGCGCTCCGGGCACGGGCAACCTGGAGGTCGGGGACTGCGATGACGCCGCCGCCTCCGTGCATCCCGGGGCGACCGACGCGTGGTACGATGGCACGGACGCCAACTGCCGCGGCGACGATGACTACGACCGCGACCTCGACGGCCACCGGCCGGCCGAGGGCGGGGGACTGGACTGCGACGACACCGCGGCCGCAGTCTTCCCCGGCGCGCCCGAGCGCCTCGGCGACACCGTCGACGGCGACTGCGACGGCGGGGACGACGACGTCGCCGTCGACGCGCTCGAGGGCTACACGATCGAAGACGTCCGGCGCATGGAGTTCCTGGCCACCAGCCGGCGTGTCTACCTCTCGGTCGCCGCGGGCAGGGTCGAGACCGCCAACTCCTCCCTGTTCGACAGCGCCGTGGCGTGGACCTGGTACCCCACGAACCTGCGGGGACCCGCGGTGGCCTTCATCCCCTGGTACGCGGCGTCCTCGGTCGACGACCCGGACCACGCGCTGTCCAGCGCGGCGATCGCCGCGGTGAGCGTGGTGAGCGGCACCGGCTACGCCGACATGCTCTACGGTGCCTTCGGCATCGAGGACTTGGCGCCGGACGGCGGCGCGAGCCAGGTCCGTTTCCATCGCTACGACGTGGAGCGCTCGACCTCCCGCGGCGGCCCGGTCAGCACGGTGGCCTTCGACGACCTGGGGCTGTCCGTCGAGGGCAGCGGCCGGATGCACGTCCTCGCCTGCGACCGCGAGGGTGCGGCGGGCGACGCGGTGGGGACCCTGCATTGGCTGCGGTGGATGCCCGCCGTCGACATCGTGCCCACCGTGCGCGCGCTCGCGTCCGGAACCGGCGACGGCGCGGTCGAGGCCTGTGCCATGCGCCTCGACACCGACAACAATGCCCACGCGCTCACCGCGAGCCCGGACGGCGTGGCCACGGCGAACTTCGACCCGGGCGGCGCCACGTGGAGCCTGAGCGCGCCGACCCACGTCGTGGGACGGAGGCTGCGCGAGCCGAAGTTCCCCGAAGGTTTCCTCACCGGGACGGTGATGGGGGTCGATGCCGACGCCCACACCGTGGTGATCGCGGACCCGTTCAACCAGGACGCGGGGTTGATCGAGGTGGGCGAGGACGTGGTGCACGCGGACGCCTGGCAGGAGGGCGTGACGGATTTCACCGTCTACGTGGCGTGGGTCGACGCGTCCGGCGAGGCGTGGCTGGCGCGCAGCGCCGCCAGCGGGTCGCAGTTCACCCTCTCGCGCATCGAGACGCCGTTCGTGCCGTCGTGGGTGGCAATCCACGGCAACGGGGACCAGTTGCTGATTGCGGTCGCCGGAGCGGGGCAGCTCGCGGTGGAGGCGGTCGACCGCTGACGGCCGCGGCCGTCGGCGCGCCGCTCAGCGCGCGGCCGGATCGCCGGTCACGTGCAGCTCGTGCGTCGTCCGGGCTCCGTCGCCATCGACGGCGATGACGACGTAGCGGTTGGGGCCCGGGACCACCGGCAGGTCCACCGTGAGCTCCTGGCGTCGGCCTCGTCCGGAACGCCACGCGAGCTTGTCGGAGTCGTGCACGACCGTGCGACCGTTGCGGCGTCGCTGGACCGTCTCCGCGCCGCCGAACACCACGAGGTGATCGACCTGCACGTCATCCTGCACGACGACGCGGGCCCGCAACGTCCCGGGGGCCGCCACCGTCGGCACGCCGTCCACGCGGACCGAGGGTGGCGACAGCGTGACGGGACCGCCGGCGCGCGGAAGGCGCAGGGGCAGGAGGGTCTCCCGCTCGTCAGCGTCGCGGAGCCGAAGCTCCAACGGCAACACCTCCGGCGCTTCCGCGGTGACCTTCAGGCCGAGGGTGACCTTCCCCGGCGCGGACGAGGACGCATCCACCGCCGGCGGGCTCCCGTCGAGCAGCTCGATCCCGCGTGTCTCCGGGTAGGCCAGCCGCGCGCTGGCGCCCTGCACGGACGGGTCGGCGCGGAGGTCCAGGGCCACGTCCAGCCGCCCATCCGCGCCGGGCAGCGCGCGTGCCGCGACGGTCCACGCGGGTGCCGGCGCACGCTGGACCGTCCACCGCGTGGAGCCCGCGAGAAACGGGGGTGCGCCCTCCGAGTCCACCCAGGTCTGGACCGGGTCCGTGCGGGAGGGGCTGCGCGCCGACGGAGTCACGCGGGTCTGCACCCGCGCTGTCGCCCCCGGGGCGAGCGTGCCCACGGGCAGACGCACGTCGTCCCACGCCCCCGCGTCCGACACGAGTCGCAGGGAGGCGCGCGGGAGCGTGCTGGACCCGCGGTTCGTCACGGTCGCCGAGAGGAGGGCGGGCTTCCCGGCGACGGCGGGGTCGGGGAGGGTCCATTGCACGTCCACGCGGGGCGTCGTCACGGGAGGGGCGGCACTCCAGTCCAGCCCGCGGGCGCGAAAGGCATCCAGCAGGCGCCGGGTCTCCTCCGTCTCCACGGCGCCGCGCACGCGCACGAGCGCGTCGAGGGTCGCCTGACGGGAGGACGCGTCGGCCTCCCGCAGCACGGCGGCGGCCGTCAGGAGTGCCACGTCCCGCCCGTCCTCGACGAGGTGCCGAAGCGTCATCACCGGCCCCGTCATATCGGCCGTCGCGTCGTTGGCGGGGGTCCGGCCCGCGCCCGGGTCCGCGTCCTCCCAGGGCGCGACGGGCTCCAGTGCCACGTCGGGCTGAAGTCCCACGTCGGCGACCCTCTGGATCCCCTCGACGAGGTATTCGGCCACGGTGAGCTTGAGCTTGAGCTGGTCCGCCAGGGGGTAGACCTTCTGGACGGTACCCTTGCCGAAGGTCCGCGAGCCGATGAGGATGGCGCGCTCGCGGCGCACCAGCGCACCGGCCATGATCTCGCTGCCCGAGGCGGTGGCGCCGTCGACCAGGATGGCGATCGGCACGTCGATCGGTCGGGCGTCCGGGTGGGCGTCCATGCGCGGGATCAGGCCCGCGGCGGGGCGCCCGTCGCGCGTGGTGGTGGTGACGATGGTGCCGCTCCCGAGGAACGCGTCCGCGGCGAGGGCGGACTGGGCGAGGGAGCCACCGGTGTTGCCGCGGAGGTCGATGATGAGGCCTTCGCGGAGCCCACCTTGCTCCCGCAGCTCCTCGAGCGCCTCGTCCAGCCACGCGCGGGTCTGCTCGCTGAAGTGCTCGATGACGAGCACGCCAACGCCGTCGGGGCCCATCCGGGCGCGCACGTTGCGCAAGTGCAGCGTCTCCCTCCGCAGGGTGTAGGTGCGCTCCACGACTCCGTTGGGGCCGTCGCGCGCCACGAGCAGCGCGACCTGCGTTCCGGCCGCGCCGCGGATCCGTCGGGTCGCCTCCGCCACGCGCATGCCCACGGTGGAGGCCCCGTCGATGCGCAGGATCCGGTCTCCGGTCTGGACGCCACCGCGCGCGGCGGGTCCGTTCGGCTGCACCTCGACGACGACCAACGCGCCGTTCCGCGTGCGAAGGGTCGAGCCGATCCCGCTCAGGGTCCCGGTCATGCGCTCGTCGAAGCGCTCGAGCCCGCGGTCGCGGAGGACCACCGAGGGCCGGTCGAGCTGGTGCGCGACGCCCTCGAGGATCGAGGCGCGAAGGTCCACGCCGTCGAGGGGGAGGCCGCTCGCGCGCACCGCGTCCTCCAGGCGCGCCAGCGCCGCGGGGAGGTCGGCGTCGTCGGCGAGCGCCACCTCGGCGCTCCAGCGTCCCTCGCCGGCACGCAGCGCGAGGCGGTCGTCCCGGGCGTCGACGAGGAGCCACTCCACGTCCTCCTCCAGCTCCGCCCCAGCGTCCTGGAACGCACGGCGCGGCGAGAACTCCGGGGCCCGCAGCCAGCGCGTCCCGATGAGCTCGACAGCTTGCCGGTACACCGGCACGTCGCCTGCGGCAGCGAGGGAGAGGAGCGCGAGGAGCAGCATGGCGGCGCGCACACGCTATAAGACGCCGCGGAGGTCGCGTGGACCGGGACGATGTACGAAAGCTGCTGATGGACGTACGCGCGGGCACACGCTCGCCGGACGAGGCGCTCGAGCACCTGGCGCGTGCGCCCGTGGAGGAGCTCGGGCATACCGCGCTGGACGCCCATCGTGCCGTGCGCGCGGGCGTTCCGGAGGTGATCTACGGCGCCGGCAAGACCGGGCAGCAGGTGCTCGACATCGCGCGCGCGCTGCTCGCGCGGGGCCAGTCGGTCCTCGCCACGCGGCTCGACGACGCGAAGGGGACCTTCGTACGCGACGGACTGGGCGCGAACGCGGCGTGGCACCCCGTCGCGGGCGTCCTGGTCGCACGCCACGGGCCGCCTCCCGCGCAGGTGGGCCGCATCGGCGTGGTGTCGGCGGGCACGAGCGACGCGCCGGTGGCCGAGGAGGCGCGCGTGGTCGCGGAAGCCCTCGGCAACCGCGTTGTGCGCATCGAGGACGTCGGCATCGCCGGGGTGCACCGCGTGCTCGGACGCCTCGGCGACTTGCGCGAATGCCGTGTCGTGGTGGTCGTGGCCGGCATGGACGGGGCGCTGCCCGGCCTGGTGGCGGGGCTGGTCCGCGCGCCGGTCGTCGCCGTGCCGACCAGCGTCGGGTACGGGGCGGCCTTCCACGGCCTCGCCCCGCTGCTGACGATGCTCAACGCCTGTGCGCCGGGGGTCAGCGTGGTGAACATCGACAACGGGTTCGGCGCCGCCTACCAGGCCAGCCGCATCAACCAGATGGCGGAACCGGCGTGACGCGGACGCTGTGGATCGACCCCTTCGCCGGCGCTGCGGGCGACATGCTCCTCGCCGCGCTCGTCCACGCGGGCGCGGATGCCGGCGCCGTGGCGCAGGGCGTGCGGGCGCTGGGGATTCCGGGGTGGACGTTGCACGTCGCGGCCGTGCAGCGCGGTGCGATCGCGGCCACGCACGTCCAGGTCCTGCCGGATCCCGGGATCGGCGTCACCTGGACCGCCGCGCGTCCGGTGCACGCGCACGACCATGCCCACGCGCACGACCATGCCCACGCGCACGGCCACGCGCACCATCACGATCACGCCGGGCTGGACCTGTTTCCCGGCCAGCCGTCGCGGGCATGGCGCGACATCCGGCGCATCCTGGCGGACGCACCGCTCGCGGACCGGGTGCGGACGCGCGCGATCGCGGTGTTCCAGGCGCTCGCCGAGGCCGAGGGCCGCGTGCACGGCATGCCGGCGGAGGAGGTCACGTTCCACGAGGTCGGCGCGGTGGACAGCATCGTCGACATCGTCGGCGCCTGCGTGGCGCTGGAACTGCTCGACGTGGCCGACATCCTGTGCGGGCCGCTCCCGATGGGCCATGGCACCGTTCGCACCGCGCACGGGGTCCTGCCGGTGCCCGCGCCGGCGACCCTGGAGGTGCTGCGCGGCTTTCCGGTCGTGCCGTCGCCGTGGGGCGGGGAGACGGTGACCCCCACCGGCGCGGCGTTCATCGCGGCCCTGGCGCGTCCGGGCGGCCTTCCCGCGATGCAGGTCCGTTCCATCGGCTACGGCGCGGGCACGCGTGACCCGTCCACGCACGCCAACGTCCTCCGCGTCGTGCTCGGTGACGGGGAGTCCGGGTCGCCGGTGGAGGTGCTGGAGGTGCGCGCGCAGGTGGACGACCTTCCCGGCGAGCACGTCCCCGGGCTGCTTCGCGCCCTGTTGGAGGCGGGTGCGCTCGACGCATGGACCACGCACGTGGGCATGAAGAAGGGACGTCCCGGGTTGCTGGTGACGGCGCTGTGCGTGCCGGAGCGCCGAGAGGCGGTCGGGGACGCCATGTTTCGCCATGCCGGGACGCTCGGGTACCGATGGTCCGCCGCCGCCCGCGAGGTGTGCGCGCGCCGCTGGGTCACCGTCGCCACGGGGTACGGGGAGGTGCGGATGAAGGTCGCGGAGCGCGAGGGGCGGGTGGTGCATGCCGCTCCGGAGTACGAGGATGTCGCGGCCCGGGCCGTGGCCGCGGGGGTTCCCGAGGTCGTGGTGCACGCCGCGGCGCTGGCGGCGTGGGCCGGCCCGCGCGGCGCGGAGGGCGCGTGATCGCCCTCGTGCTGGTGGGATCCGCCCTGGCGGTGAACGTGGCCTCGCGGGAGGTGCCGTGCCCGCTCGGGACCGGGACGGCGCGGGTGTACACGCGCGTGAGCGCCAACGGCGCGGGCGGCCACGACTCGGACCTGGCGGGCTACAGCTCCGATGGGCAGTGGCGCACCTACCGGGTGTCCACGTGCACCCCGTCGCTGTTGAGCCTCTACGGCGCGGACATGGACGCACCGATCCCCGCCGAGCGCGCCGCTGCGGTCACTGCGGCGCTGCAGAAGGCCGTGGCGGCCCTTCCCGATCCGGGCTCGCCGACGCCGTGGGAGCGCTACGGCCTTGCAGCGGCCGTCTATGAGGCCCTCGGCCGGGATGCGGCGTTCCTCGGGGACGTGTGGGTGGAGGCGAGCTGGACGGCCCGCGACGCCGCGGTCGGCTACTACGCGGGACTGCAGGGTCCCGCCGGCGCGCGCGCGCTGCTCGAAGCGGGGGCGGCGGAGCTCTCCAAGCCCATCGCGCCCGACGCCCGGAAACGCGTGCTGTACAACCTCGCGCGGGTGGCCCATCGCGGCGGGTGGACCGCCGAGCGGGACGCGTGGCTCGCGCGCTTCGAGGCGGCGGGTGCGCTCACGGCCCGCGAGCAGCAGGGACTCGCGCGGTTCCGTCATCTCGCCCGGGACGTCGAGACGGCGCTTCAGGACCGTGCCATCGCCGCCTACACCACGGCGCTCCGTGGCACGCTTCCGTATGACGAAAAGGTGCGTGTGACCTACGTCCTCGCGGATCTCTTGCGCCGCCGGGACCGGCCGAGGGACGCCTTGCCGCTCTACACCCTGGTGGCGAACGATTCCCGCGCGCCGGAGAACCTGCGCAGCATGGCGCTGTTCCTGGCCGGACCGCTGGCCGACGCGCTCGACCCGAAGGACCGCCCGAAGCCGGCGGCGCCCTCCACGGTGCCATCCGCTCGCTGATCGTGGGGCGGGGGGCTTTGCCCGCCCCCCGCAACGCCCCCGGGCTCCGGCAGGTCGTCAACGCGCGCGGTGTCCGAGCCAGCGCGCGGCGCGCGCCAGCGGGCCGTCGCCCCAGGCCGGCGGAGCGCGCCGCGGGTCGGCCACCCAGGCGCGCAGCCCGCGGGTGGTCGCGGCGATGGCGTGCGCGGCGCGCAGGGGTGCGCGGTCCGGAAGACCCGGAAACGCGGTCGCCACCGTGACGAGCGCGTCGGCCAGCCCCTCGGCGGGGTCTCCGCCCTCCGGGACCGGCGTGGCCCATCCGCCCGCCACCAGGTTCTGTACCAGCGCGCAGCGCGCCGTGGCCACGACGCGCAGGCCCTGGTGGACCGCCAGGAGGGCGCGTGTGCGGCTCCCGGTCTCGGGTTCCACACCGGGGCGGTCGACCCACGCGAGCAGGTGGTGCCGCGCGATCTCCTCGCCCAGGGCCGACGCGGGCAGGCGCGGCAGCCAACGCACGAGACCCGGTGCGTCCCGGTCCAGCAGCGTCCTCAGGCGCGCCGCGCCCGCCTCGTGGTGGCCGGGCACCGGCCCGCCGATGACCGTGACGCGGACCGGCACGCGGGCCGCCGCCGCGACGAGTCCGCGCGCCGTGGCCTGCGCGTCCATCCAGGTGTTCACTCCGCCGAAGAGCACCACCGACAGCGGCGTGCCCGGCGCGGGGGCGCGGGGCGGGGCCTCCTCGAGGCCCGGTGCGCCCCAGGCGTTCGGCGTCACGAACACCGGCTCCTCGCCGGGGGGCATGGGTCCGAGGCGCCCGAGGACGCCGAGCTGCCCGAGCAGCGCCCATCGTGCGGGCGGGCCGATGGTGGTGAAGGCGTCCGCGCGTTCGAGCGCCGGCAGGAAGACCCGCGCGGCGGCGCGCGCCGCCGCCTGCGGCCCGGCGGCCCATGCCGCGGAGCCGGGGGCGTGCAGCGCGGCCTGGAGGTCCGCGAACGGATCGCCCGGAAGGTCCACGCACAGCGGTCTCGGCCCCGCGGCGTGCACCGCCGCGCGCACCGGCGCCCATGTGCCCGCGCTCACGACGACGTCCGCGTCCACCCGCGCGACGTCCCCGGAGAGGTCCGGCGCGGCGGCGTCGAGCACGTGAACGTCGTGGCCGTCAGCGTGCAGGGCGGCGTGGAACTGGTGCAGGCGGAGCTGCGCGAAGGCGGTGTCGACCGAGTCCGGGCCGGGGAGGGGACCCTCGCCCACCAGCGCGACCCTCACGCGCCGCCGCCGTCCCCGCGGTGGTGCGTCACGACGCCCCAGCGGTGCGAAAGTCTGACCAGCCCGTGATCCTCGACGTCCTGGACGACCTCGAACCCGTAGAGCTGGTTGTGCCAGGCGAGCGCGGACACGTGGCCCGCGTCGAACACCGCCACGGACACCCGGTACTGCCCCGCCAGGAGCGCAAGCGCCGGGTAGTGGGCATAGAACGTGTACACGCCGTGGTACCGGCCCTCGAGCACGCCGTCCCAGCGGGTGTTCGGTCCGAACACGTAGGTGCCGTCATCGCGGAAGAGCGCCACGCCGAAGATCGGGTCCTGCACCGGCTCGGTGGTGCGGAACGTGACGGCCACCACCAGGTCCTCGCCGGTCCGGAGCTGCGCGCGCGGGGTTCCGGTTCCGTCGAGGAGGTCGACGGACACGATGCGCACCTCGCCCGTGCCGAGCACGCGCGGGGTGTCGCCGTCCATGGCGCGGGGCGCCTCGCCGGCCTCGGCGTCGAAGAGCGCGGCGGCGTCGGCGGGCGCGCAGGCCCGCGCGATCACGTCGGCGAGCGCCGCGGGGTCCTCGGGCGCGGGCGTCGCGGCCGCCAGGAACGGCGTGGTGCGCGCCTCCGGGAGGGCCGGGGGGCGTTGCGGGGGGGCGGCCAGCCCCCCCGCCGAGGGAGAGTCGGGAAGCGGGGGAGCGGCCCGCGCAGCCTCGTGGCGGACGTAGGACTCGACGACCTGGCGGGCCGACCCGCGGAGGTGCACCGTGCCGGCCTCGATCCACACGACCTCGTCGCACAGGGCGCGGATGGCGTGCAGGTCGTGGGAGACGACGACGAGGGTGGCGCCGGCCTCCCGGCACGCGGCGACGCGGCGCAGGCACTTGCGCTGGAAGTACTGGTCCCCGACCGCGAGGACCTCGTCCACCACGAGGATCTCGGCGTCGACGTGCGACGCGATGGCAAAACCCAGCCGCAGGCACATGCCCGTGGAGTACGTCCGCACGGGCTGGTCGATGAAGGCGCCCAGCTCCGCGAAGCGCAGGATGTCGGGGGTGCGCGCCTCCGCCTGCGCGCGCGACAGCCCCAGGAGGGAGCAGGTGAGCGCGATGTTCTCGCGACCGGTGAACGTCTCGTGGAAGCCGACGCCGAGGTCGAGGAGGGTGGCGAGGCGGCCGTGCACCTCGACCGTTCCCTCGGTGGCCGGGGAGATCCCGGCGAGGATGCGCAGCAGCGTGCTCTTGCCCGCGCCGTTGCGTCCGATGACGCCGAGGGCACCGCCGCGCGGCACCTCGAGATCGACGCCGCGCAGGGCCCAGTGCTCGGTGTGGTGGACCCGCGGGCCGAGCATCTCCAGCACGCGGCTGCGGTCGTTCGGGTAGATGTCGTAGCGCTTGCCGACGCCACGGAGGCGGAGCGCGACGGGGGCGGGCGCGGGGACGTCCATGATGCCGGGGCCGGAGGGGCATGGTACCCTGTCCGGGATGCCCGTGCTGCTCGCCCTCCTCGGTTGCCACACCCTCGATGACGTTCCGCTGCTCGCCGCGGAGCACTGCAAGCCCCCGGAGGAGCACACCGTCGTGCGCGTCCTCGACGGTGACACGATCCAGCTCGATGACTGCGATGGGATCGAGGTGCGCCTGCTCGGCGTCAGCGCCCCGGAGGTGGTGCACGACGTGCCGGACGCCTGCATCCCGGACCCGCGGGCCGGCGTCGGTGAGACGGATCAGTGCTTCGGCCCCGAGGCCCGCACGTGGATGGACGAGCTGCTCACCGGCCGGCAGGTGCGCATCTCCTACGACGCGACCTGTACGGACCGCTACGGCCGCACGCTCGCCTACGTGCACCTGCTCGGGGAAGAGGGGGATCTCTTCGTCAACGAGGCGATCATCCGCCAGGGCTACGCCGAGGTCTACGAGGCCTTCGACGACATCCTGCTGGCCGACGTGCTCTACAGCGCGCAGGACGCCGCGCAGGCCGAGCGCGCCGGAAAGTGGGCGGTCTGCGAGTGAGCCCTCCCCTCGGCTTGCCGGACCCCGCGCAGCTCGACCCCGAGGCCGCCGGCTGGGTCGAGGCGCGCCGGCAGGTGCGCGTGCGTGCGGCGGCGGGACTGGTCGTGCTCGCGCTCGGCGCGGCGCTGGTGCTCGTGGCGCGGGACGCGGCGGGGCCTGGCCCGCAGGCCGGCGGCGCGGCGCAGGGGGATGCTCCGTCGGATGTGCGGGCCGAGACCGTCGCGCGCACGCAGGTCGCGCCGGCCGCGCCGGCACCCGCGTCGGCCGGCCGGCGCACGGTGCCCGGCCTGCCGCGGGCCACGACGCCGGGGGGGGACGGACTGCTCGTCGTGGAGGGCGACGTGGCCGGCGTGGCCTGGATCGACGACGTGGAGGCCGGCGCCGTGCGCGGCTTCGTCCCGGTCGAGCTGGCGGCCGGGCCGCACCGCCTGGAGGTGCGCACCACGACGGGGGTCGTGCGCGTGCGGGTCCGGGTGGAAGCCGGCATCCTGCAGCGGGTGCGCGTGGCGGAGCGCCGGCCCACCGGCTAGACGTGCGTCCCTTCCGGAGGACAAGCCATGGAACGCACGCTCAGCATCATCAAGCCCGACGCCGTCGAGGGCAACCACATCGGCGCCATCGTGGACCGGTTCGAGCGCGAGGGCCTGCGCATCGTCGGCATGAAGCGCGTCCAGCTCTCCCGCGCCGAGGCGGAGGGCTTCTACGCGGAGCACCGCGGCCGCGGCTTCTTCGACGAGCTGTGCGCCTTCATGAGCCGCGGCCCCGTCGTGCTCATGGTGCTCGAGGGCGAGAACGCCATCGCGCGCAACCGCGAGATCATGGGCGCCACGAACCCCGCCAACGCCGCCGAGGGCACGCTCCGCAAGCTCTTCGCGAAGAGCGTCGGCGAGAACGCGGTGCACGGCTCCGACAGCCCGGCCAGCGCGGCCCGCGAGATCGCGTACTACTTCGCGGCGACCGAGGTCATCTGAACGCTCGCGGGTCCGCCCGCACCGGCTAGACTCCCGGGAAGGGGCGTCCCACGACGCCTCGACCCGGGAGTTTCCATGTCCGGACGCGCGCTCTCCGACGGCTTTCATCTCAAGTTCGCGATCGGCCGTGCGCTGTGGAACGACCTCTTCGCGGCGAGTCTCCCGTTCCGCATCGGGCGGGGCCGGTTCGATCTCCTGCGTGCGGTGCACGCCGGCTACCGGCAGCTGCAGGTGCGCGATCGCGTGCGGGGGCTGCTGGAGGATCAGCAGGTGCAGGTCCCCGAGGTGCTGGTGCGCGGGGTCGCCGTCGCGCGCGGCGCCTGGGACGGTCGCCGGGACGACGTCGTGGCCTTCGTGGACCGCCTCGTCCGGGTCGAGGGCGACTGGACGGTGGAGATCGATCGCGAGGGGTCGGCGTTCCGCTACGCCGACCAGCGCTTCGGGGTCGAGGCGCATCTGCGCGGCGTGCTGACGGGGAAGGTCGTCCTGCCGACGCAGAACGTCGAGATTCCGTTCACCCTGGAAAGACGCGTCGGCGCCGAGGCCGCGCTCGGGGACATCCGCTACGACCGCGAGCGTCGCGCGCTCGTCGGAACGCTGCAGGACGTGACCGTGCACCTCGGGGAGCACGCGCTGCTCCAGCTTCTCGCGCGGGGCGCGGAGCACCTGCTCGCGCAGCAGGTGCCCACGGTGAACCCGGTCACCATCCTGCCGAAGAGCCACGTCGAGGATCTCGTCGGCCCGATGGGCGGGCCACTGAACCTGAAGCTCGCGGTGGAGGACGTGGCGCTGGATATCGACGCGGAGGAGCTGACTCTCAAGGTCAAGTTCGGCTTCACGCAGCTCCAGCTCGAATCCGGGCGAGCTTGAACGGGGCAGCCGCCCGGGCTACGGGATGAACCTTCCCGTCCTGACCCAGGAGACCCGATGGGTTCGCTCTCGCGGCTGCTGAACTCGACCGTGGGCATGAAGATCACGATGGCGCTCACGGGTGCCCTCCTGCTGGGCTTCGTGTTCGTCCACATGGTCGGCAACCTGCAGATCTTCCTTCCCGACCGCGAGCAGGCGCTCGCGGAGTACGCGCACTTCCTCGAGACCGTGGGGCACGGCGGCGTGAAGGTGGGCACCGAGGTCGCGCTGCTCGTCGCGGTCGCGCTGCACATCGGCTCGGCCGTCCGCCTCGTGCGTCTGCAGGGGAGCGCGCGGCCCACGGCCTACGCGGTGCGCCGCGATCGGGCGTCGACCTACGCGTCGCGCACCATGCGCTGGAGCGGGCCGATCCTGCTCGCGTTCATCCTCTACCACCTCCTCCACCTCACCGCGGGAAAGGTGGGCGGGGGCTACGTCGCCGAGGGTGCGGTGTACGCGAACGTGCACAACGCCTTCAGCCAGCCGCTCATCGCCGGCTTCTACATCGTGGCGCAGCTGGCGCTCGGCCCGCACCTGGCACACGGTGCCTACAGCATGCTGCGTTCGCTGGGCCTCGAGAGCGCGGCACGGGCGGGCGTGGCACGCAGGCTCGCGCTGGGCTTCGGCATCGTCGTCACCCTCGGGAACCTGAGCATTCCGGTGGCGGTGCTGACCGGGATGCTCCCCAAGCCCACGAACCCGCCGATCACGCTCGAAACGGAACACTGAGGAGCGCGCCATGGTGAACCTCGACTCGCGTCTGCCCTCCGGTCCGATCGAGACCGCCTGGGAGCGCACCAAGTTCGACCTCAAGCTGGTGAACCCGGCGAACAAGCGCAAGTACACCGTCATCGTCGTGGGAAGCGGCCTGGCGGGGGCCTCGGCCGCCGCGACCCTCGGCGAGCTCGGCTACAACGTGCTTTGTTACTGCTTCCAGGACAGCCCCCGGCGCGCGCACTCCATCGCCGCGCAGGGCGGCATCAACGCCGCGAAGAACTACCAGAACGACGGCGACAGCATCTACCGGCTGTTCTACGACACGGTGAAGGGCGGTGACTTCCGCGCCCGAGAGGCGAACGTCTACCGCCTCGCGCAGAACAGCGTGAACATCATCGACCAGGCCGTCGCGCAGGGCGTCCCGTTCGCCCGCGAGTACGGCGGCACGCTGTCCAACCGCAGCTTCGGCGGCGCGCAGGTGAGCCGCACGTTCTACGCCAAGGGCCAGACCGGCCAGCAGCTGCTGCTCGGCGCCTACAGCGCCCTCGAGCGCCAGGTGGCGGCCGGCAAGGTCAAGATGTTCCCGCGCACGGAGATGCTCGATCTCGTGCTCGTCGACGGCCACGCGCGCGGCATCGTCGTCCGCGACCTCGCGAGCGGCAAGGTGGACACCGTCATGGCGCACGCCGTGTGCCTCGCGACGGGCGGCTACAGCAACGTGTTCTTCCTCAGCACGAACGCGAAGGGCTGCAACGTCACCGCCACCTGGCGCGCCCACAAGCGCGGCGCCACCTTCGCGAACCCCTGCTTCACGCAGATCCATCCGACCTGCATCCCGCAGGCCGGCACCTACCAGAGCAAGCTCACGCTCATGAGCGAGAGCCTTCGCAACGACGGCCGGGTGTGGGTCCCGAAGGATGCGAAGGACTGCGGCAAGCGCCCCGAGGACATCGCCGAGGCCGACCGCGACTACTACCTCGAGCGCAAGTACCCGAGCTTCGGCAACCTCTCCCCGCGGGACATCGCCTCCCGTGCGGCCAAGGAAGCCTGCGACGACGGACGCGGCGTGGGCCCGCAGATCGGGGACGCGCGCCGCGGCGTGTACCTCGACTTCGCCGACGCCATCAAGCGCCTCGGCGAGAGCACCATCGCGGAGCGCTACGGCAACCTCTTCGAGATGTACGAGCGCATCACCGGGGAGAACCCGTACCGCACGCCGATGCGCATGTACCCGGCGCCGCACTACACCATGGGCGGGTTGTGGGTGGACTACCACCTGCAGAGCAACATCCCCGGGCTGTTCGTGCTGGGCGAGGCGAACTTCAGCGACCACGGCGCCAACCGCCTCGGCGCGAGCGCGCTGATGCAGGGCCTCTCCGACGGCTACTTCATCATCAGCTACACGCTGGGCCACTACCTGGCGAGCACGAAGCTCGGCCCGGCCGACGCCAACCACGCCGAGGCCAAGAAGGCCCAGGCGGACGTCGAGGAGCGCTGTCGCAAGCTGCTGTCCGTCAACGGAACGCGCACGGTCGACAGCTTCCATCGCGAGCTGGGCGACATCATGTGGGACAAGTGCGGCATGGCGCGCGACCGTGCCGGTCTCACGTGGGCGCTTCAGCGCATCCCGGAGCTCCGCAAGGAGTTCTGGGAGAACGTGACGGTCCCCGGGGACGGCGGGCTGAACCAGTCCCTCGAGAAGGCCGGCCGCGTGGCGGACCTGCTGGAGTTCGCCGAGCTGATGTGCCTCGACGCGCTCACCCGCGAGGAGAGCTGCGGCGGCCATTTCCGCACCGAGTACCAGACCTCCGACGGCGAGGCGCAGCGCGACGACGCGAACTTCACCCACGCCGCAGCCTGGGAGTTCACCGGCGTCGACAGCGCGCCGGTCCTCCACAAGGAGGCCCTCGTCTTCAACCACGTCAAGCCTTCCCAGCGGAGCTACAAGTGAAGAAGGAGAAGGTCACCCTCCGGGTGTGGCGCCAGGCGAGCTCCAGCGCGCCCGGCACGTTCGAGACGTACGAGACCGACAACGCGACGAAGGACATGTCCTTCCTCGAGCTGCTCGACATCGTGAACGACGAGCTGTCCGTGAAGGGCAAAGAGCCCATCGCGTTCGAGCACGACTGCCGCGAGGGCATCTGCGGCAGCTGCGGGTTCATGATCAACGGCGTGGCGCACGGCGACCAGGTGCGCTCCACCGTGTGCCAGACGCACATGCGGCACTACCTCGACCGCGGCGAGACGACGTTCACGCTCGAGCCGTTCCGCGCGAAGGCCTTCCCGATCATGAAGGACCTCGTGGTCGACCGCAACGCGCTGGACCGCGTGATCCAGGGCGGCGGCTTCGTCAGCGTGAACACCGGCAACGCGCCCGACGGCAACGCCATCCCCGTCGCGAAGGTCGACGCGGACGCGGCGATGGACGCGGCGACCTGCATCGGCTGCGGCGCCTGCGTGGCGTCGTGCCCGAACGCCTCCGCGGCGCTCTTCACCTCCGCGAAGGTGAGCCACCTCGGGCACCTCCCGCAGGGTCAGCCCGAGCGTGACCGCCGCGTCAAGGGGATGGTCGACGCGATGGACGCCGAGGGCTTCGGCAACTGCACGATGCACGGCGAGTGCGAGGTCAGCTGCCCCAAGGGCATCTCCATCTCGAACATCGCGCGTATGAACCGCGACTACCTCTCCGCGTTGCTGCACGGCGAGCCGCCGGCGCCCGCCGGGGGTGGCGAGGGTTGATCCTGGGGCGGGGGGCTCAGCCCGCCCCCCGCAACGCCCCCGGGCCCCGACGCGCTCCGTTCAGGGGCGCCCGAACCAGCCGCGCCAGCGGTGGCGCGGCGGTCCGACGCGGAACGCCGCGCGTCCCTGCACCGCCCCGCGCGGGAGCGGTCCCCACCAGCGGCTGTCCAGCGCGTCATCACGCGCGTCCGCGCCGAGGAACACCGCATCGTCGGGCACGGTACGGACCTCCATGTCGCTGCGGACCTCGCGGGCGCGGTGCCGTACGAGGTGGTCCGCCTCCTGCCGCACCTTCCAGCCGGGGCCGCGGCCGGTGGGGTCGGGGAGTTCACCCATCTCCCGCACGCGCGGGGTGGTGCCCGTCAGGAACACGCCCTGCGCGTAGCGGATGGCGCCGCCGGTGCTCTCGACGCGCCGGAAGGTGAACCGCGACGGATCCAGCGGATCCACGATGCTCACCACGTCCCCGGCGAACAGCGGTCCGTCCACGATCCACGCGAGGTCGCCCGCCATCAGCGTGGGCGCCATCTCGTCATCCGGCACCACCGCCACGTGCCGTGCGGCCCAACCCGCCAGCGCCGTGAGGGCCACGGCCGCAAGGGCGGCGACGCGCCTGCGCGACGGACGTGCGGAGAAGGGCGGCGTGGCGGCCACGGGCTCTCCTAATCCGTCCGGTGCCTGTCAGCGCGTGAAGTCCACGGACACGGAATCCCCGGGGACCAGCGCGCCGTCGACCTGGACGGTGATCGGAACGCCCCATTCCGGCAGCCGGGGATCCGCCGCCAGCGCATCCGGCACCCGCTCTGTCGCGGCCCCGCCGCCGACGACGGTCGCCGCGAGCGCGCCGGACACCGCGTGCACCGTGGCGCGGCCCCCCGGCCGCAGCAGGCTCCGCCGGAGCGGGTCCACGTACACGACCACCTCCCGGGCGACCGGCTCGATCAGCACGGCCAGCACGGAACCCGCCGCGCACCAGTCGCCGGGTGCCGGCAGGCGCCCGACGGCCCCCGGAAGCGCCGCCGCGAGGGAATCCGCCACCGCCGGGGCGGGGCCGAGCACGCCGCGGGCGGCGGCCACCAGCCGCCCTGCCCGCAGGCGCGCGCGGAGCGCGTCGAGCTCGATGGCCGCGGCATCCACCGCGGACCGCAGGAGGGAGGCGTCCGGTACGCGGCGCGTTGCCGCGCCGCTCGCGGCGGCGTCCCACGCGGCCACCTCGCGTGCGCGGGCCTCCAACTCCGCGCGTGCGGCCGCGAGCGCCATGCGTGGCGCGTCTCCCTCGGCCGGTGCGGCGGCGTCCCCGGCCGCATCCAGCCGCGCCACCCGGGCCTCCAGGCCCACGAGTCCCGCGCGGGCCCGCTCCAGCTCCACGCGCGCGCCCACCGCGCGGGCACGCGCGCCCTCGGCGTCGCGCGCGAAGCGCCGCGCACGGTCGGCACCCTCGGCGACCCTGTCCGCCTCGATGGCCCGCAGGGTGATCTCCGCCGCAGCGACCCGCTGGGCGAGTCCAGGCTCCTCGACGTCCAGCAGCGGCGCACCCGGCTCGACGGAATCGCCCGGCTCGGCGTGCACGGCCTGCACGATTCCGTCGTAGGGGGCGCGCACGGCGTGGACCCTCCCGCGCGCGACCCCCACGGCGCGGACCTGCCCGGCCTGCCGGTGCACCATCGCCGCAAGGGACGTGGCGCACGCGAGCCAGACGACGCCGAGGACGATGCGTCCTCGCGCGGACCTCAGCCGCCGGGCGAGCGTCGTCACGTAGGTCACCACTCCTCCGCCTGCTCTTCGATCGCGACCGTGACCTGGACCACGCCGGTGACCCCGCGGACCGCCTCCAGCAACGCCTCCCGCTCGCCCGGGTGCAAGAGGCGCACCTCGTAGGTGTACTCGCTCTCGGCGCCGTCGGTCGCCTGGCGCAGCGCCACCAGCTCCCAGGTGCGGCACCACGCGGGCAGCGTCCGTTCCAGGGTCACCGCGAGGTCCCCGCCGCCGCGCACGCGCAGCACGCCGGTATCGGCGTGACGCGTCGCGAAGCCGCTCCACTGCAGCAACGTGGCGACCCCGCCGATCCCGACGGTGCCCAGCACGGCCACCAGCGGTTGCGCCGCGCCCACGGCGATGCCGACGGCCAGCGCGAGGAAGATGAACGTGGTGTCGCGCGCGTCCCGCACCACCGTGCGGAACCGGATGATCGCCAACGCCCCCACGAGCCCGAAGGCACGTGCCACGCTGTCGCCGACCACGAGCATGACCATGGTGATGATCATGGCCAGCAGCACGATGCTGTGGACCATGTTGCGGGAGTAGCTGAGCCCTCGGTGCGTGGCGGCGTACATGCCGGCGACGGCGGTGCCGAGCACGAACGCCAGGCCGAGGTGGCCGGCGATGGTCAGCGCGGAGAGGGGAGTCATGGGCCCGGGTGCGAGCGCTGCGAGATTCACGACGCGCTCCGGCCGCCGGCCAGCGCGCCCAGATGCTCGACGGCCTGGCGGTACTTGGACATCGCGCGACGCTCCAGGTCGAAGGTGCGGATCGTCTCGGCCAGCCATCGCGGGTAGCTCCCCGTGTACTTCAGCTCCAGCACCACCTTGTCCCGCACCTCGGGGAGCAGGTGCCACCGGGTGGGCGCGACGAGTCCCTCCGTGGGCGGGGCACAGGCGATGTCGCTGTCGAAGGTCACGCGCACCAGCCCACGGTCCCCGCCGACCCAGGCGCTCCGCACGTAGGTGACCCACACCCGCGGGTAGGCCCGGACGCGATCGGTGTGGTCGCGGAAGTTGCGCAAGGCGGCGCTGTCCGGGCAGGAGGGAAGCTGTCCCGCGAGGACCGCCCGCGCGTCGGCGCGCGACACGACGGCACGGGTCTTCGTCATCGCCTCTCCGTCGCGGGCCTTGACCTCCAGGAACGCGGGGGACACTCCCTCGAAGTCGTAGATGCGCGCGCGCAGCTTGAAGCGGGTCTTCGTGCCGTTGCGCGTCTCCCGGTAGATCCGCCAGTCCGCGTTGTCGAGGTAGAGGCTGTGCACGTGGTAGCGCGCCGCGCCGCCCTCGCCGAACGCGTCGGGCTCCATGTGGCGCGCAATCCAGACGCGCACGGCCTCGGCGTGCTCGCGGCTGATCCGGTACTTGATCTCGTAGCGTGTCGATGGACGCATGGAACGGCCCTGGGCGTGCCCCGAAGCTAGGGGCCCCCCTCGCGCGGGCAAGCCGTCCGGACGTCCCCGAGCACGCGCGCATTGCGGCCGGGCGGCCCTGCGGCTATCCTTCGGGCATGCGTGGGTGCCTCCTCCTCCTCCTGCTTGGATGCGCCGACGGCTGGGCGACGAAGCCCGTCGTCGCGACGGACACGGCGGGCTCCAGCGACCCGGACTCGGGCGCGGCCACGCACACCGGGTCCGGAACGGGGTCGGAAACCTCGACGGCGACCGGATCCGGCACGGGCACGGGAACGGGGTCCGGCACGGGCACCGGCACCGGCTCGGGAACCGGTACGGGCTCGGGGACCGGCACCGGCTCGGGAACCGGCACGGGCTCGGGGACCGGCACCGGCACGGGCGTCGCGGCCTTCTGCAACCAGGCCCTCTCGCACGATTCGCCGGGCGGGTCGGATTGCCTGGAGGCCGGGCTGCTGTTCTGCGGGTCCGTGGTGGAGTCGAGCAACGCCGGCGGGTACGCGTCGTACGACGGGGACTCCTGGCGCAACTGGACCTGCACGGTGAGCGGGAACGGCACCAACTACACCGGGCCCGAGCGCGGCTGGGTCCTGTACCTGGAGCCCAACACCGACGCGACGGTCGAGCTCTACACGCCCTGCGCGAACCTCGACCTCTTCGCGCTGCGTCGCGAGGACGACGGCACCTGCCCGGTGTGGAACGAGAACCTCCACACCTGCGACGGCGACGTCGGCACAGGATCCTCGCACGAGCTCCGGCTCATGACGCTGACCAACCCCGAGACGCACCTGATCTTCGTGGACGCCCCCGCCACGGCGACCGGAAACTTCCGGTTGAGTGTCACGTGCCGATGACGCGCCCGCGGGGATAGGCCGCGCGCGAGGGCTCCATGGGCAACGCGCAACCATCGGCCGGGATCGTTTCGGGCGGGCATCGCCCCGCTCCTTCGCGGGGCGGCGTGGTGTCCCCCGTCGTGCTCCGGCTGCTGCCGCACGTGCCGCACCCCCCCGCGCGGGTGGGGTTCTACGGGCGGGAGCGCGACGCCGATGCGCAGGCGCTGGTGCGCCGTGGATACCGCGTCGTGCTCGGCCCGACGGAGGGTCTCGAGGCATGGTCGGATGCGTCGCCGCTCGATGCGCTCTGCGAGACCGGGGGCTTCCGCGACGTGAAGCCCGCCGAGCGTCCGGCATGGGCGGCGCTCGCCGCGCTGCGCGTGACGCCGGGCGGGGTGCTGTTCGGCGCCTTCGCGGCGGGGCCGGCGGCGGCGGCTGAGCGTCCGCCGTGGTTCGTCACGCCCAGCGAGCTGAGCGCGCTCCTCGGCGTGGCCTTCGACGTGGAGCGGCTCGAGGCGAGCGCGTTCGCGGACCCCGACGGCACGCCGCTTCTCGAGGCGGTCTTCCGACGCCGGCGCAGCTAGCCCCGCTACGGCGGGGTCGGCGCGGAGATTCGCGCCCGGAACACCTGCCAGCGCGCGCCGTCATCGCAGAAGAGCCGCCCCGCCCAGGTGTCCGGGCCGGACGCGACGAGCGGAGCCTCGGCGACCGTGCAGTGGTGCCCGACCAGGGCGCCGCGTTGGGGCGCGAGCGCGTCGAGGTCGTCGATGCCGGCGACGCGGAGCCGCGTACCGGGTGGCCAGCTGCCGTCGGTGGCGACCTCCTCCCGCGCGAGGGAGACCTGGAAGAAGTAGACGCGGTCCTCCCCGCAGCGCATCGGCCCGGACCACCAGCCGCGGCCGCTCTCGGCCAGCTCGGCCTCCGCGATGCACGCGCGCCCGACGAGACGCGCCGCGTCGTGGGCGTAGGCGTCCTCCTCGGACAGGGCGCGCACCGTGCCGCGCGCGCCGGCCGGCCAGGTCGGCACCGGCCCGCCCGGGGGAGGCGTTGCGGAGGGGGGCGGGCCCCCCTCCGCCCCAGGGACCACGACCTCGGGAACCCCGATCGCGGCCGCCTCGGACGGGTCCAGGACCCGGACGTCCACCTGGTAGAAGTAGTAGAGATCGCCGTCGGCGCATCGCATGGGACCTCCCCACGTGTCGCGCCCGTTGCGCACCAGCCCGGGCTCCTCGACGCGGCACGGCATGCCCACGAGCAGGCGACGCAGCGGGCGGTAGGCATCCGCGCGACGGATCGCCGTGATCCGTACCGACGTGCCCGCCGGGAGCGCGTCGGGTGCCGGTTCGCCCGCGTGCGCGAAGGCCGCGAGCGCCAGCAGCTTCACCACGTCAGGTCCAGGGTGGTGTTTCCGGCGGTGGCGGGCCAGTCCTTCGCGGTGCCGCCGGGTCGCGTGGCCCGCACGGCGTCCACGACGCAGGTGTCGCCGAGGCCGAAGTGCAGCGCCACGTCGTTGAGCATGCCGAAGGTGCCATAGCCGCCCGACACCTCCTGGACCTGCGTGTGACCGCCGGCGTCGACCTCCACCCGCGTTCCCGCGGGCAGGCCGGAGATCCGCAGCCAGTTGCCGGGATCGCGGACGGATTCGTGGAGGTGCACCGCGCGGGACGTCCACGGCGTCCCCGAGCGTGCCGTGCTGGAGCCGGTCACGACATCGAGATCGCCGTCGCGATCGAAGTCGGCGATCGCCAGGCCCGCCGGCCACGGCTGGTCCATGCCGGTCGCCTCGCTCACGTCCTCGAGCATGCCGGCGGACGCCTGCCGCCAGAGCCACATGTGCGTGTCCTCGTAGTCGGACGAAGCGAGGAAGACGTCCTTCCAGCCGTCGTTGTCGAAGTCGGCGAAGGCCGCGTACAGATCCCCCTCGTTCCAGTCTCCGCGCGCGGGATGCTGCCGGTCCATCCCGATCGCCTCCGGCTCCGCGCGGGTGAACCGGGCGTCGCCGTCGTTGAACAGGACGGTGGTCCTGTCGGACGAGGCGCCGGCCCAGCGGTGCGCGATCTCGGCGGTCAGCAGGTCCAGATCCCCGTCGTTGTCGAGGTCCCCGCACACCGTCGTGAAGGAGTTGCCGTTGTTGCGCGCCGGCTGGTCGTCGTAGCCGGGCGTCCAGTAGTCGGGGTCCCAGCCCTCGCAGGGCACGGTGGGCTCCGGATCCTGGGCCGTCCCGCGCGCGGCGTGCCAGCACGCGTAGCGGCCGTTGTCGCGGTAGTCGACGTTGTCGTCGCCGGCAAAGCCGCTGACCTCGCCCTCCTCGGTGAACGTGCCGTCCCCGTGGTTGCGCCAGAGCTGGTTCCAGCTGCGCCCGTAGTTGGTCGCGAGCAGTTCGGGGAACGTGTCGCCATCCAGATCGCAGGCGGTCGCGCCGTACGCGGGACGTCGCACCGTGCGGGCGAGCGCCTGCTCCAGCGTGGTGGCGCGTCCGAGCAGCAGGCCGGCCTCGCGGGTCACCGATTCGAAGGTTCCGTCGCCGTTGCCCCGGTAGAGCTGGTCCTGCGCGGCCGCGATGAGGCCGTACTCCTCGTAGAAGCCGGTGATCCAGAGGTCCAGGACACCGTCCCCGTCGACATCCGTGAACGCGGATCCGGCGGTCGGGTACCCGCGCGCGACGCAGACGTCGGAGGCGGGCGCCAGCGTGAAGTGACCCCCGCCGTCGTTGAGGTAGATCTCGGAGCAGTCCGACGGCGTGGGGCGGGCATCGTCGTGGGCCATGCCCGCGAACACGTCGAGATCGCCGTCGTTGTCGACGTCGCCGAGGCTGTAGGACGAATGCGCGGTGCCGACGGTGCCGTCACGGTTCACGAGCAGCCCGCTCGCGACGGTGCCGTCCTCGAACGTGCGTCCGTCGCCCGCGGGGCGGTTGAACAGCACGAAGTGGTTCTGCGTGCCGGCCTCCGGGGCGTCCCGCTCCCCGGCGAACAGCTCCGTGACGATCAGGTCGGGGTAGCCGTCCCCGTCCAGGTCGCCGGCGAGCATGCGCCCGCCGTGGACGGAGGCCAGCCCCCACGCGTCGGTGCGCTCCTCGAACGCGGTGCCGCCGGCGTAGGCGGCGGTGGGGGCCGCGTCACAGGTGACCGCGGACGGGCCGCAGCCGACGAGGAGTAGGAGCAGCGTGGGGTGCACCGGGGTGCCTCAGGTTCCGTCCGGGGCTGCCACGCCGCCCCCGGCGTGGAGTTTCCGGAGCTCGTTGAACCCGCCGATCAGCGCGCCGTCCACGAAGACCTGCGGAAAGGTGGGCCAGCCCGACCAGATCTTGATCGCCAGACGCTGCTTCCACTGGCTGAAGTAGCTGCCATACTCGAGGTAGGTGAAGGGGATGCCCGCCTCGGTGAGCAGGGTGCGCGCGCGCTTCACGAACGGGTTTCCTGCCATGCCGACGACGACGACGCGATCGCGCGCCACCGCGGCGGCGACCTCGTCGGTGACGGCAGGGTGGAACGCGGCGCGGGCGGTTTCAGCGAGGGGGTGAAAGCGGGTGAGGGGTGCGGTCATGGGGGACACACTAACGCGGACGGACGCGGGTTAAAGAAGGGCATGGGCTCGAAGTGGGAACGCCTCGGCAAGCTCGGTGCGCTCACCACCCGCGTCGGCGGCAGCTACGTGGGTCAGGCGGTCACGGGGCTCTTCCAGGGGGAGGCGGCGCGCGGCGAGTCCCTGCGGCGGGTCCACCTCGAGAATGCCGCGCGGATCGCCGGTCAGCTCGGGCAGCTCAAGGGCGTGGCCATGAAGGTCGGGCAGCAGCTGGCGCAATTCGCGGACGTCCAGGGCATCCCCGAGGAAGCACGCGCCTTGCTCGGCTCCCTCCACGATCGCGTCGAGCCGGTGCCGTTCGACGTGGTGCGCGCCCGGGTCGAGGCGGAGCTCGACGCCGCGATCGAGGTGCGCTTCCGTCGCTTCGACCCCGCGCCGCTCGGGACCGCGTCGTTGGGGCAGGCCCACGCGGCGGAGCTCCCCGACGGCACGCCGGTCGTCGTGAAGGTCCTGCACGCCGGCGTGGAGGACACGGTCGGCTCCGACCTTGCGGCGGCACGCGCCATGCTGCACGCCGGCCGTTTCGTGCGGCGCCCGCGCGAGGAGGTGGAGGCCATCTTCGCGGAGCTGGGCGCACGAATCGCGGAGGAGCTCGACTACACGCGGGAGGCCGACAACCTCGAGGCCTTCCGCGCCTTCTTCGCGGGGGACCCTGATCTCGTCGTGCCGGCGGTGCACCGCGGGTGGAGCACCCGCCGCGTGCTCACGATGGAGAGGCTCCCGGGCCGGCCCGCCAGCGTCTTCGCGGCGACGGCCACCGAGGCCGCGCGCCAGCGGGCCGGGGTGACGGTGGTGCGCGGCTTCCTGCGCATGCTCTACGGGTTCCGCGCGATCCACGCGGACCCGCACCCCGGGAACTATCTCTTCACCCCGGATGGCCGCGTCGGGTTGCTCGATTTCGGCTGCGTGCGGCGCTTCCCGCTGCCGTGGATCGTGGACTACGGCGGCTGCGGCCTCGCCACGCGGCGGGACGACAAGGCGGCGTGCATGCGTCACGCGCGCGCCATGGGCGCCCTCGTCGATGCCGGCGCGTCGGACGAGGACGTGCTGTGGGACCTCTGCCGCGCCATCGGGGCGCCGTTCACGGGTGGTGACTTCACGCTCGGTGGCCCCGAGGACGTCGTGCAGGAGCGGGTCGCGGCGCTGATGCCGCACGTGATCCTGGCACGGGGGGTGCGCTCGCCACCGGAGCTGGTGTACCTGCACCGCGGCCTGGCGGGCGCCTACCACCTCGCGCGGGGCTTCTCCGCACGGCACGACTGGGGCGCGATGTTCGAGGGGCTCTACCTGGGCGCGGTGGCGGATCTGGCGCGCGCCGAGGGCGACAGGGGCGCGACGGTCCCATAGATTGCGTGCATGGTCGCGCTCCTGCTGCTCGCCTGCACGCCCGCGCCGGACGCGCCGGAGGAGCTCGACGCGCTCGTGGGCTACCTCTACGCCCACGCCATGGACGAGGACGACGCGGCCCTCGCGGCGGGCGGAGAGAACCTCGTGGCGTGGATGGACTCGCGCCTCGCCGAGACGCTCGAGGGCTACCGGGTGAACAACCTCGACCCGGAGGCGCTCGCGGCGCTCGATGGCCGGGAGCGCTCCGCCGCGGGGCTCCTGGGTGCCGCCGTGGGCCATGAGAGCCCGCACACCCCGTGGACGCTGGCGGCCTCCGTGGCGCTGACCAGTCCGCTCGAGCGCAACCCGGAGCGCGCGCTGGACTACCGTCGCGAGAACGAGGTCGGCCTGGAGTGCTTCGTCGCCGAGACCTGCGACCGCATGAGCTTCGAGGCGTTCAGCACCTCGGCGCTCCCCCTGGGCATCGAGGTGGAGTCCCACGTCGTGCAGCGCATGCGCTGGTTCACGCTTCCCGACGGCGGCGCGGCGTACATCCAGTCGAACTTCATGGTGGAGCCCGCCGAGGTCAGCGTGGGCTGGCTCGAGGTCGTGGCGCAGTACTACGCGTGGGTCAGCGTCCCGCACGGGGACGGGTCGCGCAACATGATCGCCACGTGGGCGGAGACGCGCCTGACCGGCGAATCCGTGCCCGAGAGCCTCGGCGTCGATCTCGCCATCGGCACGATGCAGGACGACGCGGCCACGCTCGATGCCTGGGCGAGCGCGCATCCACCGCAGCGCTGACCCCGTGACGCCGACGCGCGCGGAGCTGGCGTGCCTCGTCCGGGTGCTGACCTCGCGCCTCGGTGGCGTTCCGGGTGACGATGCGGTGCGGGTGGTGCTCGCCACGCTGGCTGCCTCCGCGTGGGGTGCCTGGGGCGGAGGGGGCGCCCGCCCCCGCCGCAACGCCTCCCCCGGGGCGCTGGAGCCCCTTCCGCCGGGCTTCGACCCTGACGCGCCGTTGGCCGGGCCGCTGGACCCTGCGGAGGTGCGTCGTCTCCTCGACGCGGAGGTTCCGAACTGGCGTGCGTGGGGGTTGGACGCACTGGCCCTCGTGCGCCCCGCGTTGCTGCCGCGACGCGCACCGGGGGGACGCCACGGCGCGGGGGTCTACTACACCCCCGCGGGACTGGCCGAGGAGGTGGTCGCCCTGGTGCGGACGGCGCCGACACCGCCCGGCGACCCCGCGTGTCCCCGCGTGATCGACCCCGCCTGCGGCTGTGGCAACCTCCTGGTGCTGGTGCTGCGCGCGTTCCTGGACGCACGCGGCGTGCAGGGCGCGGCGCGCGCGCGCCTCGCGGCGTCGTTGCTGCCGCAGGTGGCGGGCCTCGACACGGACCGCCTCGCGGTGGAGGTGGCGCGCACCCGTCTCGCATGGGAGGCCGGGGGTGACGCCACGGGCCTCCGCGTCGCGGTGGGCGACGGCCTCGCAGCGCTCGCCGACGCTGCCCCCGCCGCATGGGACGTGGTCGTGGGCAACCCGCCGTTCCTGACGCGGCTGCGGCGTGACACCGCGCTCCCGCCCCCCATCGTCACGCGCGTGCGGGAGGTGCTGGCGCTTCCCCCGCGCGCCACGGTGGACGCGTCGGCGTTGTTCCTCGGGTTGGCCGCCCGCGCCGTGGGGGCCGGCGGTCAGGTCGCGATGGTGCAACCCGCCTCGTTCCTGGCGGGGGAGGGGGCCGCCCCGATCCGTCGCAGGCTCGCGCAGGACGGCACGGTGCGCGCGGTGTGGTGGCCGGATGCCCGATTCGCTGGCGCGAGCGTGCAGGTGGTCGTGATCGCGTGGGAGCGCGGCGGTCCGCGGCACGGGACGTGCGCCGTGGGGCGTGGCCCGCGGCGGCCGGTGCCGGGGACCCGCGCCTGGAGCATGGACGCCCTCGCTGACGCGCCCACATGGGGCGTGCTCGCGGCCGAGGCGCTCGGCGTGCCGAGGGTCTCGCTCCCCGCGGTGGGACACGGCCGGACCCTCGGCGCCCGCGCGCGCGTGGAGGCCGACTACCGGGACGCGTTCTACGGGCTCGTCCCGGCGGTACGCGAGGAGGTGGCGTCCGAGGACTCCGGCCGTGACACCCGACGCCTCCTCGTCACCGGCCACGTGGACCCCGCGCGTCTACGGTGGGGCGAGGTGGCCTGTCGCTTCGCGAGAGAGCGGTTGCTGCGGCCCGTGGTGGACCTGGCCGTCCTCGACGGTGTCGACCCGACGCGCGCGGCGTGGGTGCGCCGCCGCGCGGTGCCACGTGTCGTCGTGGCCACCCAGGGACGGGTGCTGGAAGCGGCGGTCGACGCCGAGGGCGCCTACGTCAACGTCACGCCCACGATCACCGTGGTCCCGCACGATCCCTGCGACCTGTGGCGCCTGCTCGCCGTGCTGGGTGCGCCGTGCGTGAGCGCGCTGCTCGCCGCGCGGTCGCTCGGTGCCGGCCTGTCGCCCGGCGCGCTGCGGGTGAGCGCCGGCGCGATCCGTGCGCTTCCGCTCCCCACGGATGAAGCGGCCTGGGAGCGTGCGGCCGACGCCGCGCGGGTCGCCTCGCACGCCGAGGAGCCCGCGCTTCACGACGCCCTCGTCGCGTTCGGGGTCGCCGCCGACGCGGCGTACGGCGTGGACGATCCGGCCACGCGCGACTGGTGGCAGGCGGGCATCGCGCCGCGCCGCCCCGGACGTGCGAAGCCCCGGCGCTGAGGCCGGGGCTTCGGGGTCGCAGCGTGGGGGCGGCCGCGGTGTCACCGCGGCGTGCACCCCGCCGCCGTCACGAGCAGGTGCCGTCGTACTGGCAGATGGTGCCGGCGACGCAGTCGGAGTCGGACTCGCAGCGGGTCAGGCAGCCGAACGAGTCCACCGTCTGGGCCTCGCTCTCCGGATTGCAGACGAAGTTTCCGTCGCAGTCCGCGTTCGAGGCACACAGGTCATCCGAGCATCCGGTGAGCAGGAGCGCGGTCGCGAGGGCGATCAGGCGAAGGGTCATGGGGTCTCCTGGAGCGCGACGGCTCAGAGTTCGAGGATGAAGGGTTCGCGGGTGGTGTTCGACGACAGGTCCGTGAGCTCCACGGTGATGCTGTACGGCGCGTTCGACTCGTCGATGTCGGTGACCCCGGCCGTGAACAGCATGCTGACGCTGCCGCCCATGCGGTCGTTGTCCAGGCCGGTCTCGAAGTCGAACGAGGTGATCTCGACGGGCACGGTCGTCGTGACGACCGAGGCCGAAGCGATGTACTCGTCGGCCTTGAAGGCCTGCCGGAACGTCACGGGCTCGGCCGAGTCGGAGCTGTCCATCACGAACGAGGCGGTCCAGACGCCGTCACGGTTGCGGTCCGTGAAGGCCTCGCCCGCGTCCCACACGCCGTTGTCGTTGTCGTCGTTGTACGGCTCGTCGGCCACGCGCAGGTCGAGGATGCAGTTCCACAGCGAGTCGTTGCAGCTGGTGTCCGCCAGCTCCGCGAAGCTGTACACGCCGTCGCCGTTCATGTCGAAGAAGTCCTCGGCGTTGTCCCAGCGGCCGTTCCCGTTGACGTCGGTGTAGACCTCCGCGTCGTCGTAGGAGCTGTTGCCGTTGCAGTCACGGTAGGGCTCGGCGTCGTCCCAGCTGCCGTTCGGGAGCTTCGTGTCGAGGTACGGCTCATCGACCGAGGCATCCCGGGTGGTGTTGCCGTTCCAGTCGGTGAACGGCTCGCCGATGTCGTAGACGCCGTTCGGGGTCGAAATCGAATCGGTGAACGGCTCACCGAGGCCCGTGTCGCGGGTCCCGTTGCCGTTCCAGTCGGTGAAGGACTCCGCCGTGTCGTAGCGGCCGTTGCCGTTGCGATCGGTGAAGAACGTGTCGTAGTTGCCGTTGTTGCCGAAGCCGAAGCAGAAGTTGTTCTCGTAGGGCTCGGCGTCGCTGTAGCTTTGGTTGCCGTCCTCGTCGTAGTAGACCTCCGAACCGGAGATCGCCACGTTGCCGTCCACCGAGCCGGTGGGGCCGGTGTCGTCGCGGAAGGTGACCGCGGCCGACCGCGCGCTCTCGCCCGCGTCGTTGGAGGCCGTCACGAAGAACGTCACCTCGGTGTCCGCGCAGAGCGGGGTTTGCGGGGTGTCGTCCTCGAAGTAGTCGAACCAGCTCGGGAGGTTGACCGTGACCTCCTGGATCTGCAGGTAGTCGATGTCTTCGTAGGCTTCGACGCGCGTCAGGGTCGTGTTGTCGTAGGTGTCGCGCGCGTACACGACGTACCACTCGGCTCCGGCAACGCGCGGGAAGCTCAGCTTGTACTGGGTCGTGTCCCAGTCGCCGACGTCCGACTCCTCGCCGTCCACGATGGCCACCCCGTTGATGCCGGTCGGCACACCGGGCACGAAGGTGTCGGCCACGGTGATGAAGTCCAGCTCATTGAGGGTGTGGTCACCGGGGATGCTGCTGTAGGCATTGTACGACACGGTGTACGGGGTGCCGTTCGCGAGGTCGTCGGTCGGGTCGATGGTGACCGTCGGCCCGGTGACGGTGATGCTGGTGCTCACCAGCACGCCGCCGCGGTACAGCGCGAACTCCGATTCCTCCACGTTGACGTTCTCGGTGAAGGTCAGCGTGATGTTGCCGTTGACCGGGAAGTCCGTCACATCGGAGCGGTCGAACGCCTCGACGTTGGATTCCACGTAGTGGATGCCGTCGAGGGTGCGGAACGGGATGCTCTCGGTGTAGTGATACCCGTCGACGGTGGTGCCATCGAGCGCGAGGACGTAGTCGGTCTCGACGTTGAGGGCGACGTACGGCTGCACGGTGAGCTCGTCCCCGCTCCAGGACGCCTCGGACTCGACCAGCACGTCGCCGCTCACGCGGTAGAGGTCCGCCGTGAAGGTCTCGGTGTCGAAGCTCTTGGAGAAGCGGAGGGTGGGCGCACCCGTCACGGGGAACGCCACCACCTCGACCACGTTGGACGAGACGATGAGCGGCATCGAGGCGGTCGGCCACACGCTGACCTCGCCGATGTCCTCCGTGGCGCCCGCGTAGGTGTTCGCGACGCCCATGCTCGACTCGAACTGGTAGCCGTCTGCCGAGAAGCTCGGGATGCTCCAGCGCGCCAGGTCCGTCGCGGGGAGGCCCGTCAGGCTGAAGCGGCCGTCAGCGTCCGTGGTGGCGGTCACGCGGTCGCTGATGAGCCAGTAGTCCGGCTCGCCGCTTCCGAGCACCGTCATCGCCCCCTGGACGATGGCATCGGCGTACACCTGGACCCCCTCGACCGGGAAGCCGCGGACCTGATCGATGTACGCGTTGAGCGTGCCCTCGAGCGTCGCGTTGACCGGGTACAGCGGCACGATCGCGTCCGCGGTGTACTCGAAGTCCTCGTCCGTGGGCTGGTCGGTGATGCCGATGGCGGCGAGCGTGGGGATCTCGACGCGCTTCTTGGCGCCCGCGTACGCACCGGCGAGCTTGCCCTCCGGGTCCGTGAACAGGAGGTCGTAGGTGCCGGGCGGCAGGCCCGCGGCCTCGAACACGCCGTTCTCATCGGACGTGGTGCTCACCGTGCGATCCCGGAGCGTCCAGGAGACGGTGACGTCCTTCAGCGGGACCTGGGTCGTCTCGTCACGCACCACGCCCTGGATGTGACCGATCACGCGGCCCTCGGTCTTGAGGTCGAGCGGGGCGTCCTCGACGAGGGAGGTGGAGCAGGCGGTCAGCGCAAGTCCTGCAAGGACGAGCACCGGGGTGTGGGTGTGCAAGCGCGGCATCGGGGTCTCCGTGACGGTCGTGTCGGGGGGTCGCAAGAGGCGACACCGCGCGCTCTAAGTAGGCGTGGCGGGGTGCGCAAGGCGCGCGGCGCGGCTTCAGGCGCGTCGTCGACGGCGCACGAACGTCGCGAGGCCGAGCATCACGGTGGCCGCCGGCCGCGCATCGGACGGTGGGTACAGGCATCCGCACGCACCTTCCGGGTCGGCCGGGGACATGCTCTCGCCCGTGCTGGCCGTGGGGGCGTCGTCGCCGTCCGCCTGCCGGTCCGTGTCGCTGTCCCCGCTCTCTGCGTCCCCCGCTCCCGGAGGCGTGACGGACACGGCGCCGCGGGTCGTGCCGCATGTCCGGCACCCGACGTCGGTGACGCGGTCGTCCGCGTGGTAGCCCGGCACCTCGGCGGCCGGCTTGCCTGCGGTGTCGTCGGTCGCGGTGTCGTCGGTCGCGGTGTCGTCGGTCGCGGTGTCCGGCAGGGGGCCGGTGTCGCCCGGCGTGGGGTCGGTCCCCGTGTCCCGCAGGGGGCCGGTGTCGCCCGGCGTGGGGTCGGTCCCCGTGTCCGAGGGGGGCGGCGCGGTGACGGTCAGGCGGAACGTATCGGTCGCGGTGGCGAGGCCGTCGGACACGTCGAGCGTGACGACGTACACGGTGTCCTCCGTGACCGTCGGTGCGTGCAGGAGCGTGACGGCGGCAGCCGCGTCCTCGATGCGTGCGGGGTCGCCGGCGATGGACCATCCCACGTTCAGCGTGTCCCCGTCGGGATCTTCGCAGGCTGAAGCGTCGAGGACGACGGTACCGCCCGACGGCACGGAGCGATCCCCGCCCGCCCGCGCCACCGGCGGGAGGTTCGGCGGCAGCACGTGCACGAGGGCCGTGTCGGTCGCGGTCAGGGCGCCGTCGGACACCGTCAGCGTGACGCGCAGGTCCGTCGGGACGGCGACGATCGGCGCGCGGAAGGAGGTCTGCGCGGCCGAGGGAATCTCGGGCGCGAGGCCCTCGACGCCCTCGAGGACCCAGAGCAACGAGAGGGCGTCGCCGTCGGGATCATTCGAGGCGGAGGCATCCAGCGCCACCGGGTCCCCGGAGCGCACGGTGCGGTCGATGCCCGCGTCGGCCCACGGGGGTTGGTTTCGCGGGAGGATCCGCACGACGACGCTGTCCGCCGCCTGCAGGAACCCGTCGGAGACGGAGAGGTCGACCTGCAGCTCCGTGTCGCGTTCGACCTGCGGCGCGACGAACGAGGTCGCCGGCGACGCAGGATCGTCCAGGACCACCGGCGCATCCGCCGGCAGCGTCCATGCGAAGAGGATCGCGTCCCCGTCGGGATCGTCGGAGGCGGAGCCGTCCAGCGTCGCCACGTCGCCCTCGGTCACCGTCACGTCCGGCCCCGCGTCGGCCACGGGCGCACGGTTGATCGGACGCACGGTGACGTCGACCGTATCGTGGGAGTCGAGCTCCCCGTCGGAGGCACGCAGCGCCAGCCGGAGCACGGTCGGCGCGAGGACGGACGGCGCCACGAAGGTCGCGGTGGCACCCGTGGCGTCCAGCGTGACGACGGGTCCGTCCACCTGGGACCACGTGAACGCGAGCGGGTCTCCATCCGGGTCGGCGGTCGCGGTTCCGTCGAGCAGGACGGTGTCCCCGGAGCGCGCGTCGAGGTCGGGGCCGGCGTCGGCCACGGGTGGGCGGTCGTTGCAGGCCGTGGCGTCCGCCACGCGCGCGGGGAATGGTGTCCCCGACACGCCTTCGACCGCCACGTCGTCCAGCTCCCATCCCTCGCGCGCCACGCTCTGATCGCTGCCGAGACGCCAGCGGAACCGCACGGCGCGGCCGGCCCAGCGCGTGCCGAAGTCGAGGGACACCTCCTCGAGGTTCGGCCAGCCGGCGCTCGTGCCGACCCACGCGCGGCGACCGGCGAGCGGATTGGTGGCCGTCGTGCGCACGGCGTTCAGCGTCGCGTCCCACTCGATCCGTCCTGTCGTCGGGTCCACGTCGGCCGGCAACGCCTCCCACGGGCCGCCGTCGACCTGCACCTCCAGCACGCCGCCGTCCCAGTGGGCGGTGGTGTCGGATTCGAAGCGGTGTCGGTGACGAAACCGAAGCCGCAGCGCCGACCCGTACGATGCCTGGAGCTCGGGCGAGCGCAGCCGCACGTCCGCGGTCCGCGGCGCGCTCGCGCCCACCCAGCGTGCGTCGTGGGGGGTGACGGACCCGCGCCGCCAGTAGGTGGACGCGCCGGCGCCGTCGAGCGTCCAGGCACCCACGTCGAGCTCGAAGCCATCCTCCCGCGCCCCCTGCGGCGCGATGTCGTGCTCGAGGGTGGCACCGAGCGCGCGCACCTCCGTGGCGGTGCACGTGTCCGGCGCGTGCAGCGTGGCCGTCCACGTGGCGGCCGTGCCGGCGGGAATCCCCCGGGCCGCGCTCACCTCCACGTCGCGCGTGATGTCCTCGAACGGCGCGAGCGGCCCGACGTCCACGCGCGCGGGCCACGGGACGACCCCGGCCATGTCGCTCGCGAGCTCGACCCAGGCCTCGTGGGAGGGGAAGGGACTCGCGTTGTGGACGCGCACGCGGAGGGTCGCGGTCTCTCCGCGGTCCAGCACGCCGTCCTCGTCGCAGGAATCGGGCCCGTCGAGCAGGACGGGCGTGTCGAGGTGCAGGCGGGCGCGTACGGTGTCGTCCTCCACGATGCCGCGCAGATCGGGGCTTTCCCGCGCGGGTCCGAGGGCGCAGGTGCCCATGCCGCGCGCGGCGAAGGCGGAGGCCAGCGTGGTGGCGTCCCCGGGGTCCACCGCGTAGGCGGCGGCGAGGAGGGCGTCCCGCGCCTCGAGGTGGGTCGGCTCCGCCGGCGAGAGTGCCATCGAGGCGACGACGAGGTCGCTCATCCGTCGCTGGAGGTCCGGAAACGGAAGCTCCGGGTGCGCGGCGATCAGGGCCGCGTAGGCGTCGAACAGCATGCCGGCCCAGACCTCGCCGGCGTTGTGGACCTGGCTGTTCGCGGAGGATCCCGCCAGGAACGGCGGCGGCGGCAGGGTCGCCCCGTCGGAGAGGTGGCGGAAGCGGAGCGGTTGGACGGTCGGATCCGCGGAGTAGGCCGTGCGCCGCACTCCGTAGTACAGCGCGTCGGGGTCGCGCCCATGCATCGACCAGGCCCCGACCGCGTAGGCACCGCGCGGATCGTCGCCGTCCCGAAGCGCGAGGTGGAGCGCCACGAAATCCGACCACCCCTCGGACATGCCCCGACAGGCGGTGGTGCTGCACGTGGCGAGCCGGTGCAGCAGGTAGTGCCCCCATTCGTGCGCCACGACCGAGGAATCGAGCGCACCGTCGATGTCGGGGTCCTCGCGGCGGTACAGGTGGGCGGTCGGCTCCGGCGCGGACGCCAGCAAGGCCGCGAGCGTGGCGCCGTCGGACATGCTCACGCCCAGCGACGGGATCGTCACGTCGGGCGCGGTGCCCGTCATGCCGATCGCGCTTCCGGACACGTTGTTCGCGATGATCATGGCCACGGCGCCGGCGGCCTGCACGTGGGTCGCCTTCTGCACGAACGTGCAGGAACCGCGGTTCACGAGCGCGACCCGTCCGGTGAGGTCCGTCGCCACGGGGACACAGGCGAGCGCCTCGTCGGGCGGCAGCGCGCGGAGCGGCGCCTCGACGGCGAAGTCCTGCGGGCCGAACGTGGCCGTGCGCACCGCGATGGGGTCGGCAATGCCATCCACCGTGAGGGTGCTCTCGGACCACCCCGACCACACGAAGATCTGCATGCGTGGCGAGCTTCCGTCCGCCGGCGTGGTCATGTTGGCGTTGTTGCGGCTTCCCGCGTCGATGCCGTCCTGGACCTCGAGACGCATGCGGTCGCCGTCGAGCCCGCCGCGTCCGAGGTTGTCGGACTGGGCGTTGCCGTGGGCCTCGTCGAAGCCCGAGGCGTAGTACCAGTCGTGCAACCAGTTGACGACGTAGTAGGCCTGCGTGGCGGACGCTCCGGCCTGCGCCTCGTCGGCGGTCGGCGCCGCGAGGAAGTCGTAGTCCCACGCGAACCGACCCGGGACGACGGTGAAGGGTCGCACGTCCCCGGTACCGAAGCCGTCCGGGGAGGCCCGGTCGGCGTAGGCCTCGGCGTGGTTTCCGGTCAGCTCCGTGGCGTCGTCCGGCAGCCAGGGCTCGACGGTCCCGCCCGGATGCGTCGGAAGCCCCGCGAAGGCGAGATCCACCGGCCACTCCAGCGTGGGCTCGGTCCCGTCCGGCGTGCCGGTGGGGTGCGGGGAGGCGTCGCCGTGCGGCCCGTCCAGCGGCGCGTGCACGCCTTCCGGGTCCGCCCACACCCTCCAGGTCGGCGCATGGGCGACGAGATCGCGCCACGCCAGCTCCGAGGCGTCGAGGTCGGACACCACGCGCCGCGCGGCTTCGTGGCGGGTGCGGACGAACAGGTCGGTCTCGAGCTCCCACGCGCCTTCCAGGGCCCCGTCCCGGGCATGCCAACACGGCCGCGCGCGACCGGTGCGGAGGCGAAGCACGCCGTCCCGATCGGTGAGGCGGAGCGCACGCCATCCGTCGGGGCCCACCGGACCGAGCGTCACCGCCAGGGCGTCCGCGGGGCGCCCGTGGGCGCGGGCCACGGCACGCCCCAGCACGTCCGGGCCGTGGGACGGCGCCGGGGTCGCCGGCCCGCCGAGCGGCGACGTCCACGCGGGTCCGAGCGACCAGGCCACGGGCTTCGCCGCCGGGTCGAGGAGCACCGCGAGGCGGCTGCCGAGGACCGGCAGCGCGTCGTGACGCAGCGACAACCGCACGAGGGTCCCCCCGCCCGGAAGCCGCAGGGTGTCATCGACGTCGAGGGAGTCGAGCACGTCCGACGTGGTGCCCAGCGCGTCGGCACGCGCGCGGAGGTACGCGCGCGCCGTCCCGACGGGATCGGTCGGCTTCGCCAGGAAAAACGACCCTGGATCGGCCCAGCGAAGCCGGGGTGGATCGGCCGGGGACGCGGGGGGGCGAAGCTTGAGCCCCGCCGGCGTCGCGCCGCTCGATGCATCGCCCGGACGCCCGTCGTCAGGGGACGGGGCGCATGCCGCGAGGAGCAGCGCGAGCGAGACGGTGCGCATGCGGGGAGTCTAGCCGGGGTGCGCTGCGGGGGCTTGCCGGGGCGGGGGGCGGTACCGTAGCATCGGGGCGAGGCGGCGGGGTCCGCCCGGGAGGAGCGATGGCGGAAGCGACGACGGCGGGAACCACCACGGAGCAGGACGTGCTCGACGACCTCCGGACGGTCATTGCCGATGCGGAGGCCCTTCTGCGCGGTTCGACGACGGACTCCTCCGACGGCGCGGGTGCCGCGCGGGCGCGGTTGACGGAGCGCCTCGAGGCCGCACGCGCGCGCCTGGTCGACGCGGAGCGCCGCCTGTCCGAGAACGCCCGGGCCGCCGCGAAGGCGACCGACGACTGGGTGCACGAGAACCCCTGGCAGGCCGTCGGAATCGGCGTCGGCGTGGGGTTGGTCGTCGGGCTTCTCGTGAGCCGACGGTAGTCCGTGGAGGACGCTGGCATTCCGGGGGCGCGCACGGCGGAGGCCCTGTCGCGCCTGATGCAGGTGTTGCTGGGCGCGCTCGGCACCCGCGGCGCCCTGCTCGTGACGGAGGTCGAGGAGGCCCGGGCGCATCTGGAGGCCCGGGCGCTCTGGTTCGCCGTCGCGGGGGTCGCGGGCTTCGTCGTCGCGCTCCTGGGCACGCTCCTGTGGGTGGTGGCCTGGTGGGACACGCACCGCATGGAGGCGCTCGCCGCCGCCCTGGGAGCGTGGGGCGCGCTGGGCGTGGGGGCCGCGTGGCGTGCCGTGGCGCTGGGCCGCGCGGCGCCGCCGCTGCTGGGCGCGTCGCTCGCCGCGCTGCGGGAGGACCGTCGTGCGCTGGCGGAGGGGCGGCTCGCGCGTCGGGTGGCGGACGCGGCCGACGCGGCCGAGGTGCCGTGAGCGGGCGCCTCGCCGCGCTGGCGGCGCGCCGCGTGGTGCTGGCCGCGCGGGTGGACGCGGAGCGCGTGCGTGTGGCGCAGGCGGGCACCGCGCTGGTGGGACCCCTCGCGGTCGTGGAGGTGGCGCGCGCGGCCGGCGGGGAGCTCACGCGGCCGCCGCCGTGGGTGCGTGTCGGCGTCGGCGCGCTGCGGGTCGTGGGCTTCGGCGGGCTCGGCGGGTTGCTCCGCCTCGGCTGGGCCGCCTGGGTCGGCGGACGCGCCGCCGTGCGGGCCGTGCGGGTCCTGCGTCACGCCGAGCGCGCGCTTCCGACGTAGCAGCGGCGGAGGGGAGGCCGGTCGTGGGCCGCGTTCAGCGCGGGCCGCGGGAGGTGCCACCGCCGCGATGGCCGCCGCCGTGCCCTCCGCCGCGGAAGCCGCCCCCCTGATCGCCGCGGGGGCCCGGCGCGCCCGACCCGCGGTTCCCTGACGGGGGCGGGCCGCGTCGCCCGCCGCGCGGCGGCATCGGCGGGCGATCCAGGTTCTCCGGACGCGGAGGACCGGCCGGCACCCAGCCCTCCACCGGAAGCTGCGGGATGCGGGTCTTCAGCAGGCGCTCGATGGCGGCGAGGTAGGCGACCTCCTCCCCGTCGACGAGGGACACGGCGGCGCCGGGGCTGCCCGCGCGTCCGGTGCGGCCGATGCGGTGGACGTAGTCCTCGGGCACGTTCGGGAGCTCGTAGTTCACCACCTGCGGGAGCTGCTCGATGTCGAGGCCGCGGGCGGCGATGTCCGTCGCGACGAGGACGGGGATGGCCCCGGACTTGAAGTCGGCGAGCGCCTTGGTGCGGGCGCCCTGGCTCTTGTTGCCGTGGATGGCCGCGGCGCCGATGGAGTCCTTCATCAGCCGCTCCGCGAGGCGGTTCGCCCCGTGCTTGGTGCGGGTGAAGACGAGCACCTGCGTCCAGTTGCCCGCCCGGATCAGGTGGCTCAGGACCTCGGCCTTGCGCACCTTCTCGACGCGGTGCACCGACTGCGCCACCAGCTCCGTGGTGCTGTTGCGCGGCGCGACGTCGACCGACACGGGGTCGCGCAGCAGGCCGGTGGCCAGACCGCGGATGTCATCGGAGAACGTGGCGGAGAACAGCAGGTTCTGCCGCTTGGCGGGCAGGAGCGCCAGCACCTTGCGGATGTCCCGGATGAAGCCCATGTCGAGCATGCGGTCCGCCTCGTCCAGGACGAGGATCTCGACCCCGGAGAGGTCGACCGTGCGTTGGCCCGCGTGATCGAGCAGGCGGCCCGGCGTGGCGACGAGGATGTCCAGCGGGCGCTTCAGTCGGTCGAGCTGCGGCTGCATGCCCACGCCGCCGAACATGACCATCGTGGAGAGCGCGGGCAGGTGGGTGCCGTAGACGCGCACCGATTCCTCCACCTGCGCGGCGAGCTCGCGGGTGGGCGTGAGCACGAGCACGCGGGGCCGGCCCGGCGCGCGCCCGGCCGGCTTGGAGACCGAGAGCAGCTGGAGGATCGGCAGCGTGAAACCGGCGGTCTTGCCGGTGCCCGTCTGTGCGGCGGCGAGCAGGTCCCGGCCCGCCAGCACCTGCGGGATGGCGCGCTGCTGGATCGGGGTGGGCGTGGTGTAGCCCGACTCGGCCACGGCCCGGACGAGGGCGGGCGCGAGGCCGAGGGCGGCGAAAGCGTTGGGTTCGGACATGTAGCGAGCTCCGGAAGCGGTGCGGCCTATGCCGTCGCGGTCCGGTGCGCTCGTCCCGCGGTCCACGCGCGTCCGAAGAAGAACTGGAAGGGAAGGTGGATGCGGGCCGCCCACGACGGCTCGTCGTGCAGGCCCTCGGGGAAGCTGAACTGCACCAGGTCCTCGCCGAGACGCCAGCCGCGCGCGACCATCAGGTCCCGCATGGCGTTGGTGGCGTCGAAGTTGTCGCGGGGCCAGCCGCTGTCGAGCCACACGCGCACGGGCGGGCGCGGGAGCGCGGCCACCCGCGCGTACAGGTCGTCGCGGTAGCCGAAGGTGCTCGAGAGGCACGCGGCGTTGCCGAACCGCTCCGGGTGCGCGAGGGCGACGTGCAGGGAGGCCACGCCGCCGAGGGAGGAGCCCATGACCGCGGTGTCCGCCGCGCCGGGACGGGTGCGGAAGCAGCGGTCCACGTGCGGCTTGAGGTGCTCGGCGAGGAAGCGTCCGTACGCGTGGAAGCCGGGCGACGTGTAATCCCGCATGCGGTCGTGCGGCGCGACCCCGACGACGATGGTGCGCTGGATGGCGTGCATCGTGCCGAGGCGGTCCATCGTCTCGTCGACACGCCATTCCCGCCCGCCGAAGGCGTTCTCGGGAAAGAAGAGGTTGTCGCCGTCCTGCATGTACAGCACCGGCGCGCGGCGCTCGGTGTTCTCGTCGTAGCCGGGCGGCAGGTAGACGCGGACGTCGTAGCGCGCGCCCTCCCAGTCGTGGTGCTCCTCGTCGGTGACCCGTCCGCGCGGCGGGGCGTGGAACACCGGCCAGAGCTGCGGGTCGGGGTCCCAGGCCCCCAGCACCACGTTCTCGCCGGTGGCCCAGCGCACCGCGCCGTCCTCGCGGAGACACGGCTTGAGCGCGAGGTCCGGCGCGGGGACGTCCACCTCGAAGAATGCGGTGTGGTCGTGCTCCTCGACGGGTGGGACGTCACGGTCCCAGTCGTGGGCGGTGCGCAGCACCATCCGGCCGCGCGCGTGGGGGTAGTGGACGGCGATGCGCATGGTCGCTCCGTAGCCGGTTACCGCAGGAATGGCGCAGGTCCGGGGGAGGCGTTGCGGAGGGGGGTGGACCCCCCTCCGCCCCAGGAATCGCGTCGGGAGCACGTCGTGGAACCCTCGAAGCGCTTTGTCGACCACCCGCGCATCCAGGCGGCGCTCGCCGCGCCGGGGGCCGTGTGGGTGACCGACGCCGACGGCACGCTCTGGGCCGACGACATCGGCGAGGGCTTCCTGCGGGCGCTCGCGCGGGACGGCGCCCTCCGGTCGCCCGAGGCGCAGGGCGACGTGTGGGCGGCCTACGAGGCGCGGGTGCGCGCGGACAAGGCGGCCGGCTACGCCTGGGCCGTGCAGGTGATGGCCGGCATGACCGAGGCGGAGGTGGAGCGGCGCGCGGAGGCCTACGCGCAGGCGTTCGTCCCGCGGCATCTCCACCCGGCCATGGCGGGACTGCTGGCGGAGGCGTCGGAGCGCGGCGTGGAGACGTGGATCGTGAGCGCCTCGAACGCCTGGGTGGTGCGGGCCGCGGCGCGGGTGCTGGGGCTGCCGCCCGCACGGGCGTTGGGAATCCGCGTGGCCGTGGAGGACGGCGTGCTCACCGACCGGGTGGTGCCGCCCGTCACCTATGCGGACGGCAAGGTGGCGGCGCTCCGCGCGGGGCTCGGGCGGATGCCGTCGCTCGCCAGCGGTGATTCCCGCGGCGACGCGGAGATGCTCGCCGCGGCCGGGACGCCGCTGGTGGTGCGTCACGCCGGCGTCGACCCGGCGTTCCTGGACCGCGCGTCGGCGTCGGGGTGGCTCGTGCTGGACGCGGCGGAGCCGTGAGCCGGCTGGCGTCGCTGGCGCGGCCGTTCCTGGAGCGCGCGCCGTGGGTGCGGGTCGTGGCGCTCGGGTGTCCGGAGGTGGCGGACGCACTGGACCTGGCCCCCTTCGGGGTCCCGGTGACCTTCGTCGACGCCGTCCGCGACACGGCGCGGGTGGCCCGCTACCTCGAGGCCAACCGTGCCCGGTTCGGCGGTGCCGTGGCGCTTCCCGGCTGGGTGCTCGCCGACCTCTACCTGATGCCCGCCGCGGTGACGGTGCTGGAGGACCCCTCCGGGGAGGTGCTCGCCGCCTACTACGCCGCGCCCACGCTGGAGGCGGGCTGCGTGGTCGGCGTGTCGCTGTTCAGCACCCGGGAGGGCCTGGGTGCCGCCACCGCCGCCAAGGCGCTGGGGCTCGGGATCCTGCGTGCCCGTACGGCGCGTGGGGTCACCCAGTGGCGAAGCCGCGCGCTCCGGGTCCACGCGCGCTTCGGGGACCTGTCGGTGGAAGGCCCCGCGCCCGCGGTCCACGGGCTCGCCGGGGAGTCCTTCCGGTACCGCACGGAGCTGGACGCACCGGTCCACGGAGAGGCCCACCCCGTGCCGGTGGAGGTCGCGCAGGCCCGGGTGACGGCGGGGGAGCGCCTCCGGATCGCCACGCCCGGGGGGGACGGCACGCGCGTGTGGGTGCGCGGGTTAGGGAGCGGGGGCTGAGGCCGCCCCCGCAACGCCCCGGCCCGGAGCGCGCAGGATGATCGCATCGTGGTTCCTTCTCGCGTGCACGTCGGCGGAGTCCGGCTCGCCGGCCGCAGACCCCGGGACGCGCGTGGTGGTGGTGGGTGCCGGCACCGCGGGCCTCACGGCGGCACGGGTGTTGGCGGACGCCGGCGTGGCGGTCACCGTGCTGGAGGCGCGGGACCGCATCGGCGGGCGCACCTGGACGACCTCGGTCGGCGACGCCCGCGTGGACGCCGGGGCCGCGTGGCTGCACGGCATCGACGAGAATCCCGTGGCCGACTTCCTCTACGCGCACGACCTCGACGTGGTGCCCGACCCGGAGGCGTGGGCGGTGCTCCACGACGCCGGCGTCGGGAGTGCCCTGGGCGATTCGGCGTGGACGTCCCTGGACGAGGCGGCCGATGGCTTCGAGGAGGCGCTCCCGGCGCTGCGGGATGCCCTGGGCGACACCTCCGTCGCCGCGGCGCGGGCGCGCTGGATCGACGACGAGGGGCTCGATGGCCAGGCGGCCCGGTTGGCGCGCCACGCCGTCGACCGGTGGCTGGTGGAGCTGTCCTACGCCGGTCCGGTGGACCGGGTCGGGCTGCAGTCGTTCGGGGAGGAAGGGGAGCTGTCCGGCGGGGACCACGTCCCGGTCGGCGGCTACGGGGCCCTCGTGGACGCGCTGGCGGACGGACTGGACATCCGCACGTCCCATCCCGTCACGGCGATCGCCCACGGCGCGGACGGGGTCACGCTCGAGGCGGCCGGGGAGACCTTCGAGGCTACCCACGCCATCGTCACCGTGCCGGTCGGGGTCCTGCGCGCCGGGACGCTCGCGTTCGCGCCGCCCCTGTCGGAGGCGCGGCAGGACGCGCTCGAGCGCCTGGACACCGGAAACCTGGAGAAGGTGGTGCTGACCTTCGCGGAGCGCTGGTGGGCGGGGAGCATGGTGTACGTCGATGCCGACGGCGAGGGCGTGTTTCCAGAGTTCCACGACCTGAGCGACCTGGCGGGGGCGCCGGTGCTGGTGGGGCTGTACGCCGGCGGCTTCGCCCGGGAGCTGCAGGCTGGCGCGGACGACGCGGAGATCGTCGCGGCCGCCCTCGCGGTGCTCGCGGAGGTGCACGGCACCGCCGTCCCCGACCCCGTGGCGACCCTGGTGACCCACTGGACCCGCGACCCCTACGCGCGCGGAAGCTACGTCTACCTGCCGCCGGGCGCGACGCTGGACGACATCGCCGCGCTGGCCGAGCCAGAGGGGGAGCGGCTGCTGTTCGCGGGCGACTCCACGGTGCCGGATGCCTACGGGAACGTTCACGCCGCCGTGCGCTCCGGGCTCCGGGAGGCCCGCCGACTCGGGGTGGAGCGCCCCGAGACCGCGGGCTGGTCGGATTGGTGAGGCGGTTGGCCGGGCTGGTCGCGGCGGCGGCCGTGGCGCTGGCGGCGCGGTCCCCGGCCCGGGCGTCGCCCGAGGCCGTCGGCTGGGAGGGGGTGCCCGCCACGGCGGAGCTCCCTGCCCTGCGCACCCTCGCGCCGCGGAGGCCGCGGGGCGACGGGGGCTGGGTCCTGTTGCTTCACGGGTGGGGGCAGCACGCGCGGGACTGGGAGACCCTTCCGGAGGTGTCTGCGCTCTCGGAGGCCGGCTGGACCCTGGTGGCACCGGACATGGGCCGTAGCGTGTATGCGCGTGCGGCGCCGCCGGGCGTGGCGGACGAGCCCGGCCACGCGCGGATCGTGGCGGTCATCGACTGGGCCGTGCGCGCGCGGGGGCTGTCCGCGAACCCCGCGCAGCGCTCGGTGGTGGGCGTGAGCACCGGGGGGCGCGGCGCCGCCATCCTGGGTGCGGAGGGTCGCTTCGGCACCGTGGTGGCGCTCTCCGGAACCCATGACCTCGGCGCGCTGGAGCAGGGCACGGTGGAATACCGGATCCATGCTGCGGTGTTCGGCCCGCGCGCGTCCGGCGCTGCCCGGTGGGCTGCGGAGGACGTCCCGAGGGGCGGTGCGGGGAGGGGGGTGCGCTGGTACCTCGGTCATGCGCGCGGCGATCCGCACGTGCCCGTCGCGCAGACCGAGGGGTACGCGACGTACCTGCGGGGCCTCGCGCCCGCCCCGGAGGTGCACCTGCGGGTGACCCCGGACCGCGAGCACGGCTGGGCGGCGTGGAACGCGTGGATGGGCTGGGCCCGCGCGCAGGGAGCGTGGTGACCGGCGCTTGACGATCACGATGCGCGTGCGCATACTCCGCGTGATCTCCACGGAGGTCTCCACCATGGGGGCGTACCGGTTTCGACGGGGTCACGGAGGATCGAGGGGCGTGGCGAGGGTGGTCTCCTTCATCGGACCACGGCATAAATGCCAACAACACCAACCACTTCAGCGAGGCGCTCGCCGCCTAGTTGAGGTCCGGGGGCCATCACGAGCCCCCGGCATCCGAGCGGGAAGGGCCGAGCCCGTTTCGGGTGTAACCCCAGGCACGCAGCGAACCCGGGGCTGAGCCACCGCCGGGGGAGCGAAGTTCAACAGGGGACTCTGACCGCCACGAAAGCGTGGCGACACCCGCCGGCGGGTCAGTCCGGAAGGCTACGTATCTCCAAGTTCTGAAGGGGCTTCGGACGCGGGTTCGACTCCCGCCGCCTCCACCATCTCCATACGCGTACCGGGGTTCGGCATCTGTCGGAACCCCGGTACGTCGTAGGACGCGACGTTCGCCACGCGACGCGGACGCTCGTCAGGGTCGGACGAAGACGTAGTTGGCCTGCGCGAGGAAGCCGTCCTCCAGCAGGAAGTAGGTGTTCAGAAGGCCGAAGCTGTTCTGGCTCACGTCGATCGCGTAGCCGTTGTCGCCGGTGGCTTCGTAGGTGCCTGTCGCATCGATGTTACCACGTTGGTAGCGACACGTTCCGTCCGACTGGAACGTGACCCGCTCTTCGTCGGACCGGGCGCTTCCGTCCACGACGAGGCTGCGCGCGAGCGACCATGCACCCACGATGCCGTCCACGCTCCCGTCCGCAGGTCGGAACACCTCCCAGCTGAAACGCTCGGTCGTGAGGTAGATCGGCACCTCCGCCGCATTCGTCGCGCGGTCCCTCTCGGCGTCGCCCAGCCACAGGACATCGCCGTCGTGTTCGTAGAAGCCGCCTTCTTCCGGCAGGGGGTAGCTGAGGTAGCCACTGTAGGTACCGTCCTCCCGGAAGGTCTTCGTGTCCCATGACGACGCGATCTGGTAGTCAGGGTCGGCGGTCCAGTCTCCCGTCAGCGTGGCGTCCTCGGTTCGGGATCCGTCCGCGCCCTCGGCATCATCACCGCCACATCCCAGCACGAGAGGCACGAAACCGAAGACCAGCACAGGAACCGTCGCACGGGCGAAGAGCATGAAGAATCCTCCATGCCCGAGTTGTATCCTGCGCCCGGTGCCTCGCCGAAGAAGCACGCACCCTCGCCGTTGACCGCGCTGCCCCGGCCGCCGTATGCTTGCGCTCCCCCGATGCTTTCCGCGAGCGTGACGTGCCCTCCTGGCTCACCGACCCCTGGCTGACCGACTGGCTTCACCTGCTGACGCGCTGGTTCCACCTCGTCGTCGGGGCGGGCTGGATCGGCGCGAGCTTCTACTTCAACTGGCTGAACAACAACGTGCGGCCGGTCGAGGATCCCTCCGGCCGCCTCGCCGGCGGCCTCTGGGCCGTTCACGGCGGGGCCTTCTACCAGGTCAACAAGTTCAAGGGCGCACCCGAGAAACTGCCCGAGACGCTCCACTGGTTCAAGTGGGAGGCGTACCTCACGTGGATCTCGGGCATCACCCTGATGCTCCTCGTGTACTGGATGCAGGCCGGCATCATGATGCTCCCCGCCGGCAGCCCGCTCACGCCGGTGCAGGGCGCCGGCATCGGCGTCGGCGCGCTCGTCCTGGGGTGGGTCGCCTACGACTCTCTGTGCAAGAGCCCGCTCGTCAAGGTCCCTGCGACGCTCGCGGCGGTGGGTTTCACCCTGCTGACGGCCTCCGCCTGGGCACTCAACCAGGTCTTCACGCCCCGCGCTGCCTGGATGCACCTGGGCGCCATGATGGGCACCATGATGGCGCTCAACGTGTTCTTCGTCATCATTCCCGGTCAGCGGGCCATGGTCGACGCGATGGTGCAGGGGCGGGAACCCCCCGTGGAGCGCGGCAAGGCGGGGGCGCTCCGCAGTCTCCACAACAACTACTTCACGCTGCCCGTGCTCTTCGTCATGGTCAGCAACCACTTCCCGTTCGCCTACGATTCCGCCGTCCCCTGGGCCACGCTCGTGGCGATCATGGGCATTGCCGCCGGCGTGCGGCATTGGATCAACCTTCACGAGAAGGGGCACTACAACGTCTGGATCCTCCCCGTCGCCACGGTGGCCATGTTCGCCCTGGCCTTCGTGGTGCACGGACCGAGACCGGCTGCGGGGTCCCAGCCTGGTGCCTCCGGTGCCGCGGCCCAAGCCGGCGCGATGCCGTCGGACTCGGAGATCGAGCGGATCGTGCAGGCCCGCTGCACCCCGTGTCACTCCGATGCTCCCACCTGGCAGGGCATCTCCGCCCCTCCCAAGGGCTTCATCGTCAAGACCGCGGCCGACGCCCGCGCGTCGGCGGACAAGATCCACGCCCAGATCGTCTCCCGGGCCATGCCGCTCGGAAATCTCACGCAGATCACGGACGCCGAGCGCGACGCCCTGGCGCGCTGGCTGGCCGCAGGAGCCGCCAAGTGACCGTCTCCCCCCCTCCGCTCGACGTGCCGGCCTACGGGCCCTACCTGCCCGATCCCCTCCGCGCCGCGCTGTGGGAGGCCGCGGAGCCCGTCCCGGCCGTGCCCGGGCTCCGGCTCGCCGCGGGACTCCGCGCGGAGCATCCCGCCATCGAGACGGACGAGGCGCTCGCCGTCGTGGTGGAGGTGTACCGGGCGGTGCGCGTCCAGCTGCGGGAGGTGCTTGCGCGGCGGGTGGAGGACCGCGCCTTCGTGGACGCCCGCACCCAAGCGCTCCGCGCCGAGAACGTGGGACGGAGCGTCGCGGACCGGGCGTACCGCTCGGTGGTCGGAGAGCGCGACGCCAACGGCCGTGTCGTCATCGGGCCCACCGGTGCCCCGCCGCCGGCCATGGCGCCCGTCCACGTGCCGGAGTTCCTGCGCGGGGAGCAGATCACCCTGTTCGGCCCGCCCGACTCCCCGCGCATGAGCATCAACGCCATGAACGCGCTCCATCGCAGGCGTCCCGACGAGGCGCCGATCATCGGGGAGCTCGTCGCGGCCTCGGGCCAGGTGCCGCGTTGGGGCGCGGACGACGAGGACAGCCAGACCCCCATCATGCACAGCTTCCTGCGCGCCACGGAGAACCTGATGGGGTGCTACGACCGCACCCTCTCGTGGACGGATCCGGCGCGCGGACGCACCTACCGCCTCGCGGACAGCGGCCTCGCGCACCCGATCAAGCGCATCCCCGGGCTGGCCCTGCCGGACGGGTCCCACCTGCTCGACGGCCAGCCGCTCCCGCTGCACCTCTTCGACTTCGTGAGCCACTGCTGGCACAACCGGAGCCGCCCCCAGGCGCGCGTCTTCTACGTCCCCAAGCTGGAGGGCGAGGAGGAGGCCGCGTACCTTCGGCAGCTCGTGGAGGCCACGGACCGCGCCGTGCGCGCCGCCGACCCCACCTGCGATCCGGCCACCGTGCAGTTCCTCGTGGTCTTCGAGAATCCCCGCGCCATCTTCCGCATCCGAGAGATCGCGGCCGCGCTGGGCCCGCACTTCCTCGGCGGCAGCCTCGGATGGCACGACTTCCTCGCCTCCGCGGCACGGCTCTTCAAGCACGACCCGAACTACCGAATCCCCGTGAAGGCCGATCCCGACATCGTCATCAACCACATCAAGGAGTCGCACCTGATCCTCGCGCGGGCCCTCGAACCCATCGGGGCCCTGAAGCTGGGGGGCATGTACGGAATCCTCTTCGAGGAGGGCAACGAGGCGTCCTACCAGGTCAGCATGGTCGGATTCATCCGCGACGTGGTCGTGCAGATGAAGCGCGGCCTCGACGGGTTCTGGGTCGCCCACCCCGACTTCGTGCGCATCGGCGTCGCGTTGGTCGAGGCCTGGCGACGCCACGCGCGCGACCCGCACGATCCGTCCCTGCGTGCGCTGGTGTGTGCCCTCGTGCCCGATCCCGTCGAGCAGGAGCCCCTGGTTCGCTTCGTCTTCGGCGGCGACGTCGCGGGGCTCGACGTGGACGATCCGCGTTACCCGCGCGCCGTGCTCGCGGCGACCCTTCCGGTCTCCCCGGTCATCGCCAACGACGACCCCGAGGAGGTCCGGTACAACGTCTTCCAGGCCCTGCAGTACCTGGCGGACTGGCTGATGGGGAACGGCTGCGTGGCCCTGCCCGCGGCCATGCGCAACGCCCGCGGCGAGAAGGTCTTCGTGCGGATCATGGACGATCTCGCCACCACCGAGCGTTCCCGCTGGGAGCTGTGGCACGAGGTCCAGCACGGCCGGGTGTCCCGCGCGCTCTTCGAGCGCATCCTCGCCGAGGAGGTGGCGTTCCTGCGCGCCAACGGCGCCGACAGCGTCCGACGCGTCCAGGTGCGGTGGGAGGGCGAGGCCGCACGGTGGTACCCGATCGCGGTCCGTCTGCTGCGCCAACTGGTCCTCGAGCCCGATCCCCCCGAGTTCGTGCCCGAACTGCTGCTGCCGTTCACCTTCCCGGTCATCCGGGAGGCGCCGGACCCCTGGGCCGCCGCGTCCTCCCTGTGCCCCGGACGGTACACCGCATGATGCCGCGCGCGCTCCGCAGCACCCGCCTCCTGACGCCGGGCGGCCCGGTACCCGGTACCGTGGTCCTTCGCGATGCGCGTGTCGACGCGGTGCTGCCGCACGACGCGGCTCCCCGGGACGTGCACCTCGAGGACGTCGGCGACGCGGTGGTCATGCCCGGAATCGTCGATTGCCACGTGCACGTCAACGAACCGGGACGCACCGCCTGGGAAGGGTGGGAGACCGCCACGCGCGCCGCCGCCCTCGGTGGCGTGGTGACCCTCGTCGACATGCCGCTGAACGCCATTCCCGTGACGACGACCCTGGGGGCGCTCGAGGACAAGATCGCGTCGACGGACGGAAAGCTTTGGATCGACGCAGGGTTCTGGGGTGGGGTGGTTCCCGGGAACACGCCGGAGCTCGCGCCGATGGTCGCGGCCGGCGCGCGCGGCTTCAAGTGCTTCCTGTGCCCCTCGGGCATCGACGAGTTTCCGAACGTCGACGCGGACGACCTCCGGCGGGCCATGCCGGAGCTTCGTCGCCTCGGCGTCCCGCTGCTCGTGCATGCGGAGCTGGAATCCGAGCTGCGCGCGGCGGCGGACGCGGACCCCACTGCCTACGCCACGTACCTCCACAGCCGCCCTCCCGTGTGGGAAGACGCCGCCGTGGCGCTGATCGTGGACCTTGTACGCGAGACGGGCTGCCCCGCGCACATCGTGCACCTCTCCAGCGCGGGGGCGCTCGCCCACGTCCGGGCGGCGCGCCGCGAGGGGCTTCCCGTCACGGCGGAGACCTGCCCGCACTACCTGGTGCTCACGGCCGAGGAGGTCCCACGCGGGGACACCAGCTTCAAGTGTGCCCCGCCGATCCGTCCTTCCGCCAACCGCGAACACCTCTGGGCGGCCCTGGCCGACGGCACGCTGGACTTCGTCGTCACGGACCACAGCCCTTGCGTGCCGGCGCTGAAGAAGCTGGACACGGGCAATTTCCTCGAGGCGTGGGGCGGGATCGCCTCGCTGCAGCTCGGGTTGAGCAGCGTGTGGACCGAGGCGCGCCGCCGGGGAATCTCCCTCGACGCGATCTCCCGCTGGATGACCGCCGGTCCCGCGCGGCTCGCCGGCCTGCCCCATGGCCCGCTGCGGGTCGGTGCGCCCGCCGACCTCGTCGTGTTCGACCCCGATGCCGCGTGGACCGTGGACGTGCGCGCCCTGGCCCACCGCAACCCCGTGTCACCCTGGCACGGCCGTCCGCTGGTCGGTCGCGTCCGTCACACCTTCCTGCGTGGCACGCCCGTCGTGTCCGACGGCGCCATCGTGGGCGTCCCGTCCGGGCGCCCGCTGCGCGGTCCCCGTGTCCCATCCCCGGAGCCTGCATGAGCGCCCCCGCCGCCCCCGCCACCACCTCGGTCTTCCGCGGCCACCCCGATCTCGCCAGCTCGGCGATGGGTGGAGTCGCGCTGCTCTGCTCCGATGCGTTCTTCGCGGGCATGGAGAACCTCCTGCACCCGCACGAGGCCGTCTGGGACGCCGACGCCTACACGGACCGAGGCAAGTGGATGGACGGCTGGGAGCCGCGCCGCCGCCGCAGTCCCGGCCTCGACTGGTGCATCGTCAAGCTCGGGGTTCCAGGCGACCTCGTGGGGGTGGACATCGACACGCGGCACTTCCTCGGGAACGCGCCGCCCTTCGCCACGCTCGACGCGGTCACCGCACCCGCGGACGCCACGGGGGAATGGCTGCGCGACCACGCCGACTGGAGCCCGGTGCTCGACGAGGTGCCGCTGGAGCGTGGCGGGCACAACGTCTTCGCCCTCAAGCCCTTCGCGGGCGCGACCCACGTGCGCCTCTGCATCACCTTCCCGGCGGGCGGCGTGGCACGCCTGCGCGTGCACGGCGTTCCGCGGGGCGCCGCGACCTCCGGCACGGAACGGGTGGACCTCGCCAGCGTCCTGCACGGCGGGCGCGCGCTGGCGTGCTCGGACAGCTTCTTCTCGAAGATGGACAATCTCATCGCGCCGGGACGCCCGGCGCACATGGGGCTCGGGTGGGAGACGAAGCGCAGCCCGACACCTCGACAGGACTGGGTCATCCTCGCGCTGGGCACCCCCGGCGAGATCGACGCCATCCTGCTGGACACCTGTCACTTCAAGGGCAACCACCCCACGGGCGCGCGTGTCGAGGGGCTGTACTGGCCCGGCGCGCCCGCGCACATGCTCACCCATGACGCGCCGTGGCAGCCCGTGTTGCCGGACACCCCGCTCGGCCCGGACCGTGAGCACCTTTGCGACGTTCCGCACCGGGGGCCGTGGACCCACCTGCGGCTGACGACCCTCTCGGACGGCGGCGTGGCCCGCCTGCGCGCGTTCGGTCGCCCGTCGACGTCCGCGCCCGGGGCGGAGGACCCGTTGCTGCGCCTCCTCAACGGCCTCTCGCCCGAGGCGGCGTCCGAGGCGCTGTCCCGGTGCTGCGGCGCGCGGCGATGGGTGCGGCAGATGGTGGCGGCGCGGCCGTTCGCCAGCCGGGCACACCTGTTCGGGGAGGCGGATCGCCTGTGGTGGCGGCTCGGCGACGGGGACTGGCGCGAGGCGTTCACCCACCACCCGCGAATCGGTGCCGATGTCGCCGCGCTCCGCCAGAAGTTCGCCGCCACCGCGGACTGGTCATCGGGCGAGCAGGCCGGGGTTGCCGGCGCCGGCCAGGACACGGTCCAGGCGCTCGCAGACGGAAACGTCGCATACGAGGCGCACTTCGGGTACATCTTCATCGTGTGCGCCACGGGGCTTTCCGCCACCGAGATGCTCGGGCGCCTCCAGGCCCGCATGGGCAACGAACCCGCCTTCGAGCTTCGCATCGCCGCGGGCGAGCAGGCCCGGATCACCAAGCTCCGTCTGGAGAAGCTGACCGCATGAGCCCCCTCACCACCCACGTGCTCGACACCGCCCGGGGCAGGCCCGCCGCGGGCATCGCCGTCACCCTTGAACGCGCCGCCGGAGACGGCTTCGAGGTGGTCGCGCGCCGCGTCACCGATGAGGACGGGCGTGTGCGTGACCTGCTGCCGGAGGGGGGGCTCCGCGCCTCCACCTACCGCATCGGCTTCGAGTTGGACCCGTACTACGCGGCACAGGGAACGAAAGGGTTTTATCCCTACGCGCAGATCGTGTTCCGCGTGGAGGACCCCGCGCAACACCACCATGTGCCGCTGCTGCTCAGTCCGTACGGCTACCAGACCTATCGGGGCAGCTGAGGCACCCGCCGCTACGGCGGCAGCACGAAGTCGTAGGACACGCGCTCGCTGCCGTCGGGCAGGGGCTCCGGCGTCACGATCCGGCGCGGGTCCATGCCTGCCCCGAGGTAGGGATCTCCCGTGAAGCGAAGCTGGGTGGTCAGGCGCTTCACGTCGTTGTCGAGCACGTTCACATGGAAGTGGGCAGGAAGGCGGGCTTCGGGCGGGCCGTACGGAAGCGGCCGCAGGGTCTCGAAGCACACGGTCCCGTCGGGCGCCGTGGTCTGGTAGCCGTACAGGTTCGGGTCCGCCGCGAGATGGTCGTAGGTGAGGTCCGGACCGGCGGACCACAGGTAGACCCGCACGCCCGCGACCGGCCGACACGCGCTGTCGAGCACCCGACCCGCCACGAACATCCGCGTTCCCGTCGCGTCGGCGACGTTGAGCGCGGCGCGCTCGGGGGCGTCGGCCCGCCAATAGGGACCCTCCCCGTCCGGAGAGGTCGGAACGCAGGTCGCGGGCAGCGGCGTGGTCCACCGGCACGCGTCGGGCGTGGCGCTCTCGGAGGTGTCGTCCGGGTGCGCGCGGTCGTGTTCCGCGGTATCCCGCGCGCCGGACGTGTCGCAGGCGCACAGGACCAAGACGGCGCCGAACGCGGCGAGGGACGAGGCGGGGGCAGGCATCCGGTGTCGTACCCCGCACGCGGCCGGGGGGTCAGCGTGAACGGTCGTGTCCGTAATGCAACCGACGCCCACGGGACGCGCCGCGGCGGAGGAGCAGCACCAGCGCGGCGGCGAGTGCCACCCATGGGGCCCCGGCGGGTGCGCGTCCGGCGCTTCCGCAGCCGCATGCGTCCGTCTTCGCTTCGGGACCGACCCGCTCGGCGTCGGGCGTCTCCGCGGAGTCGCCGGCCGTCACGCCCGTATCCTGGGAGGGGGGCGCGTAGTCGGGGACCAGCATCGGCAGGAGCGCCGCGGCGACGAGGTCGCGCGCGCGGGGGTCGCCGATCGTCTCGAACGGGAAGCCGAACAGGGCGACGCGTTCGCCGAACGCGGCAGCGACCCCGCCGCCCTCGTAGCGGGCGATCACCGTGCGCGCGGTGTCCAGCACGTCCGGGAACTCCACCGGGTAGGTGGCGCCGTCCTCCTCGCCGAAGTCCAGCAGGAGCCCGGCGAGCGGGCCCTCGCCGGTGACCCGCGTGGTGCCGGCGTCATCGTGGCCCAGCGCGGCGCCGAGGATCTCGATCGCGAACGCACCGTCCTCCGCGTCCCCGCGGAAGTCCAGGTCCCAGAGGATCTCCGCGCCGCTCGCCCAGAGCGCCCCGCCCGCCTGTACGTGGCTGCGAAGGGCGCCTTGCTGCGCGGTGTCAAGGGTCTCGTCGACGGTCGACTCCTCGCCCGTCGACCAGATGACCAGCGCGTGCCCCTCGTCGGCGAACTCCGTGGTGTAGCGCTCGTCGCTCGTGGATTCCCACGGCCAGCCGACGGAGGAGATCGCGGTTCCGTGCGCCACGACCGTGTCGAACGCGTTGACCCTCTGGACGTCCATGCGTCGGACGTTCCCGAGACCGTACGGCACGTCCTCCCAGGGGAGCAGTCCACCGTCGAAGCGGTCGAAGGCGTTCACGACCAGCACGGGTGCGCGTCCGTCGGGCGACCGGCGCGCCCCCATGACGGGCGAGGGGAAGCTCGCGCCCCCGTCGTTGAGGGCGCTCACCCGAACGAAGACGGTCTCTCCCGGGGGGGTGTCCAGAACGGCGTACGGCGTGTCCACCTCGACCGGCGCACGCCAGGCGCGACCGTCCGCCGAGGTCTCCACGCGGTACCGCGCGGCCGGGTCGCCGTACGGGAAGCCCGAAGGGCCAGGGTTCCACGATGCCACGAGCGTTCCGTCCTCGCCGTGGCGCACGGCGGGGGAAACGGGCGGCTCGGGCGGATAGCGTGCGGGAATGCCGTCCCGTTCGGCGAAGTATCGGATGATGGCGCGCGTCATCGCCCGCGAGGAATCGAGCCGGAAGCGTGGATCCTTCAGGAGCTCCACGTCGTACGGATGGTCGTGGAAGGCGAGTTCCACGAGCGCGGCGGGCATCTCCGGGTTGTGGTAGGGGTTGACCTCGGAGAAGGCCGCCGTACGGTGCCCACGGTCCCGCCACGCCGGGTCCCAGTTGGCCCGGATGGCCTCGACGAGCTCCTCGTTGAGCAACTGGCCGAGCGTCTCGGAGCCCTCCACCGCGGGACCGCTGCCACCCTCGTAGGTGTAGACGCTCGTGCCGCTGCCGCCGCCGGCGTTGGAGTGCCAACTCACGTAGACGGCGTCTTCCCCGTCGGGGTGTTCCCACGCCGCCCATCGCGAGCGGGAGGAGGGGTCGCTCCCGTTGCCCTCGTCGTAGGGATCGTACACCGACGCGGGCGCGCCGAGGAACTGGGTGGACAGCACGCCTGCGTCCTCCCAGCGTGGCCGGCCCGTGGGGCTTCCGTGACGCTCGACGTCCCCGAGGCCGCCGCCGATGCGGATCGCGTCGGCCGAGAGCAGGGCCCCCGGCACACGGCTCGGTCCACCCAGCTCGACGCGGAGGCCTCCCACGCCCTCGGGAAGCCACAGGGTGTCGACGTACTGCCAGGTGGAGCCGTGCACGCGCTGGTCGAAGCGGCGCTCGATCACCCCTCCCGCGTGCGTCAGCCGGTAGCGGGCGTCCGGCGCATGGTCGGGGGCTGCGTCCCAGGAGACGTACACCGCGTACCACCCGTCCGCGGGCACGTCGGGTGTCCAGCGCGCCACCGTGAGGTCGTCGGCCGGAAAGCGCCGCGTGCCACCGGAGGTGAAGGGGTTCTCTCCGTACGCCCAGGGACCCGAGTCCGACCACCCCGCGCCGCCCGACTGGAAGCCGCTCCCGGTCTCGACGTAGCCGGGGTCGCCGTCGTCGACGACGGCAGCGCGGGGCTGGGGGTCCCGCTCGCGGACGGTGTAGACCGCCGCGCCCGCGTTCTCCAGCATGCGGGCCAGGAACTGGTTCGTCGCCTCGGGGTTGTGGAAGTCCTCGACGGTGTCGTACACGTTGCCGCGCTGCGTGCTGAAGGCGTCGAGCGTGTCGAACCACAGCCACCCGTGGCACTGGGAGAGGTACACGGCGCGACCCGACAGCGCGCCGGTGCCGTGTCCGGGGAGGTCCACGGCGGGCATGGCGGGCGCCGTGCGGCCCCCTGGGAGTCCCGACGCGCGCGGCAGGGGGTGCTCCGCCGGGTGCATCACCCCGTGGGAGTCGCGGTAGACGACCTCGACGTGGTCGGCATCCGGCGGGGCCAGGCCGGCGGCCGTCTCGAGCGCCGCATCGTGCGCATCGGGTGCGAGCGGCACACGCGAGACGAGGCGGAAGGGTGCCGACTCGGCGACGCCCAGCACCACGAGGGCCAGCAGCGACATGGGGGCTCCGGCCTCAGCCGACGGTGGTCACGAAGCTGGCCCGCGGGCGGCGCACCTTGGCCAGCGGCAGCAGCCAGTCGCCTTGCGTGTCGCGGTACCCGAGCGGCAGGAGCGTCACGGCGCGCAGACCCCGCGCCGGAAGGTCGAGGATGGCGTCCAGCTGCGCGGCGTCGAAGCCCTCCATCGGCGTGCTGTCCACGCCCTCGATGGCCGCCGCGGCCAGGGCGAACCCCATCGCGAGGTACGCCTGCTTCGCCGCGTGGTGATGGTTTTCCTCCGCCGGTCGCGGCAGCACCGTTTCGTGAAGGCGCTTGCGGTAGGCCTCCGCGCCCTCGGGGCGGCTGCCGCGGACCTGCGCGGAGAGGTCGAAGTACGCGTCGATGCGCTCCGCGGTGTAGTTGGACCACGCAGCGAACACGAGCAGGTGGGAACAGTCCCGCACCTGCGGCTGCCCCCACGCCGCGACGGACAGGCGCGCCTTCATCTCGGCGTTCGTGACCACCACGATCTCGAAGGGCTGGAGACCGCTGGACGAGGGCGCAAGGCGCGCCGCCTCGAGGATCCGCTCGACCGTCGCATCGGGCACCGGGGTGGCGGGGAGCATCTTCTTCGTCGCGTAGCGCCAGTGCAGTCGTTCCAGAAAGTCCACGGTTGCCTCCGAAGGGGTCGCGGTCGTATAGCGTCCCGGGCGGCTGCGTGGGTATGTTGCCCGCATGCGGGACCTGCCGTGAACCCTCTGCCCGCGCGCCGCAGGGCCGTGGAAGCCCTGTCGCTGTTCTCGCTCATCATGGGGGCCTACCAGGGGATCGGGCGCCACGTGCCGTCCTCCACGACCTCGCCGTGGTGGGCCACGCGATGGGACGCGGCGATCCCCTTCGTGCCGCACGCCGTGTGGATCTACCTGGGGTTCTACTTCGGCACCTTCGTGATCACGGCGATACATCTCCGTGACACATCCGTGTTTCGCGCCGCCATGGCCGCCTTTCTCGTGAACGCGTCGATCGCCGTCCCGATCTTCATCCTGTGGCCGGCGGCGTATCCGCGACCCGTCGTCGATCCCGCGCTGGGTCTGTCCGAGACCGCCGTGATGCTGCTGCAGGTGAATGATCCCGCGACCAACACCTTCCCGAGTCTCCACGTCGCGAACAGCGTGCTGTGCGCCTCCGCCCTGCGTCGTGCGGGGAGCCCGGTCTGGCGTGGCTCCGCCGTGCTCGCCGCCTGCGTCGCGGTCAGCGTGCTCCTGGTCAAGCAGCACTGGTTGGCCGACGTGCTGGGAGGCGTGGTGTGTGCCGCGATCTCCACGGTCGTCCTCCGGCACGCGCACACCTGGCTGGAGCGGCGCACGCGGTCATCCCGACGCGATCCCCCCGTCGACTAGCCTCGTGTGCGCACGGACTCGACGATGGCGGTCGGGAGATGCTGGATCGCCACCTGTCGGCCCACGGCGCCGATGTCGTAGGCGGCCTTGGGCATCCCGTAGACGATGCTCGTCGCCTCGTCTTGGCCGAGCGTCGTCGCGCCGGCCTGTCGCATCGCGAGCAGACCGCGCGCGCCGTCTTCCCCCATCCCGGTGAGCAGGACCCCGACAGCGGATGCGCCGCAGGTGCGTGCGACCGTCTGGAGGAACAGGTCCACGCTGGGCCGGTGGAAATTGATCATCGGACCGTCTTGCACGACCGTCCGAGCGCTGGCCGCGGTGCCGGCGAGCACCACGTGCTTTCCGCCGGGCGCGACGCGGAACATCCCGGGCTGAAGCACCTCGCCGGATTGCGCCTCCCGCACGTCGTGGCCGGACGCGCGCGCGAGCCGGTCCGCGAAGGCCCGCGTGAAACCCTCGGGCATGTGTTGCACGATGACCACCGGTGGAAGGTCCTTTGGCAACCGCGGCAGCGTTTCGAGCAGCTGCGCCGGACCGCCCGTGGAGGCGCCGATGGCGATCAATGCCGCGGCCGGCGCGGCACCCAAAGACACCGGTGGACCGTTCGTGCGCGGCTGCGGGCGCGACTGCACCGCCGCACGGAGCGCCTCCGTCAGCGTAGGGCCGAACCGCTGGCGCGCGAGGGCGGTGCCCGGCTTGTCGACAACCTCCGCGGCACCGATGTGCAGGGCCTCCACCGCCATTGCCGAGCCCTTCCCTGCCACGCTTGAGATCACCACCACGGGCGTTGGTCGGAAATGCATCAGCCTGCGCAGGAAGGTGATGCCATCCATGCGCGGCATTTCGACATCCAGCGTGATCACATCGGGATCGTGGGCCAGGATCAGCTCGCGCGCCTCGTACGGGTCCCCCGCCTCGCCCACGACGAGGAAGGAGGAATCGGCCTCGAGGAGCATCCGGTACGACATGCGGATGATCGGTGAATCGTCGACGATCAGCACCCGGATGGGTGCCGCGACCGCGGTGTGGCTCATGGTCCCGCCTCGCGGAGCGTGCACCGGATCAGCTCGCCGCCGTCCGTCGCCATCGCGACGTGCATCCCGTCGGGATGGGGTGCCACACGCAGGGAAGGGGCGGAGAGCGAGACGAGTGCGCCATCGTGGCTCACGCTGCGCGAAAGGCGCCCGGCGACCACGTTTGCTAGCTCCAGGACGGCGTCCCGGACGTCTTCCTGCGCGATGGCGGCGGCGTCCAGTTCCCCGAGCGTGTCTTGCGCCACTTGGCGCGCGAGCGCGTTCGTCACGCTGATTCCGACGAACAGCGTCCGGTGAGCGCAGCGCACCGCGACCTCCGCATAAAGAACCGGGGCGGGCAGCTCGCCTGTATCGTCGACCTGCCAGCACATGATGAACGCGCCCTCCTGCAGCGAGATCGCAATGCTCTCGGCCAGCGCAGGAAGCAACTCGGCGAGGTCATTGGACATCGGCGTTCTCCGGGTAGAGGGCACGCAGCGCGGCGCTTCGCATCCGCTCGGGCGTGATCGGCTTTACGAGGTAGTCCTTCGCGCCCATGGCGAGCATCGCATCGCGTCGCGAATCGGTGGTGTCGGACGACACGACGATGACCGGCACGTCCGCCAGCGAATCATCGGAGCGCATCGCCTCCACCAGCTCCTGGCCGGTCATCTCGGGCATGTGCACATCGGTCACGACGAGATCGATCCAGTTTCGGCGGAGCTGGTCGAGTGCCTCCAGTCCGCTGGCAGCCTCGTGGATCTCCGCGAGTTCCAGTCCGCACATGCTGAGCGCGCGGCGAACGACCTTCCGCGCCACGGGGCTGTCATCGACGACGAGGATGCGGAAGGACATCTCGGTTCTCCTCAGAGGGTGCGTTCGCCGCGTAGCGTGGTGACGGTCACGACGCCGGTGCCGACGTCCATTCGGACGCTCCGGGCATCGATGCCGCCCACGTCCTCGGCGGCGATGATGACCTGGTTCTGCCAGAACATCTTGCGGAGGACGACGTAATTGCGCGTCCCGATGGCCCCGGCGGCCGCCGCCTGCGTCGCCCGCGTGATGGTGGCACCCCCGACGACGACGACGCGCATGCGCGTCTTGACGCCGCCGAGCGCGTAGAGGCGCTCGAAGAGAAGGGGCACGCCGGTGTCGGCGTAGGTCTCGGCACGAAGCGGCGTGTGGGGCGCGCGCTCCGAGGACAGCGGCATCATGTAGTGCAGCAGGCCGCCGATACGGCTCACCGGATCGTGCACGCACACGGCGACACATGAGCCGAGGTTGTGGGTCACGAGCAGGCTGTCCGGGTCGTTGGACACGGCCATTGCCGAGATTCCGACGACGATGTCACGCGTCGGTCGGCGTGGAGGGAGCAGGTCGTCGTTCACCTGTCCCTCCGTGGAACATAGACGGAATCGGTCGCGCGTCGCACGAGGTGATCGAGTCCCATCGCCGATTCCGACGGTCCCAGCACGAGCAGGCC